>NZ_MJMG01000005.1:0-84469 GCF_001752665.1 Wolbachia pipientis | reverse complement strand
CACCATCCAAGCTATGCTATATCTCGAGACATATGCTTGGGAACAAATGCTTTTAATTTTGTCGGCCCAAAAATATATTAATTTGTCTGCTAAATAAAATTTATTCTAGAGACCGGACAGATGGTTCGGTCGGTTAATCGGAATAACCGGTTTAATCGAAAAAAAACTGGTTAAATAATCTTTTAGTCCTGTCTCTAATTTATTCCAATGTGATTTGAGGAACAACTTTAAATCCATGAAGACCTTTGAACAACTCTAGCAATTCGGGCACCATCCAGCCCAGTGAAAGTGCGGCATAAATCATCAATCGGAAAGAACGAATGTCAAAATGGGGATCCTCTTCTTCGTGGATGACAAATTGCTCCTGGCCCTTCTCATTCCATTGGCCAAAGAAGAAATTGCGAAAATAGGTGGCCACGCTGGCCAGACCCTATTCAAATATATGTATTATTTTTTTTTTATTTGGTATTTACTTTGCGGTTTTCTTATTTTTCATTATATGGCAGTAAATAATCCCAAATTAAAAAAAATCAATCTGGGCATTAAATCCTTAATCAAAAATGCATTAAATTATTGCACATGTCCTTAAAGAAGACAACATGAATTGTTAAAAGCAAATGTGAGAAGTGGCAATATCCAGTTTATTTCTGTATATTTTTAATACACAAACATGCTTGTTGACGGCCACCAATTTTGTTGTCCCATTGGCCAACTTCACTTCAATATTCGTGTCCAATTCGAACATTCTTAAAATTAATTTTTCTCCGGATTAGTAATTACACGAAAAATTCCCTTCTTGTCCGCAACTCACTTTGATTGCACTCCTGCTGATGATAATTGCACTTCAGCAGCTAACAAAATTGGGCAACTTTTGGGAAAGTCAATTTGTCCGACGAGCACGGAATAGTTGCCGTAAAAAGCGTAGATGGGACCGATTGTTTTGATGTGCCTCATTTCTGCACTCTCTTCCATTGAATACAGTGTGATTTTGGCATTGCAAAACCAGAAATGCCCGGTGCATTTTTCATTGCAATTCGCATACAACACATAATTGTCGTCATCATTTGCCTTGCACAACTTCAATTGCCTAAAAAATATCTTTATTTATTTATGATTATACAATGTAAACAATAACATTTCCCTTGGGATATTTTTTTTGCAACTAAAGATTTTCCCTAAAACTCTGAAACGCCAAACTAGTGTCTTTAATTAAGCCTAGGCTCACAAATTAGTACTAGGATTAAGCGTATATGTAGAAAGACTAAGCTAGTTAGGTCTATGGTTAAGCTTCGGGTCCCATACAATGTGAAACAAAAACTTGTATTTTTATTTTTCTTACAAAAAGAACCATTNTGAGGGCATCATTAAGTAATATGTCATTGAGAAAGTGGATGAGTATATCCTTATTTTTCTCTGTACCAAAAACACGTTTGAATGCAATGTCGTTTTTAATATCAAAGAATTTAAATAGGGTCATAATAATACTCATAGATTATTCACTTCATTGTATACTATAAATGAAGAATATTCAACTACTTATATATAAAATTTTAATAAGGAATAGATAAGCCTTTTTGCCGATCTGTATTTCTACTTTCTTCCACCTGCTTCGCAAAAGATGTATCATGTGACTTGGCTATTTCATGCACAATAGTACTCACTGCTGTAAGAAAAGCTTTGAACATTGTGCTTAATAATCCATGTGTAGCTTTTCTACCATACAGCTTTGCATGTTCTGCATTACTCTCTGCACTTTCTCCAGCTCTCTTTCTAGGATCCATTCTATGAGCAATAACTGAAAATAGTACTTTCTTTATAGAAGATTTTATCTGTTTTTTTGTTTCATCCATATCTTTACTTGTCGTAATCGTTTCTTTGATTTCTTTTTCCCTTTCCTTTTGTTGCTGATCCAAAATAATTTCTTTAACCATTCTTTTTTTTCTCTTTTCCTTGACTCTATGTATAGCGTCTGGAATGTGTTTCATAGTCTCGAGTTCTACGCTGATATCTTCTTGTGTTGCTTGACTATATAAAGTTTCTATCAGTCTATCTATACTACGTTTTACTTGCATTACTCTTTCATAGCTATCTATCTTATCAACTCCCTCATCAATCTGATCTAAAAGTTCTTGCAAAAGGTATAAATAGTTTTGCTTTTCATCTTCTGTAAATTGATTGAGTTTGAATAGATCAACCTTATTCATGATTTTTAAACTTACTATAAGGTAGAATAATTAAATTAGTATGAATTTTCATATTGTGGTTGATATCCTTAGTCTATATAATGAATAGTGATTTTAAGAGATTTATGCAATTTATTGTTGTTTTAATTGCTTTACTTTTCACCATTCATTATGATGTTGATGCAGTAGGCAACTCTCCATGCAACCTATTAAAAGGTATTGATCAAAAACTCTTCCAAGGTCGTGCACCACTTGTTATAAAATATAATGAAAAAAGTATAATGCTTGATAGAACGGGAATATTGCACTACTATAATAAAAAATTATCAAGATTAGGAGAAATAGATTTATCCGTTAATCATAAAAAGATTAGTAGAACTGGTCTTACCTCAGGCAGTGATTCTACAGCAATAAGTTATACTGCAATACTGGATAATGTGTTGTATGCAATACAAGATGTAGAAAATACAGGCAGGGTTCAATGGAAAAAAGAATTTAGAGCTCCAATCAAAGGAGCTTCTAATGTATTTAATTCCAAACTAGCAGTGTTAACTGCCGACAATTACATGTATATGCTAGATGCCACAAATGGTGAATTACTTTGGTCATATTACAATGGCAGTCATGATATAAGACTCACCGGTCTTTATACGGTAATGAGCTCACATTCTGCATCGCCTTTCTTAACCTCCAAAGATGATATTGGAATTGTAATAGTGCCATTTCTCAATGGGGAATTAAAAGCTTTTGATGAACGTGGAAAAATATTATGGTCTTATAAATTATCTGTAGATCATATAAATACTCCATTTACAGATATTGCAAGTCTAACACCTGGTTTCACAGATAATATAGTAGTCGCAAACAAATCTGGAATTGCTGTAATTAATATTACATCAGGAAATCTTATATGGTCACAACCTCTTCAGGTCCAGAGTATAAATATAGACTATAAACAGGGTTGGCTTAACGTAGTGACTGAAGATGATAGGATTCTAGGAATCGATAAGCATAATGGAGAAATAAAATTTGAAACTAAGTTAGCAATACGTAATGGCAAATACACTATGCTTATGCCTTGCAGTGATGTGATATGTGTCATAAGCAATAAGGGAGTAGTGTTTGTGCTTGATTCATATTCTGGTAATGTGATGAAAGTTATAAATGTTACAAAAGGTGTTTATTATAAGGCTTTCTCTTCATACGATGAGTTAAAAGCATCTTTTGCATTCGTAACTGGTAGAGGTGATATATATTTTTGTGATGTCGAGTATAGATAAGCAACAATACGATGTAGTCGTTATAGGTGGGGGTCCTGGTGGCTACAAGTGCTCCATCACTGCAGCCAAGCTTGGCTTGAAAGTAGCATGTATAGATAAAAATGCAATATTTGGCGGTACATGCTTGCGTGTGGGATGTATACCTTCAAAAGCACTATTGCATATCTCTCATGAATATACTAAGGCAAAAAATGACCTGTTAAAATTTGGTATCAATATTACAGGTATAAATTTTGATTTACAGCAAATGCTAAATTACACAAATGCCAGAGTAGAAGAATTAGGCAATGGTATAGACTACTTATTTAATCTTTTTAAGGTTACTAAAATCCATGGAATAGGAAAAATTCATTCCTGCAAACCAGGTAATTTAGAAGTTTTAGTGAATGACAATATATTAAAAACAAAAAATATAGTAATTGCTACTGGTTCTGAAGCCAGTGCTTTACCAGGCATTGATATTGATGAACAAAAGATTCTTTCTTCCACAGGTGCTCTATCTTTAACTGAAATACCAAAAAAAATGGTAGTAATCGGAGCTGGTGCAATAGGGCTTGAAATGTCTTCCTTATGGAGCAGATTAGGCACAGATGTTACTGTAGTAGAGTTTTCCAATAGAATTGCTGCATCAGTGGATAGTGAATTAAGTAATGCATTACTAATTAGCTTGCAAAAACAGGGAATTAAATTTCTACTCAACACTAAAGTTGAAGAAATAGGACAAAACAGTGTGCAAATCAGTGCAGGCAATATAGAAGCAGATAAAATTTTAGTAGCTATAGGACGTACACCAAATTATGAAATTAATGATAAAATAATAAAAAACAATCGTGGTTTTATAGAAGTGAATTCAAAATATGAAACAAATATAAAGGGAATATTTGCCATTGGCGACGTCATTGGCGGAATAATGCTTGCTCATAAAGCAGAGGAGGAAGGAATAGCTGTAGCAGAAGTTATCTCAGGACAATCACCCCATGTTGATTATGAAATCATACCATCAGTCATCTATACATATCCTGCAGTATCTTCCGTAGGCAAAACTGAAGAAGAACTTAAAGATGCTAACCGTAAGTACAAAGTTGGTAAATGCCAATTTGCAGCTAATGGAAGAGCAAAAATTACTGATATTGCTGAAGGATTTGTTAAAGTGTTAGTTTGCAGCGTAACAGATACTATTCTAGGTGTACATATTATTGGAGCATATGCTGATACACTTATCAATGAAGCAGCAGTAGCAATGGCATATGGTGCAGCAGCTGAGGATATATATAGAATTTGTCACTCGCATCCCGACATCAATGAAGCTTTTCGTGATGCATGTATAGATGCTTTCTTTAAAAAATAACTGTGGAGCTCAGTTCTGTAATAAGTACATGGTATAACTGGTTAAAGTTTCATAGGTCTTATTCAGTTAATACTTTAGAATCTTATATGAGAGATACAAAGGATCTAATTAATTTTCTTGGGATGCATATTGGTGAAGAGGTCACCATTGAAACTCTTTCTAAATTAAGTATACCAGAATTAAGAAGCTGGCTTAGTTTCCGTTATACAAGAGGAGTAAACGCCAGATCTAATCTTAGGGCATTATCAGTAATAAGGAATTTTTTTACATATTTAAATAATAATTATAGTATAGATAATAAAGCTGTATTTTCCCTATCTAGGCCAGTACGACGGAAAACTTTGCCTAAAGCACTTTCAATATATGACATAAAGACTTTATTAGACGGAATGAAATTATCTAATTTTGGTGAACCTTGGATTATTAAGAGAGATATTGCAATTATCATATTACTTTATGGCACTGGGCTGAGAATTAGTGAAGCACTCAGTATAAAAGCAAATGATATCAATAATGATGAGCTTATAATCTCAGGTAAAGGAAGTAGACAGAGGCAAGTATTTATTTTGCCAGTAGTAAAAAAGTATATACAAGAATACGCTAAATCTTGTCCTTATCTTAGTACAGACGGTCCACTCTTTTTAGGTGCAAGGGGAAAAAAATTAGGCAGAACTTATTTTGCAAATCGTCTACAAAAAATCAGAAGAATCTTAAATTTACCAGAAATTTTATCTCCTCATGCACTGCGTCATAGCTTTGCTACTCATCTATTACATAAAGATGTCGATATTAGGTCAATACAGCAATTATTAGGTCATATAAATCTAGAAACCACAGAAATTTATACACATCTAAACTATAATGAAATTTTTGAAATGTATAAAAATTTCCAGAAAACCCATAAATCAAACTCTTGAATAAAAGAAATTTGACATCAAGCTAAAAAAAGTTAAAATATGTTAATCTTTTATCTTACATTTTTCACTTAAGTGTTTACCTTTCCCAGCACAAGATTAAGGCGTAGACGTTCAAGTCAGTGGATTCGTAATTTAACAAGCGAAATTAGTTTATCAGTAAATGATTTAGTACTACCACTATTTGTGCATAATAACGAGGGAACAATTATACCAATCCCTGAATTACCTGATATTAAGTGCTACTCTATTAATGCATTAATATCAATAATTAAAGAAGCAAAAGCTTTAGGCATTAATGCAGTAGGAATTTTCCCTGTAATAGATGAAACTTTAAAATCTGAAAATGCCGCAGAAGCTTATAATCCAGATAATTTAATTTGTAAAGCAGTACATACTGTAAAATCAGCAGTACCAGATATTGGAATCATTGCAGATGTTGCACTGGACCCATATACTACCCATGGCCATGATGGCATTTTACAAGACAATCAAATTAAAAATGATAAGACTATTTTAATAGTATGCAAACAGGCAATTGCTTTAGCAAAAGCAGGGTGTGATATGGTTGCACCTTCCGATATGATGGATGGACGCATAGGAAAAATTCGCAATGCATTAGATAGTCAAAATTTTCATGACGTCTCAATATTATCTTATGCTGTTAAATACTGTTCCAGTTTTTATGCACCATTTAGAAAAATAGTCGGTTCATCACAAGACCACAATATAGATAAGAGTAGCTACCACATGGATTATAGGAATATACGTGAAGCAATTTCTGAGATAGAAATGGATATAAACGAAGGTGCAGATTTTATTATGATCAAGCCAGGCATGCCATATCTTGATATCATTAAAACAGCAACTGGTAGATTTAATTTTCCAATCTTTGCTTATCAAGTAAGCGGAGAGTACGCAATGATCAAAGCTGCAGCAAACAGCCGTTTACTTAATTACGATAAAACAATTTATGAATCCTTGATCAGCTTTAAACGTGCAGGCGCAAGTGCAATTTTCACTTACGCTGCACTCGATGTTGCAAGGAACCTTATTACAGTATAGAACACCAGTTCTCTTGAGCTTGAGCTCGAGGTTGAGTTACATAAGACGAAGGTGTACTACCAGATGTTTCATCAGATATTGATAAACGTACAAACTTGACATGCACATCGTCAGTTGAACTAGCACCTATAGTAGATTGTGTTTCTTTGTGTGAAGTGCCTGGGCTTCCAAAACCACTATCATTTACACTTTGGTCCATATTAACACATTGAGCACGATATTCCTTAACTTGCTCACTCCTCCTTACAATAGCACGAGTAGGCTCTAGCATTGGCCCATCATTCTGCATTACAGAATACCTAATAAAAATCCTCACAAAAGTAGACATACCAGCAATTTTATCAATACAAGGTACTCCATCATGTATACCGTCTGTCAATGCAGACCGTTTCACATATCTAATATCCAAATAATTTATCAAATCCAGTTCCTTATCTATCAAACCAAGATCCTCAAGTGCATAACGAATAATACGTAGCTCATCTGCATTTATATATCTTGTGTTATTTATTAATGGTATAAGAAGATCATAACCATTTGTACCCTTGCTGTATCTAGCTTGACACAAGTCGCTGATTCGTATTCCTGTTAACAAATATATAAATTTGCAAAACTCACCCATATATTTCTCACTACGCGCTGTAAAAGCAGCAAGCATTTTATTCCCACACAAATTTTGCGTAAAGTCTATAGTAAAGAAATCCTTAATATAAAACTCATTACCATTAATAGTGGCACATACATCATCACTTGTAAGTGAATTATCATACATATGTGCTTCTTGATAAACTGCTTTTTTATATTCTCTTGCTATGTTATTATTAGCACACTTTATGCGCATGATATGCTCGTTCGTGGGAAAAGAGTGTATGTCCTCTTGCAACTCTACTTCAATAGATTTTACAAACGCATGTGCCATTATAGATTTTAAATTGTGTAATACTTTTGCACTATATGGTATCTTAAATTGATTATTATTGATAATACACTCATTAAAATCAATAAACGGGAAATGACCAAAGTTAAAAGATTGACCCCCTCCTTTTGCATAATAACATTCAATATGTCTTGGCCCTATTCTATTTAAGAAACTAATAAGTTTAGGAATGTTTGTCTCTAGAGAAAGATCCATAACAATATTACCATCTTCATATTTAAAGTTAGTAATATTATTACCAACTATAGTATTTTCAGCGTTAAACGCATCCAACAATAAATATAGCTTTTCTCGTTCTGTGATCATCTTATATCCCTATTTCATTAGAATTTTTTGAACATTGCAATTTTCGAACATTACAATCAGTTAACTCTCTTGTTACACTACCACATCTTATTATATTATAAAAATAATTGTTCAATCTTTTAGCAAGATTATCATAAGAGTTTTGGTGTACAATGTACAAAATATCTTGACCAAGAAGATCGTAATTCACATAGTCTCCTCCTAACATTTCTCCACATTTAGGTTCAGGATGTAATACTATTGCTCTTAGCCTTTCTTTATAATCTCTCATATTAATCATAATACTCCTCTAACAAATTAGAGGAAATTAATACATTTAAAATAAATTATTGTCAATATTTTATTATCATATATCCGTAGCAAATTATTTCTCAGTGTATCGTCCATTATTATGCTTTTCATGACTAACTTCTGTTAAATTCCTATCAGGATCTATGGTCGACGAACATAAACTTGTATGATTAGATGAACCGTTGCATGCTGGTTGATTAGTTTGCCATTCAGACTCTATGTCATCATATTTTTTATTTTTTAAATCAGAATTCATCAACGGTTGACTAGCCCCAATCAGCATTAAGCCTCTTATTATAAGAGGTGCCATAATTGCCATTATTTTAAACAAATCAATAGAATTAATAGAAACTGGTACATACATAATATTATGATCTACACTCTTTTTCTCTGTTTCTGCTTTTTGTGCCTTATCTTTTTCTATATCTATTCCTTTTGCCATTCCCAGACTTTCCAATTTAGACCCATATTTTGTTACATTATTACTTACTATATCAGCTATTCCCCTTTGTATAATTGCTGCACTTCCTGCGCTCAAGCTTCTTAAGCCAGTAGTAACTTCGTCAGCTACATCAACCACTTTTTGTAACACTCTAACCCTTTCCAGAATCTTAGACTTTTCTTGCTCAGATAACTCATTATCTCCCAATTTATCCTTTAAATCCTCTATCTCCTGCTCTAAACTTTTTTTCAATGATAATAACTTACTAAGCAACTCTTTTAACTTTTTTAACCATAGGAATAACCATTTTTTTATAGGCTTGCTACTATATTTATCAAGTGTACTGTCTAACAATGCTTCGTTTTGCAATAACTCTTCATAACCATCTAAAAACCATTCCGTATCATCTAATAATTCTTCCTTCTTTTTTGCTAAAAACTCTTCTGCTAAAGCAACACCCTGCTCTTCTAAAATACACTCTTTTGCAAATTCATCAGCTTTCTTTTGGTATTCTTGTAATGCGGCTTGTTCAATTAACTCTGCTTCTCTGATTTTCCCACAATACCTACTACTATCACTTGTATCATTTTCGTCCGAAATATAAGCCACTATTTGCATCAATATTCAAAACTATAAATAGTATATAGTCTTAATAAAAAAAATTAAATCTTTTTAAATTACATAACAAAAACAAGGCTAAAAAGTTTTTTATGCACTTTACTCATTTCCTCTTCAATGCCTTCTAATCTATTACATAGTTAGACCATATTTTTTATCAAGCTTAGACACTTCAGCATTTTCTAAAATAGTATCTACAGCTGTATCCATATCACTCAAAACCATACCATATATTTTACACTCATTAGGATCTTTTACCTCACCATTCACAACACAAAATGCTCTATCGATAGCTTGTACCTCGTACCATTTTGTATACCTTAAATCTCCTGTGCTATCTTCTATGACTGGTACTAGAATACACGAGACTCCACAAAACACCATATTTCTCCTTATCATAGTTATCTCTAAAAACATGATAATGACTAATTTTTAGGCCTGTAGAAAGCGAGATAAACTGAGTAAGTAAACCCTTAAATTCTTTAACAGTGCTATACTGTTGCTCATATATACGATTCGTCATACCAAACGCAATGTTTTTTGCAACACTCTCAATAAATTTAACATCATAAAAAACATCTTTTTTAATGTATACTCTTCTACCATCACGAAATACAATATCAGAACTATCTAATTCACTTCTTGCATGATCTGAAGAACAATAAAACATATTTATCCGATCAACAAATTGTTCATCAAATCTCTCTGCTGTATCAGAAGTGGCAAATTCACAGCCCGCAATATATACACCACTGTCTGCAGCATCCGAGTCAAGATCAATCTCTATATCCCTTATTACCGCATGCGCTAAATGCGACGCCAGATTGGAAATGACTTTGGATACTTCTGGGATTCTAGAGTAAAACCTATAATTCCATATTAATTTGCTATATTTTTAGTAATATGAACAACCCCGATCGGGGTTGTTCATATACAGACTAAAAGCTAATCCCTCCGTGATGATTGCTGCTGCGGCCTAATACATGATGGTAATATACTCTGTAGATAGCTTCTTATGCCGCTTCTTTTCTGTTTATCATCCTCAGAGTTGTTGCTCTTTTTAGATCCACTCATAGGTGAATCACGTTTTGTTTGTGGTGAACTCTGGCTACTACTATTCTGGGATGACTCCGTAATATCCGTAATAGATGAATTGCGTCTTGTTTGTGGTGAACTCTGGCTACTACTATTCTGGGATGACTCTGTAATAATTGACAATAAGCGTTGTGTACCACTCATACCATTTATCGGATGATCCATATCTTGACTTCCACGGCTGCTGCTTGTCTTACAGGATGGATCATCCCTACTACTCTGAGATAGTGATCTCAACCATGGCTGCGCAATTGGAAATGGGCCTACTATATCATCCTTTGATATCTTCTTTTCAACACGCTGCTGCTTCCCACTTAAACCTCCACTGCTGCTGCTTGTATTATCACTGCATGTTGAAGTGTTAATAAGATTACTACTTGATGTTGAAGTATTAGTGAAATTACTACTAGTGTTAGTAAGATTACTACTTGATAAACTACTGTCTTTATCTGGACTACCATAACCGCTACTACTTGGACTACTACCAAATTGTTGAGAAGGTACATTTAAATAGTCAGAAGACTTTTTATCAATATTTATACCACTATCTTGTACGGGTGGAAATTTAGGAGATAAACTTGTTTTAAGAAAAAGATTTGCGCTAAACATAGCATCTGGACATGGCGATAGAGGTCGTGGTATAGAATGTTTATTCCTTTGGCTAGATAGAGGTATAGTCATACGATGCCTATCATTCTTTTTCAAATTTTCCAAGTACCATTCTTGTAGGTCTGTTGGCTGATTACTCTGTGTACATTGTGGGGCTTGAGATTCGCTTACTTGTTCCTCTTGCATCTTTTTTCTTATTCTCACTACATTTTGTATAAACAGTTCCTTTAAATGCGGAGCATTAGGATCAATAGTTAGACCATATTTTTTATCAAGCTTAGATACTTCAGCATTTTCTAAAACAGTATCTATCAAATAATAAGCTGTATTCATATTGCTCAAAACCATACCATATATTTTATCACACTCATTTAGCAGCTCTTGTGAAACTGGCTGAGCATGGCCTTTTACATCAGATACAATAGGATCTTTTACCTCACCATTCACACCACGAAATGCTCTGTTGATAGCATCTGCCTCGTACAATTTTGTATATCTTAAATCTCCTGTACTATCCTGTATGACTGGTACTAGAATACACGAGTTCTCACTCCAAACACCATGTTCATCCTTATCATCGTCATCTCTAAAAACATGATAATGACTAATTTTTAGGCCTGTAGAAAGTGAGATAAACTGAGTAAGTAAACCCTTAAATTCTTTAACAGTGTCACATTCTTGCATATACATATGACGTGTCGTCTCATGCGCAATGTTTTTTGCAACACTCTCAACAAATTCAACATCATGAAAAACACCTTTTTTAATGTATACTCTTCTACCATCATGAGATACAATATCAGAACTATCCCATTCACTTCTTGCATGATCTGAAGAACAATAAAATGTATTTATCCGATCAACAAATTGTCTAGCAAACTCCTTTGCTATATCAGAAGTGGCAAATTCACAGCCCGCAATATATGTACCACTGTCTGCAGTATCTACTACTGCAGTATCACAGTCGAAATCATAATCAATTTCTATCCCCCTTATTACCGCATGCGCTAAATGCGACTCCAGATTGGGAATGACTGTGGATACTGGAATTTTAGAGTAAAACCTATCATTATTACCATCATATGGATTTGCAACTTTTTTATTCATATTAGTTTTTTTATCAATATTAACTTCTTGATCAAAATTAAAAGGAAAATGCCGATAATCAAAAAATTTTGATATTCTTGTATGTTCACTCTTATGAAACAGCCTATCTATTCCTAAAGCAACTTCTTGAAGATAAGCAGCACATTGCTCTTTACGCTCTATATTTTCACCAAATAGATTTGTAATAAAAAATCTATTATTTAATTTCTCTTGCTTAAAATTAGTAAACATATCATTTAAATTAAGATTATTAATCCTGAAAGCTTTTATTAACGCATCACAAAGTGCTATATTTTCTGTCATCATTACTCTATACCTCCACTACTGTCTACTTGTACTTGGTTCATGCTTTATACTTTGTCCCTGCTCAGCCTTAACAATGTTACTGATCTTTATGCCCCGCAATCGGTTCATTAGTGTCTCAGGACGTACTGGCTCACCATATTTATCTAATGCTCCTTTAAGTCTCTGACTACAGTACTCAATACACATATGTCCAATACTTTCATTTGAATATCCTTCTCGTTGCATTTTATGTAGTATATCTAAATTCTTCTTATGTCCAATCGTTTCAAATAACTTAGCATAAGCTTCTACCAGAGTTTTCCATGGATCTTCCATATTCTCTGGTATTCGACCACAATCATGTAACCATTCATCCTGTCTCTTATTATCATGCGCATTATGCCTCATATCACCCTCCATAAAATTTATATTAAACATTATATAATATTTATATTAAAAACATATTATTATTACAATCATTTTTTACGCCCCCATACATTGCATAGTTCTGGGATTATCTACTTGTTGTGCAATTACATCATTAATACTAGTATTAGGTTGAGAATTATTTTTGTTAACATTATGTTGTTGATCATTAAATGCCTTTTTTCTGATAGCCCTCTTAAAATTACCTATGCACTTCTCGCTATTGTGTGTTGGTGCTTCACTGTTGTGTACCTGATTAGGAGAACTCGCATAATTATTAACACTTGCATCATCAACCTTTTGCTCTTCCGTTTTCTTCTGCTTGCTTATTGTATTAGCCTGCTCATTTTCTGTTGCAGGTTGCTTGACCTTTGATGGATTACTCAATGCCATATAATCTAAATAGTCAATATGCTTTGATAAATCTGCCACTGACTTCATAACATCCGGTATTAATGCTAGTGGAATAGGCTCGTCAGCAAGTTTCCTAAAAATTGACTCTACCAGTGCATTTTCTTCACATTTTCGTTTAAACGTTTCTTCTTTTATTTTATCTTCAGTGGTATGGTTTTCCACCTCTTTTTCTTTGCCAAAATTTCTTTCATAAGCTTCTTGCGCTTTTGCTCTTATTTCTCTTATAATCTCTGCACTTCTCGCTATAGCTTTATTAAATCCTATAAAATTGGCTAGTATACCAATTATTAAACCTATAGCAGTGACTTTATACAGCTTGATTTCCTGCAACACTTTNNGTCTCTTCATAATTTCAGATCTTTCTTCCGCAGATAAATCGTTACTTTCTAACTTTTTCTGTAACTCTGCTATTTCCAGATCTAATCTATCTTCCCATGATAGCCGTTTATTCAGAAGCTTTCTCAATAGTGAAAACAACCAACCTTTTTCTTTTTGTTCATTAACAACGAGTTTGAACATGCATTCAAAAACACTGCAAATTCTTTCCAATAATTCCTGATATAAATCGTGTATATTATTTTCATCAGCAAATGATTCAATTGAATCGAGTAAAGAAGAAAAATCCTCATATACTTCCTCGTATATCTCCTCTTCTAAAGAGATACCTTCTGCTTCCTTTAATAATTTTTCTTTTGCAAATTCACCAGCTTTATTCTTAGAATCTTGTACTGCTTTTTGCTCGGCGATGTCTTCTATTCTAATCTTTGCATGAAACATACTACTGTCATCATCGCTTAGATTATCATTACTGTTGTGAGCTACAAGATATCTGCTCATAATTACCCCACTGAGAAATCCATATGTCTAATTATCAACATAAAATCTTTCATAATTATTAATAGAGTATCTATTTTTAAGCTTCGTTTTTACATAATGCTTTTTCATCATAAAATTCCACATCAAAATAATCCTTATAATTATCACGCAATGCAAGAGATCTAATTTTATTCATAATTAAACCCGTACCAGCAGGAATTAATCGTCCTACTATAACATTTTCTTTTAAACCAACTAAAGTATCCTCCTTGCCACAAAATGCCGCTTCTGTCAATACTTTAGTTGTCTCTTGGAAAGATGCAGCAGAAATAAAGGAGTTAGTTTCAAGGCTTGCCCTAGTAATCCCTTGTAGAATAGGAAGATACTGCGCAGGACGTTTGCCTGAATTAACCATGGCATCATTTTCTTGATCAATCTCTAATTTATCAATGTTCTCACCAATGAGATACATAGTATCACCAGGATCAGTAATTTCTACTTTCTGTAACATTTGCTTTAATATTACTTCCAAATGTTTATTGTCTATACGCACACCCTGCAACCTATAAACTTGTTGTACCTCAGAGATCATATAATGTGCTAGTGCTTCTAATCCCATAACTCGTAAAATATCATGGAGATCAGGATCACCATCCATTAATAGGTCACCCTTACGCACAAAATCACCCTCATTAACTATAATATGTTTATTTCTAGATACAAGATACTCTACAGGAGGAACCTGATTATCTATAGGCTGGATCAATATACTGCGTTTTCCTCGACGATCCTTTTCTGAAAATACTACATTACCATCTACTTCACTAACAATCGCATGCTCCTTAGGACGACGCGCTTCAAAGAGTTCTATCACTCTAGGTAATCCACCAGTAATATCACGCGTTTTCACAGACTCTCTAGGCGTTCTCGTGATCACCTCACCAGCATAAACTTTTTGCCCATCTTGTACATTCAACACTGCACCTATCGGTATGAAATAACATGCCTCAACACCGCTAGCCAGTGTAATTACTTCACCTTTATCATCCAGTAATACAATTCTAGGACGTAGATTAGCTCCACTGGAATGCAACTTCCAATCTTTTACTACTTTACTTGATATTCCTGTTGATTCATCCATTACCTCAGCCACAGAAACACCATCTTTTAAGTCCTGATAAAGCACAGTACCTGTCTTTTCCGTAATAATAGGTAATGTGTAAGGATCCCATTCTGCAACTTGATCACCAATTTTTACTAAATCTCCTTCATCTACATAAAGTTTTGCACCATAAGGCACACTATGCCTTAATTTTTCACTTCCAGCACTGTCAACTAGCACTACTTCACAAGAACGACTGATTACAATTTTATTGCCATTCTTATCTGCTATATAATTGCTATTGCTTAATTTGATCTTGGCATTAGTTGAAGCCAGAATACTGGATGATTCCACGCCTCTCGTTACTACTCCCCCTATGTGGAAGGTACGCATAGTCAATTGTGTACCAGGCTCTCCAACAGATTGTGCAGCTATTACACCTACTGCTTCACCTATAGACACAATCTTACCAGTTGCAAGGTCTCGTCCATAACATAAAGAACATACACCTGGACTCACTTTACAAGTTAAAGCCGACCTAATTTTAATAGCATCGACTCCAGCAACATTAATTTGTTTTACTTTTTCCTCATCAATGAGCTCACCAGCACCTATTAATAGTTCTTTGGTCATTGGATGATGTATATCGTTCGCAGCTACCCTACCAAGCACCAAACTTTCTAGCGACGCAATGATAGTCCCTCCTTCCACTACAGCTCTCACAACTAGACCATCTGATGTTTTGCAGTCATGGGTTATAACAATACAATTTTGTGAGACATCAACTAGACGGCGAGTTAAATATCCAGAATTTGCAGTCTTAAGAGCAGTATCGGCTAACCCTTTACGCGCACCATGCGTAGAGTTAAAGTACTCAAATACATTTAATCCTTCCCGGAAGTTAGATATTATCGGAGTTTCTATAATTTCACCAGAAGGCTTAGTCATTAAACCACGCATTCCGGATAACTGTTTCATCTGAGAAGTAGAACCCCTAGCACCTGAACTAACCATCATATAGACTGAGTTATACTTACTATCTTTATCATATACAGACATTGCTTTTAACATGTCATTAGCAATAGTATCTGTACATTTAGACCATTCATCTATAACCTTATTGTACCTTTCACTCCTAGTAATTAGTCCATCCTGGTACTGCATAGAAAATTTCTTAATTTCATTCGCTGCTTGCTCAACATGCATAGTTTTAGTGTCAGGTATAACCAAATCATGCCGTCCGAAAGAGATACCAGAAAATGTAGCATATTCAAAACCAAGCACCATCAATTTATCAGAAAATATCACCGTAGCACTTTGACCACAATTACGATAGACTAAATCTACCATATTAGTTATTTCCTTAACAGTTAATACTTGATTGACTGTATCAAAACCTAAATTTTCATGTTTAGGCAAAATTTGCCACAATATTAGACGTCCAGGAGTTGTAAGAATAACTTTATCACCCATTCTATATTTTATATTAGAATGGATATTTAAAACACCACTGTTTAAAGAATGCTCAACATCATAAAATGTACCTAAATATGGTAAATTATCGTCGTGATTTACTACTTCCTGCAAAGTAAGATAATATATCCCAAGCACTATATCCTTACTAGGCACTATAATCGGTCTACCATTAGAAGGGCTTAAAACATTACTAGTAGACATCATTAACACTCTAGTTTCAAGTTGAGCCTCTAATGAAATCGGTACGTGCACCGCCATCTGATCACCATCAAAATCCGCGTTAAATGCTGTACAAACAAGCGGATGTAATTGTATAGCTTTCCCTTCAATAAGTACAGGCTCAAAAGCTTGAATACCTAGCCTATGTAAAGTAGGTGCTCTATTTAATAGAACAGGATGCTCCTTTATTACTTCTTCCAGCATATCCCATACTTCTGGTTTTTCTGCCCTAATCAGTTTACTAGCAAACTTGATCGTAGGCGCTAGACCATACATCTTAAGTTTTGAGTAGACAAAAGGTTTAAATAACTCGAGAGCCATTCTCTTTGGCAACCCACATTGATGCAATTTTAAAGTTGGTCCGACAACAATTACAGATCGTCCTGAATAATCTACCCTCTTACCCAACAGATTTTGACGGAAACGTCCTTGTTTACCCTTAAGCATATCACTGATGGACTTTTTATATCCAACAGCACCTGCTTTATTTGGAAGAGCATTACGACGGCTGTTATCAAAAAGAGAATCAACTGCTTCCTGTAACATCCTCTTCTCATTACGAATCATAATTTCAGGAGGATTTAAACTTAATAATTTCCTGAGCCTATTATTACGATTGATAATAGTCCTATAATGATGATTTAAATCAGAAACTGCAGGGCGCCCACTTTCAAGCGATACTAAAGGACGTAAATCTGGAGGTAAAATAGGAATAGTCGTAAGTATCATCCATTCGGGCCTATTTCCAGATTTAATAAAATTTTCAACAATACGTAACCTTTTTATAATTTTCTTTCTCTTGATTTCAGACACAACAGATTCGAGCTCTAACCTCAAATTCCTTCTGATATCATGTAAATCTAGACGTGATAATAAT
Organism: Wolbachia pipientis; assembly: GCF_001752665.1. GTDB lineage: Bacteria > Pseudomonadota > Alphaproteobacteria > Rickettsiales > Anaplasmataceae > Wolbachia > Wolbachia pipientis_A. Next base: position 66,659 of record NZ_MJMG01000005.1, on the reverse strand, counting down.
TCCCTAATAGCTTCAACACCCTGCATCGCTATAAAGCCATCTTCTCCATATTCTGCTTTAGCCTCATAGTAAGCTTTCTCACTAATAATTTCACATTTCTCGAATGGAGCAACAAGAGGATCTATCACAACATAATGATCACTATATAAGATATTCTCGATATCCCTAAGAGACATATCTAATAACGCACCAATTCTTGATGGTAGAGATTTTAAGAACCATATATGTGCAACAGGGGAGACAAGATCTATATGCCCCATCCTTTCTCTTCTTACTTTAGAAGATGTAACTTCTACTCCACATTTTTCACATATACGGCCTCTATGCCTTCTCTTTTTGTATTTACCACATAAGCACTCATAATCATTTACAGGTCCAAAAACCTTAGGACAGAATAGCCCTCCTTTCTCAACCTTAAATGTACGATAATTTGCTGTTGATACATCCTTGATTTCCCCGTAAGACATAGAATGAATGCTTTCCGGATTGGCAATCGAAATACCAATTGTATCGAAAGGCTGCGCTATGCTATGATGAGTTATCTCCTGAATTGGTACACCATGCTGCTTTAAAACTACATTCAAGCATAAAGCACGTAATTCCTTTATCATTACATTGAATGATTCTGGAATACCACATTCAAAGTTACTATCACCTTTTATTATTGATTCATAGATCTTAATTCTACCATTAATATCATCAGATTTTACAGTTAACATTTCTTGTAATGTATATGCAGCACCATATGCTTGTAATGCCCAGCATTCCATTTCTCCAAAACGTTGACCACCAAAATGAGATTTTCCTCCCAAAGGTTGCTGTGTTACTAAACTGTAAGGACCTACTGACCGTGCATGAATTTTATCATCAACTAGATGATGTAATTTGAGCATGTACATGTATCCCACTGTAACTTTGCGATCAAATTTTTCACCCGTACGGCCATCATATAGCTCTATTTGTCCAGAACCATCTAAACCAGCAAGTTTAAAAAGTTCAGTTATCTGGTCATCTTTTGGCCCTTCAAATACAGGGGCTGATATAGGGACACCTTCACGTAATTTATGTGCAAATTTTGTTAGAGCATTATCATCCATATTACGAATGCTATTACAGATAGCAGCATTATTACCACAACTATAAATCTTAATTAGAAAATCACGCAAACTACTGTATAACTCATTTGTTCGCTCTTTTTCGTCTTGTGCATCCTCTCTTGATTGAGTAGCACATTTTATTCTATCTAAAATATCTGATACTCTCTCTCCTAATTTTTTACAAGCCCAACCTACATGACTCTCCAATATCTGTCCTACATTCATTCTTGAAGGCACACCCAATGGATTAAGAATAACATCAACAGGCGTACCATCCTCTAAATAAGGCATATCTTCCACAGGAACAACACGAGAAATCACACCCTTATTTCCATGTCTACCAGCCATTTTATCACCTGGCTGTAGACTATGTTTTACAGCTATAAAAACTTTAACTATTATAGATACACCTTGAGGTAAATCGTAGCCTTCATTTAATTTTTCTATCCTTCGTTTAAACTGTCTTACTGCATTTGATACTTTGTCATCAAAACTTTTTCTTAGATCTTTCACCTGTGGCACAATAGATGAATGTTTTAATCCTATGTTCCACCATTTTTCACGATCTATGGAATCAAGCTCTTTCCCTGGCTCGCAATTCATAATAAGTTTTTTTAATTCATCGTAAAAATGATCACTAGTAACATTAATTATGTAATCTCTCTCTTTCTCAAAATTATTGATCTCTTTCTGTTTAATTAATTTTGCCCTTTCAATCTCTTCCACACCTCTGCGCGTAAAGACTTGTACATCAATTACTGTACCTTCAACATCTGGAGAGGTATATAACGAAGAATCTGCACAATCGAATGACCTCTCACCAAAAATTGTCATCAATAACTTTGTTTCAGGAGGCAACGAGAGAGAAGGCTTAGGTGTCACCTTTCCTACAAGGATATAGCCTGGACCAACTCTAGTGCCAATTTTTACTATACCACTATCATCTAAATGATAGAGATTCTCTTCATTAACGTCAGGTACAGCACGTGTTACCTTCTCTGACCCTAAAGGAGTATCATGTACGGTACACTCAAATTCTTCTATATGAATAGAAGTGAACAAATCCTTCTTAACTGCTTCGCTAGACATGATAATGGAATCTTCGAAGTTATACCCTTGCCAAGACATAAATGCGACAAGTAAATTTTTTCCAAGCGCAAGCTCACCTATATTAATTGCCGAACCATCTGCTATTACATCATCTGCCTTCACATAATCGCCTACACGTACCACAGGTCTTTGGTTAATACAAGTATTATGATTAGAACGTTGAAACTTTTGTAAATGATAAATATCTACATCTAACATTTCTTCATCAAAAGCACGTATAACTATGGCATTACTATCAACACTATCAACAATACCATCACGCTTTGCTACAATTACCGCACCAGAACCACTAGCAGTAAATGACTCCATACCAGTAGCCACTAACGGAGCTGTAGGATGTAGTAAAGGCACAGCTTGACGCTGCATATTAGACCCCATCAATGCTCTATTAGCATCATCATTTTCTAAAAAAGGAATTAAAGCAGCTGCAACTGATATTATCTGTTTAGGTGATACGTCAATGTAACTTACTTGATCACTGTTGACCATTACAAAATTACCAGCGTGTCTACAATATAACATATCATCAATAAAGCAATTATTTTCATCAAGCTTTGCACTAGCATCAGCTATGTAATATAACCCTTCATCTATAGCAGATAAATACTCAACTTGGTCAGTAACTACCCTGTTAATTACTTTTCTATATGGACTTTCAATAAAACCATATTTATTAATGCGTGCATATATAGCTAAACTGTTGATCAATCCAATATTTTGCCCTTCAGGAGTTTCAATAGGACAAATTCTTCCATAATGAGTAGGATGCACATCCCGTACCTCAAACCCTGCGCGTTCTCTAGTTAATCCACCTGGGCCTAATGCTGATAATCTTCTCTTATGTGTTAATTCAGACAATGGATTGGTTTGATCCATAAACTGAGATAATTGAGAAGAATTAAAGAAATCCCTCAAAACATTAGTCAATACTTTTGGATTAACAAAGTCGGCTGGAGAAACTTTTTCAAGATTAGAAGTTGACATATAATCAACCATAACCCGTTCTAACTTGATTAATCCAGTCCGCAATTGATTTTCAATAAATTCTCCTACAGACCTTACCCTTCTATTTCCTAAATGATCAATATCATCTACTGAACCCTGTCCATCACGTAGTAATACTATTTTTTTAACAACTCCAATAATATCATCATGAGTTAAAACAGTTAAATCCTCATCATAATTTAAATTCAGGTAAGAATTTAGCTTCAACCTACCGATACTTGATAAATCATAATACTCTTGATTAAAGAAGAGATTGTGAAAAAAGTTCTCAACTATCTCTAACACTGGTACCTCACCAGGACGTAAAATTTTATATATTTCTTGTAGAGCATCCTGATAAGACATATCCTTTTCTAAGAAAAGCATATTCAATATGTAAGGCCCAACAGATAAATTATCTATATTCAATACAAAGATTTCACTTATAGATAAAAGTTGGATCTTCTTGAGATCATCAGGTTTTATAGGTTCACCAGCTGATAAAATCAAAGCAGAACTTTCATTATCTATTAAATCTTCTGCAAGAAATAGACCACATATAGAGTCAAAAGGTATGACATACTCATCTAACCCATCATCATAAAGCTTTTTAGCTAATCTTGATGTAATGCGTACGTTGGCTTTAAGTAATACATTACCATTTATATCTACTAAATCAAACGGAAGCCTAACTCCCTTAAACTTATCTGGAGTAAAAGGCACTTTCCACCCAGCTTGATATTGTACATATTTTATCTTTTGGTAAAATTTATTAATTATATCGTTGTTAGATAATTTTAATGCTTTTAACAAAACTGATATAGGAAGTTTTCTTTTCCTATCAATACGAAAATATAAATAATCTTTAACGTCAAACTCAATATCAAGCCAAGATCCCCTATAGGGAATGATTCGAGCCGAGTAAATTAGTTTACCAGAATTATATGTTTTCCCCTTGTCACTATCAAAAAATACACCTGGAGATCTATGCATCTGTGAAACCGTTACTTTTTCAACACCATTAATTATAAATGTACCTTTATCGGTCATTAATGGTAATTCGCAAATGCGAATGTCCTGTTCTTCTGTATATTTCACTGCTTTAGCAAAATCTTTAGATTCATCCTTAATTGATCTATACTCGTCCAAAGATACACCATCTTGCATAATCACAAGACGTAAAGAAGCAATAATATGCGCAGAAAAAGTAATACCACGTTTTATACATTCAGATTCATCATACTTAGGATAATCAATCCTACACCTTATAAATTCTATAGTCGCCCTATGTAAAGGATCATTTACTGGAAAAACAGCATGAAAAATAGATTCAAGCTTATTATTATCCTTATTGCCCGGAGTAAATGCACTATAAGATTCTTTTTGAACTTTTACTAAGTCCAACAAAGAGTCTTTGAGATCTATTGAACGAGCATAAGAAACTCTAGGAACGCAAATATTAGCACTACAAATATCAGTCATTAATTTCACCCAACGAAAAAAGAGTTATTCAAGATCCACTTTAATTACTACTGAAGAGTTACTCAAGATCCACTTTAATTACTCCTGATTCGACAAGTTTTTGCTTTATTTTTTCTGCTTCATCTTTAGAAACATTTGTAACTAATTCCTTAGGTAAAGACTCAACGAAACCCTTTGCATCTACTAGCGAAAGGCCAGATTTAATTTCCCTAATGGCCTTAATAATGTTAATTCTTTTACTAGAATCAACTTCCTTAATTACAACTTTATATTCGCTTTTTTCCTGAGCACCAGGCGAAACAGCATTTGCACCAGCAGCAGGTGCAATACCAGCCGCAAATGAACTTGCAGAGAATCCTGTTTTTTCTTCAAGCATTTTTACTAGCTCAGCAGCTTCTAATACAGTGAGAGACAATATCTTATCCACCAAATCATTTGTTATATTACTCATAATACTACTACCCCTTTGTTAATAATAAATTTACTCTTTAGAACTATAATAGTCTAACATTCTTATAAGTTTAATAGAAGAAGAATTAATAGATAACATCAACCGTGCAGGAGACATCAATTGCATTATTCTTACACGCAGCTCATCCAAGGACGGTAAGTTAGCTAATCTCTTAACTTCATCAGCTACTAACGATTGATTTGAATTGGCTCCGCAAATAATAGACATTTTATCTTTATTATCATCAATAAAATCAACTATTAATTTTGCAACTTCCACAATAGCATTTGAATAGACAATAGCAACAGGGCCCACAAATTTATCTGATAGATAAGGAAACTTGTTTGCTCTCTCCAGAGCCAAACGTGCCAAAGTATTCTTAACAACCAGAAATCCACCATCTATAGATTTCAAACCATTTCTAAGATTCAATGATTCACTAGCATTTATAGACTTAAAATTTACCAATATCAAAAAATCATTTTTTGAGAACACATCTACTACATTTTGTGTAAATTTATCCTTATGTTCGCGTTTCACTACTCACTCCTCTAAATTATATCTTCTACTCTGCCTATTTTATAAGCCTTGCCCATAGTAGAATTTAAAAACACACTTTTAAAATACACACTTTTTACAGATACTGGCTTATTACCTTTGATGATTTCAAGAAATGCTCTCAAATTTTCTAATAAATCATCAATACTAAATTTAATGTTCCCTAGTTTACCATGAATAATACCACTTTTATCAGCCCTAAATCTTACTTGACCAGACTTAATAGTTTGGATTGTACTCACTATATCAGAAGTCACAGTACCAAATTTAGGGTTAGGCATGATCCCTTTCGAACCTAATATCTTCGCTATAGAAGTAACTTTGATCATAAAATTTGGAGTTGTAACACACCAGTCAACATCAAGCTTTCTACCCTTTTTTATTTCTTCAATTAATTCTTCTCCACCTACAATATCTGCACCAGCCTTTTGAGCATCTGCAAAATGCTCATCTTGAACAAAAGCAGCTACCTTGATTTCTTTTCCTATACCTTTAGGTAAAACTACCACACCACGCACCTGCTCTTCAGATTTACGTGGATCTATACCTAAGTTCACTGCCACATCAACAGATTCATCAAACTTTGCTGAAGCAGACTCAATAATACATTCTAGGCATTGCTTAGCGTGCATTTACATAACCTCCGTTACTTCTATACCCATAGATTTAGCAGTACCAAGAACCATCTTCACCGCTGCATCTTCACTACTTATTTTCATATCAAACATTTTACACTTTGCTATTTTAATTATAGCAGACATTGACAACTTTACTACTAGCTCTTTACCTGGGTTGCTAGAACCTTTTTCCAAATTAGCCTCTTTCTTAAGCAAAAATGATACCGGCGGACCACTAATAGTAAAATCATAAGAACGATCATCTTTTACAGAAATACGCACAGTTACCATATCACCTACTCTATAATTAGCATTAGGAGCACTAGTAACTTTATTGAAAGCTTCACAAAATTTAGGGACAGGTACACCACGCGGACCAAGAACCGAAGCAATTTTAGGACCAGGAACAGCTTTACCAGCTTCCATCAACAAATTAATTCTAGCAATCACAGTACTCATAACTACTCCTCTACTTTTTCTATTTGAGCTAAATTAAATTTTAAAACTGTAGGTTTACCGAAAATAGATATTTTTACACTTACAATTTCCTTTCTTTCATTACTCTTCTCATCATTTACTTCATCTATCGCGTCAACTATACCAGTAAAATTTTGAAAAGTACCTTCTGTGATCTTTACCTTTTCGCCTCTTTCAAAACCATAACTGAGATTCTTAGTTTCTTGCTCTGTGTAAATCCTACTACACATCGCATTGATGTCGTCATTTGAAATTGCTTTGAGCATATTACCATCTTTCAGAAACCCGTAAACTTTAAGAGACTTTGGTATATTATTAATAAAATTTAGTACTGCGTCACACAAATTTACATATAAAAAAACATAACCAGGACAATGCTTCTTGCGTATTGCAGTTTTTTTAGATCGTAATTCCATTTCACCAGGTTCTTCATACGGAATATAAATCTCTTTAAAATAATCACTGATTCCTAATCTCGCCGAATTTTCCAGCATATATTGACGTACTTTTTCTTCATAGTTAGAAGCTACTCTAAGAAGGTACCACTCATATTTAGCAAACTCCTTACGTTTTGCATCTACCTCGTCATCTGGAATTATTTCAAAACCATCATCACAGAGACCGTGAATCTTGCTTAAAATACTTTTACTTGCATCACACAGATACATATATGCATATATTTCACACACACCAGACCTTACAGTTTTATAAGGAACAAAAATCTCTTTAAAATACTCACAATTCACAAGAGCACGTATATCGTGTTCACAACTATAATTAGCCCTAATGATATACCATTTATACTCATATGTCATAGACAATTCCAAACAAAGCTTTAACTACGTAAAGAGATATAAAATCTATAAAACAAAAAAAGATCGAAAAACATAATATGACAATTACTACAACAAATAACGATGATATTACATCTCGTCTTTTTACCCAGGCAATTTTTTTTATCTCTTGCCTTATATCATAAAAAAAACTACGTAAACTTTTCAACATTCTTCATTACATATCTATCTGCAGGAGCGATAGGAATTGAACCTACAACCTCTGGTTTTGGAGACCAGCGCTCTACCAATTGAGCTACGCTCCTATAAATTTAAATTCTTTACTCCAAAATTTCCGACACGACACCGGAGCCAACAGTTTTACCACCTTCTCTAATAGCAAAACGTAACCCTTTGTCCATAGCTATTGGTAAGTGTAAATCCACTGCTATACTTAAATTATCTCCTGGCATTGCNCTTATTAAAACTGTCCCACGAGAAGAAGGAGTAACAGGCTTAAGAAATTTTGTACCCATATTAAACACTCATTATATCTAATTTTTGACCATCTATCAAAGAAAAATAAACTTTCTTTCTCTGCTTCTTACGCCCGACTATACCTCTGAAATATTTAGTTTTAGGTTTCACTGTAATAACATTGATAGCAGCAATTTTAACACCAAACATAGATTCTACAGCCAATTTTATCTGATGTTTATTTGCACTTGCCGAAACATATAGTGAATATTTATTAAACTTTTCCCTGAGAAAAGAAGCTTTCTCTGTAATTATAGGAGATTTTATTATCATAGCAATCTCTCTTCAAGAAATTTTACAGCACCACTTGTTAACATAATACACTCATGATTCAAGATATCAAACACATTCAGTCCTACAGGCTTAATTAAGTCTACATTAGATAAATTATTGGTAACACGCAGCAAACTATCATTGTAATGATCAACTATCAGAAAAGAAGAAAATTTAAAATTACTAATATATTTACACATTTCAGACGTTTTAGTTATATCAATATTAAAATTGTCCACAATAATTAACTGATTGTCTAAGTATTTTAGAGATAACGCAACCTTCAAAGCAATCTTGCGCACCTTTTTATTAATAGAGTGGGCATGACTTCTCACAACAGGACCAAAAATAACTCCACCACCTCTAAACTGCGGGGAACGCAAACTTCCCTGTCTAGCTCTACCAGTGCGTTTCTGACTATGAGGTTTAGCAGTAGTACCAGAAACATCACTAATGATCTTTACCTTATGAGTACCCGTTCTTCTTTTAGCAAGCTGCCACTTCACCACGTCATGCAGCAAATGTAATTTTCGTTCAACAGAAAATATTAATGGATTAAGGTCAATAACCCCTACATGATCATTAAAAAGATTAACTATTTTACACTCCATACTAACTAATCACTCCATTAAACAATCCTACTGGAAAAGGTACATCTTTATGTAGAGGTTTTTTTATCGCATCTCTTACAAAAACGTAAGAACCCTTAAAACCTGGAATATTATTACCTTTTACAACAATGAAATTATTTTCATAATCAATTGATAAAATCTTTATATTTTGCACGGTCACTCTACTATTACCCAAATGACCAGCCATTTTTTTTCCTTTAAATACCCTGCCAGGATCTTGGCATTGGCCAGTAGAACCCTGCGACCTATGAGCAATAGAAACACCATGAGAAGCTCTAAGACCACTAAAGTTATGCCTTTTCATTACACCAGCAAATCCTTTGCCCTTAGAGTAACCAGTAATATCAATGTATTGACCAACCACAAAATGTTCTATGCTTATTTTTTTGCCACATTCTATCCCAGATAAATCATGTGACCTGCTTTCATATAATTTGCATTTATTACTTATACCAAGCTTCCTTAAATACTCCTGTTGAGGTTTGGCAATATTCCTTAAATTCCCTGTACCTAGCACTACTGAATTATAACCACATTTATCCTCTGCTTTTGTATCAATAATATAAGTTTCATCGAGATGTAATAAGGTCACAGGTATACGACCAGAAACAGAATATATACCAGTATGGCCAACATTTTTCATTAATAGACCAATTCTTTTTAATGGATTAATTCTTCTCATTACACTGCTCTCTTGGTTTTCACTCTTAACTCAACTTCTACACCTGCAGAAAAAGATAAACCTGTAAGCATCTGCATCATAGTAGAAGTAGGATCGTGTATAATAATTAAACGTTTTGAAACTCTCATCTCAAATTGTTCACGAGACTTTTTGTCAACATGAGGAGATTTATTGACAATAAATTTAGAATCTTTTCTCGGTAATGCAACCGGACCAGATAATTTTGCACCAGAACGCTTTAACTCATCAATAAATTTCTTAACACATCTTTCCAATAAAGAACAGTCAAAAGCCTTAATTGTAATGTATATATCTTCCTTCATCTTTACTCCAAAATTTCCGACACGACACCGGAGCCAACAGTTTTACCACCTTCTCTAATAGCAAAACGTAACCCTTTGTCCATAGCTATTGGTAAGTGTAAATCCACTGCTATACTTAAATTATCTCCTGGCATTGCCATCTCCTTCCCATCTAATAATTTTACACTCCCTGTTACGTCCGTTGTACGTACATAAAATTGTGGCTGATAATTGTCAAAAAATGGTGTGTGCCTCCCTCCTTCTTCCTTCTTTAATATATATATCTCCGCTCTAAACTTCTTGTGCGGTGTAATACTCCCTGGCTTCGCTAATACTTGCCCCCTCTCTACTTCCTCTCTCTTTGTACCCCTTAATAATATACCTACATTTAAACCTGCACTCCCCTTCTCTAACATCTTCTTGAACATCTCAACACCTGTACATATAGTCTTTTGCGTAGCTCCTAACCCTACTACCTCTACTTCATCACCTGGTCTTATCTCACCTCTCTCTATTCTACCTGTTACTACTGTACCACGACCAGATATTGAAAATACATCCTCTATCGGTAGTAAAAATGGTAAATCTACCAGACGTGGCGGCACCGGTACATACTCATCCAATGCTGCCATTAACCTGTCTATTGACCTTCTCCCATATCCTTCATCCTCACCACCATATCCTTCATCCTCACCACCATATCCTTCATCCTCATCTGCACTTTCTTCTAACGCTTTTAATGCAGACCCTACTATAATAGGTACTTCGTCTCCAGGAAAATTATAGTGCTTTAGTAAGTCTCTTATCTCCATCTCTATTAAATCTATATCTTCTGGGTCAGCTACATCAGCCTTGTTTATATATACTACTATATATTTTACTCCTACTTCCTTTGCTAATAATAAATGCTCCTTCGTCTGTGGCATCGGACCATCAGTACCTGATACTACTAATATCGCTGCGTCCATCTGCGCAGCACCTACTATCATGTTCTTAACATAATCAGCATGCCCAGGACAATCAACATGCGCATAATGCCTGCTCTTTGTCTCATACTCAACATGTGCCGTCGCTATCGTTATACCCCTCTTCCTCTCCTCAGGTGCCTTATCTATCTCGTCATACTTCACAAACTTACCATAATGCTTCGTTATCGCCGCTGTTAATGTCGTCTTCCCATGATCTACATGCCCTATCGTCCCTACATTCACATGCGGCTTCCCAAATGCTGTTGTCATAACTTTACCCTCAATTATACCTTTAATTTCAATTCATCAACCACATACTGTGGTACTTGTTCATAACAAGAGAAATGCATACTATACTGAGCCCTCCCTTGAGAAATAGAACGCAAAATATTAATATAACCAAACATATTTGCAAGAGGAACCAAAGCAATAATGATAGTACTATTATTTCGTGTTTCCATACTAGAAACCTGTCCCCTTCTACTGTTAATATCACCCATAATATCACCCATATATTCTTCAGGTGTAATAATTTCAACTTTCATTATAGGCTCTAATATCCTTGGAGCAGCTTTATTTGCCATTTCCTTAAAAGCACCTTTAGCTGCAAGCTCAAAAGCTAAAGGACTAGAATCTACTTCATGGAAAGCTCCATCAATCAGAGTAGCCTTAAAATCAATAACTGGAAAACCAGAAATTATACCACTTTCTTTTATTAACTCCAAGCCATTCTCCACGCCAGGAATATATTCTTTTGGAATAGCACCACCCACAATCTTACCCTCAAACTGAAACCCAGCACCAGGTTCTAAAGGCTCAAATAGTATTTTGACTTTAGCAAATTGACCAGCACCCCCAGATTGCTTCTTATGTAGATACTCAATCTCAACAGCTTTAGTAATCGTTTCACGATACGCAACCTGTGGAGCACCTACACTTACGTCAACATTAAATTCACGTTTAACCCTATCAATAATAATCTCAAGATGTAACTCACCCATACCCTTCAATATGGTTTGACCACTTTCCGCATTAACCGACATTCTTAAAGAAGGATCTTCTGCAACCAATCTACTTAAAGCCATACCTAACTTCTCTTGATCCGAAGTAGTTTTAGGTTCTACAGCAATTTCAATGACAGGCTCAGGAAATTCCATACGTTCCAATAATACAGGAAAATCACGCGCAGATAAAGTGTCGCCAGTGACCGTCTTCTTTAAACCAACTAACGCAACTATATCACCAGCTTTAGCTTCCGTAATATCTTCCCTGTTATTTGCATGCATAAGTAATATTCTACCAATCGACTCAGTTTCATCTCTACCTACATTTAACACAGAAGATTTAGACTTTAGTCTTCCGGAATAAATACGGATAAATGTCAAACTACCTACGAATTTATCATTCATCACTTTAAATGCAAGAGCAATAAATTTCTCTTTTTCTGATGGCTTAACCATAATAGCTACCTCAGGATTCGCCGAATCGCTACCAGTAATCACATCCATATCAACAGGGGAAGGCAGAAAATCCACTACAGCATCTAAAAGAGGCTGCACACCTTTGTTTTTAAAAGCTGATCCACATAACACAGGAACAAAATTACCTTGAACAGTACCTTTTCTTATATATTTCTTTAATAAATTAACTGCATATCCTTTATCCTGATCATCACATTCTTCATCATCTCCCTTATCTTTACCACCGCCACAAAAGAGATCCATTGCCTCGTCATCTATATAAGCCAAACTGTCTAATAATATTTCTCGAGATTTATTTGCTTGATCTAATAAATTATTAGGAATATCAGCATAAAAGAACTCCGCACCCAATGCCTCATCCTTCCATATAATAGCCCTCATAGCAACCAAGTCAATTACTCCCTTAAAATCTTTCTCACTACCTATAGGTAGCTGAATTACCAAAGGTACAGCACAAAGCTTTTTTTCTATCATTTCAACACACCGATAAAAATTAGCCCCTATCCTATCCATTTTATTTACAAAACAAATGCGGGGAACGTTATACTTATCAGCCTGGCGCCAAACGGTCTCAGATTGAGGTTCAACTCCAGCAACACCATCAAATACAGCAACTGCGCCATCTAAAACTCTTAAAGATCTTTCTACCTCAATAGTAAAATCAACGTGACCAGGAGTATCAATTATATTAATTCTATGATCATCCCAAAAACATGTTGTAGCAGCAGAAGTGATAGTAATACCACGCTCTTTCTCCTGTTCCATCCAATCCATTGATGCTGCACCATCATGCACCTCTCCCATTCTATTTTGCTTGCCAGTATAAAACAAGATACGCTCTGTAGTAGTGGTTTTACCAGCATCTATATGAGCCATTATACCTATATTGCGATACTTAGATATTGAAATTTCGCTCATATGATACTAAAAATTAAGATAAGAAAATGCTTTATTAGCTTCAGCCATTTTATATTTTTCCTCACACATCTTGAACGCACCACCACGTTTATTATACGCATCTAATATCTCAATATGCAAACAATCAGCAAAGGTTTTACTGCCCTTTTTTCGCATAGCAGAAGCTGATTTAACGATCCATCTCAATGCCAAAGAAACAGCTCTATTCTTTCTTACTTCCACTGGCACTTGATAAGTAGCACCACCCACACGTTTGGAACGGACTTCAACAGAAGGAGTAACATTTGCTATTGCCACTTCAAAAACCGACAACCCACCTTCACCAAGCTTTTTTTCAATTAAGGAAAGAGCAGCATAAATAACTTTTTCTGCAACAGATTTCTTCCCGCATTTCATTACTGTATTAATAAAACGCATTAGCAACACGCTGTTATAGCGTGAGTCAACACCAATCTCTCTTGTTTTTGCCTTATTAGAACGAGCCATACTTTATTTAACCAGTTTTTTTACACCATATTTTGAACGGGCCTTTTTCCTATTCTGTACACCACGTAAATCAAGTGCACCTCTAATTATATGATAACGTACACCAGGAAGATCTTTAACACGTCCACCACGTATTAAAACAACTGAGTGTTCTTGCAAATTATGACCCTCACCAGGTATATATGCAGTTACTTCACCATAGCCACTAACCCTTACTCTTGCTACCTTACGCAAAGCTGAATTAGGCTTCCTAGGTGTTGTAGTGTATACTTTTGTGCATACACCTCTTCTCTGTGGATTAGTCTCGCCCAAAGCAGGAACCTTCTTTTTGCGTGCTGACCTTGATCTACCCTTACGTACTAACTGATTTATTGTAGGCATCTTAAGATAACAAAAATAACTGAGTTCCTAATTTATAAGATAATAAACCTAAATAGTCAATACAAAAAAAATTAATATTTAAAAAATTTCTAGGCTAATGTAGCATGATTCAGTATTGTTTAATTCTACTACTTATATATAATATAATTATTAAGTAACATGTGAATGCAAAATGCATTCTGATAAATCCTTTTGTGAGCTTGTCCAGATACATGGAATATACATGTAATGCTCAGGTCAATTCTTGGGCCAATTCTTGATTCCAGTCTTACAAAATGGAGAGGCACTCACAACTTCATTAATAGATTCAGAGAAGCTTAAATGTAATAACACCTAATATATGACTAACCATATCTTTATTGCCAAGAGGTAATAATACTTGCCTCATCTTAACACTTTCACTCTCCTCTTGTTCAACGATTGGAGACCCATTATCTACCACTGCATCAAATTTTTCAATTACTGCATCTATTTTATATAAGCGTAAAAACGGTGCATCTAATATATGGTGATTATCAATAAACATATCTTTTTCCAAACCATAGAATTCAGCTGCTCGTTCGCCAGCATTTTCACAGATATACCCTTGATCACTTACTACTACTATGAAACAGTGTTGCCATGACTCCATGATTTCAGAAGTATCTATCTCATTTCTCGTTGGCCATTCTCGATCTGGACCTTTTATATCATTCCAATGTTGTGCAACTATATTTGCTATTCTTCTCTCTTTACCTAAATACGTTTGCATTTTAATTTCCACATATCAACAGATACAAATAAATTTATAGTGTATATATTGATTTTTTCTTACTATAAGTTGTATAGCTGTTTCTATCATAGATTTTGTTTTATCTAAAAAGATCCACTTATAGACTCCATAGAGAGAATGGAAGGTTCAAATATTAATATAAAAGAAGTTACTGCAAAGACAATATATCGGCTAGATCAAAAAACTTTTACAGCAACAACTACCAATGTTTAAGTAGATCAATAAAACCCTGATGAGGAATTATTGTTATTAAATTTAGTTCTATTATTTCTGTTAAAACGAGAACCAGGAGCTTTCCTAAAGCTAGAAGGTCTTCTAGTATCTTCCCTTTTTTCCACGTTATAGAGTTCACCTTCAAAAAATTCCCCTGTTTCTTGATTAACCCTACGTCTAGATAATTTTAGACACCCTCCTTTTTCAAAGTCAATAACTACCGCTTTAAAAACATCACCTGGTTTCAGTATATCTTCTATAGATAGAATATGTTGATTTGCCACTTCACTTATATGCATCTTTGCCCTTTTGCCATTTTGCAGTTCTAATTCTACAATAGATTTATCTATTTTTGCAACTTTAGCATCAACTATAGCTCCAGGCTCAAGTTCTGTTATTGAACCAATCAGCATATTTTTCGCAGCTTGTGCTTCATCGTTATTCATAGCAAAAATAGAAACTTTACCATCATCTCCTATATCAATTTTTACATTACTTGTTTCACAGATATTACGTATATTTTTTCCTTTAGTACCTATAGCAGCTGAAATTTTGTCTCTATCTATATAAAATGATAACATTCTTGGTGCATGATCTTTTATATCTTCACTATGCTCTGAAATCACAGCATTCATTTTCTCTAAGATATGCAATCTACCGACTCTCGCTTGTTCCAAAGATTTCTCAACAATTTCAAAACTTATACCAGAAATTTTCATATCCATTTGTAGTGCTGTAATACCAAGACTCGTTCCTGCAACCTTAAAATCCATATCGCCTAAATAATCTTCATCACCTAATATGTCAGATAGTATTACATAATTATCATCATCCTTTATCAGACCCATAGCAATACCAGCAACTGGAGCGCTTATAGGCACACCTGTATCCATTAAAGCAAGAGACGTACCACAAACTGTTGCCATCGAAGAAGAACCATCAGATTCCATAATTTCAGACACCACTCTAATCGTATAAGGAAATTCTGATTTATCAGGTAAAACAGGATGAATAGCCTTCCATGCAAGTTTTCCATGACCGATTTCTCTCCTGCCAGGTGCACGTGCCATAGCTATTTCCCCAACAGCAAATGATGGAAAATTATAATGTAACATAAAATGTTCTCTACGATCTCCCTCAATATCGTCCACAATTTGCTCATCTTGAGTAGCGCCTAATGCAGTCACTACTAGTGCCTGTGTATTGCCTCTAGTAAATAAAGCAGAACCATGAGTTTTAGAAAGAATATCAACTTCAATTTCTATTTGACGTATTTCATTATACTTGCGCCCATCTATTCTCACACACCTGTCCTGAATCATTTTACGTACCAAAGAACGCTCAAAACTTTTGATTGCATAAATGATGAAATTCTCATCTTTTCCAGCCTCTTTTAAAGTAGAGATAAGATTATTTCTTATAGTATCTAACACCTTAATTCGTTCTTGTTTTACTGTACTTGTATACGCTTCTTCAAAAAGTTGACGGTTTTTTTGAAGCTCATGCGTAATATCTGATACATCAATAGGCGCAAAACTTTCGGCTTTACTGCTGCTAACTTTATTAGCAAACTCTCTGATAAAGATGATAACAGGCTGAAGATGCGCATGTCCAAATTTTATAGCATTCATAACAACTTCTTCAGAAAGCTCCTTTACTTCTGATTCAACCATGAAAACAGAATGTTCATCTCCTGATAATAATAAATCTAAACTGCTTAATCTCATTTCTTGAACAGTAGGATTAAGTATATAATTATTATTTTCATCACAACCAACCGTGATGCCAGCTATAACTGATTGAAATGGCAGACCAGAAATTGCAAGTGCAGCAACAGCACCAATCAATGCTGGTGTTTCTGGGGGATTTACCGTATCATAAGTTAGAAGATTACATATTATACTAATTTCATTATGGAAATAATAAGGAAATAAAGGCCTTATACTTCTATCTATCAGTCTTGAAATTAAAGTCTCCCTCTCAGATGGTTTACCTTCTCTCTTAAAAAATCCACCAGGAATTTTCCCTATAGAATAACTTTTTGCAACAAATTGCACATTCAGAGCAAGAAAATCAAGACTTTCTTCTTTGTTTTTAGTAACAATAGTTACTAACACAGACGTACCACCATAACTTACTACTACTGAACCGTCGGCCTGGCGTGCCATTTTACCGGTTTCTAGAGATAAAGTACGACCACACCATTCTATAGATTCTTCTATAATCTTAAACATATTAATCCCTCAATTATTTTCTAATACCTAATTTTTCTATTAATCCATGATAAGCTTCATTACCAAACTTACCCTTTATATAATTTAAATGCTTACGTCTTCTACCTATCAACACAAGTAGCCCACGCTTAGAGTGATGATCGTGCTTATGTATTTTAAAATGTTCAGTTAAATTATTAATTCTTTCAGTTAAAATTGCACATTGCACAAAAGATGAACCTGTATCACTCTCTTTAACTGCATATGCATTAATTAAACCCTTTTTCTTTTCGGATGTTATTGACATCGCAAAACCCCATATCAAAAATTAAAAACACGCATAGGCTGAATATAGCCACAAATAAAACTACAGATTGCAACAGGTAACTCACCTATTGTTACATAACAAATATCATAATTCTTTAAATTGTACAAATTATTTAATCTGATCTTTTTACCGTTGCCGATCTTTTTTGCATCTTCTTCAGAAATTTCAATTCCAGACATCTCATACAGAATTGATGTAATCGAACTTATCTCACAATTTGCAGTAAGCTGCGTAATTTGCACTGACCCATTTTCCTTAAAATTCCCTACCATCACTCTTCTTAGTTTTGTTACATATCCAAAACAATTTAACGCAATACCCATATCTCGTGCAACTGATCTGACATATACACCACTGCCACACAGCATAAAAAATTCTGCACTATTATTCACAGCATCTATAAAAAGCACTTTTAGATCATGTATACGTACTAGACGTGGTTTTATATCTACATTTTGTCCGCTTCTCGCTAATTTATATGATCTTATGCCATTAATCTTTATCGCAGAAAACAGAGGAGGAGTTTGGACTATCTCACCAATGAAATTCTTTGTCAAATAATTTATCTGATTATATTCAGGTTTCACAGCACTAATTTTGATTATCTCACCGCACACATCATCTGTGCTTCTCTGTTCACCCCATTGCACTGTAAAATTATAAGCCTTTAAATTACAAGATAAATATGGTATGGTTTTAGTCGCCTCACCAAGAGCTATTGGCAGAACTCCAGAAGCCACAGGGTCAAGAGTACCTATGTGACCAGCTTTTTTTATATTAAAAATCTTCTTAACTTGATTAACTGCTTGTGCTGAACTAATTCCTACTGGTTTATCTATATTGATCCAACCGTGACACATCTATATGCAATAGCAATAATTTAGAATAAAATTTACAAATAAGATGTTGTTTGCATTCTCAATACCTTGTTTGGCAATATTATTAATGAACTAATTAATAAATCGCCATCCTTATTAATTTTTATACCATCCACAAGTTCACCATCAGTTATTCCCGTTGCAATAAACACTGACTCACCTTTTACCATATCTTTCACTGTATATATCTTTTCTGTATCATAAATATTTACTTCCATAGCTCTCTCTCTTAATTGCTCATTATTAAATATTAATCTTCCTTCCATATATCCACCTATTGCATTAAGTGCAGCTGCAGCAAGTACTCCTTCTGGTGCTCCTCCTATCCCAATATACATATCAGAATGACCATTTAATAGAGACACCACAGCAGAAACATCACCATCATCTATCAACTTAATTCTTGCTCCTAACTTTCTAATTCGTGATATTAACTCATTATGTCTCTCACGCTTTAATACAGTTATTACAAGATCACTTACTTTACAGTGGTTGATTTGCGCTAAGTTATCTAAATTTTTTTCTACATTATTTTTTAATGAAATTACATCACCAGTAATATTTTTCCCGACTGCTATCTTTTCCATATAGACATCAGGTGCATATAAAAAATTTCCCTTTTCTGTTGCAGCAAGAGTAGACATAGCTCCTCTTTTATAGTGAGCACAAATAGTTGTGCCTTCTAGTGGATCAACAGCAATATCAACTTTACAGCCAGCTCCAGTACCAACTCTTTCACCAACATATAGCATAGGTGCCAAATCCCTTTCACCTTCACCAATTGCAATTATACCATCTATTTCTATGGAGTTTAGAGCAGTACGCATTGCATCTACTGCTACCTGATCAGCACCCATCTCATTTCCTAATCCAACAAGCCCATATGAAGCAACTGCTGCAGATTCAGTTGCCTTCATTAATTTATATGCTAAATCTCCTATCATTTTCTATTATAAATCGACTACCTTTATATTAAAGGTATATTCACCAAACTATACAAAATTCTTTTGTCATTGTAAAAATCCCTGTAAAATTAAGCTATCAAAAACTACAAGAAATGTTAAGAAGAATTTTACTACTAATTTTAATATTACCCTTATCTTTACATGCCTATCAATTTAGAACAAAAGCAAAACAAGCAGCAGTATTAGATTTAGCTTCAGATTCATTTATATTTGAACATAATGCTGATGAGCGGATGGCCCCTGCTTCAATGAGCAAATTAATGACTTTATACGTAGCTTTTAATCATATAAAAGCAGGGATAATAAATATGGAAGATAAATTTCAAGTAAGCAGAAAAGCTTGGGAAAAAAAAGGGTCTTCAATGTATTTACGAGAAGGACAAAATGTTACTATCAAGGAACTATTACAGGGAATCATCATAGCATCAGGTAACGATGCATCAATAACATTAGCAGAAGGTATTGCAGGGTCAGAAGAAGATTTTGTTACTGAAATGAATAACGTAGCCCAAGAACTTGGCCTCAGCAATAGTCATTTTACCAATGCAAGTGGATGGCCAGATCAGGATCATTTTATGAGTGCAAGAGATATAGTAATACTGTCAAAAAGAATTTTTACTGATTTCCCAGAATACTACGATTTCTTTTCCATACAGAGCTTAACATATAATGAAATCACACAACAGAATAAAAACTCTCTGCTTTTTCATGACATTGGAATTGACGGCTTAAAAACTGGTTACACCAATGTAAACAACTACGGAATAGCTGTATCAGCCAAACGAGATGATAGACGGATTTTCGTTGTCGTAAACGGCTTAAATAGTGCAAAGGAACGCATACAAGAAGCAAAGAAATTAGTACAATATGCTTTCAATCACTTTAATACTGAAAAAATTTTTACTAAAGAGAGTATTATCGAGAAAATAAATGTATTACATGGAAAAAGTAAAAATGTAGGTATTACTGTAAAGGATGATATAGTGATAACGTATAACAGTAGATTGTGTAATAAAATTAAGATAGAGTATAAAGATATGGTACCTGCACCTATAAAAAAAGGCCAGGAAATAGGCAAAATTTACATAAAAATACCAGGAGCCACTGAAAAAGTCATACCGCTTTATACGGTAAGCGATGTAAGGGAACTAAATAATCTAGAAAAGTTTCTCAGAATATTATTTTAATCTACTGAGCTTTTCCTAAAAATAAAACTGCAAGCTCTTTATAACAAGCTTACTTTTAATCTATACAGAGCAGCCGCAAGAAAAAGAAGTCTCACTGTCTCTGTGTAAACCCTAACAACCAGCATAAAGTGGATATAAGAGCTTTTTTTAAAGCTTATACTTAAAGATAGGTCTATAGGATGTATTTTATAGAGATGGAGAAAAGTTCAAGAAGGTATATCATACAGACTATCCAAGTAGATGGATTTGGCATAGAAATAATGCAAGACTTATGTGCGGATATAAAACTGACAGTGCTATGCTAGGACCCAAATACGGGCCCTGCTATTGAATTTCTTGACAAAATTATGTTATAGTAGAGATGGAAAGAGTGTTATACCGGCTTCAATGCCGTACATATGATAACGACTTTTTACAGTTGCAGTAGTACTACTTTTATCCTGACCATCAAGCCCTTTACCTTTTATCTCATTAGTTGGTTTTATATCCTTAAATTCATCTGAAAACATGCCAAAATAATGTCCACCAATATAAGGCCTAACTGCTGGAATTGAATCGAAAGCATAACTCACACCAACCCTTCCCTGGAATGCAACCTTCAGGCCATCCCAGAAACCTCCACTCTCACTTTCTAAGAAATTTACTTTTGCCATACCTAGTCCACCTCCAACATACACCATTAGTGGCATATTTTGACCAGATCCAGATATAGCAGCTACTATATCATCACAATATACATTGAGCATTACCGCCTTAGTAGTAAAGCCTTGATTGTCCATTTTAAATGCAGCATTATCACTACCTCCTGCTGACTTTACAGCATTACTCACAGTACTAGGATTAGCAGCATTACCACTACCTCCTGCTGACTTTACAGCATTACTCACAGTACTAGGATTAGCAGCATTACCACCATCTCCTGCTGGCTGTACAGCATTACTCACAATACTAGGAGTATCTGCTGTATCACGAGTAAATTCCAAATAACTTGCTGATTTGTCACTCTTATAACCATCATTCTTAAGTTCTAACCTAGAATATAACACTTCAGTCTCAGCCCTTATTGTTCCCATTTTGTAACCAAGCGCACCAGCAATATTCTTCCAAGAAATATTGTATTCAGGTTTATAATTTCCAAACTCACCTTTTTTATTCCAACCTTGTGCAGACCTTTCTGCATTTTTTGTTAAATTAGAAGCATTTTCTTTACCCTTAATCTCACCGCTACCACCATACAGTAGATTCCCCTGTACTCTTAGATAAAGGGCGAATTCCTCATCGTCCTCTTCTATTGTATTCATAGAATCTGGGAAAGCCACATTTGAATTTGATAAATCTGAGAAAACCACATTTGATACACTCAACAGCGTTGCCAAAGCAGTCGCTGAAAAAAGTCTTTTATAACTCATAATTTTGACCTCGTTTAATAAAATAAATTTAAATTCCACTTTTGTAGTGTAAGCCAAACTTTATGCAAGTCAAGCTAATATTATTAGAAACATTGGATATTTTACTGATCTTGTGAAGAAGATAAAGATTTTATTAATGAATAAACTGCACTACGTAATTTTTTATTCTTAATTTTTTGATACTCTCTTACTAATCCTAAGATCTCTTTGCTTTCTGCATCACTTTCATCATTACTATGCTGGAATCTATCACTACTTTCACACAATGCCTCCGTAGAAATTTCTGAAAAGAAATATGGTATATCAATAGATAAGGCTTCTGCAAGATCATATAATCTACTTACTAAAACACGATTTGTGCCTTTCTCATACTTTTGTATCTGCTGAAATGTAATGCCTACTTTCCTTCCCAAATCGCTTTGACTCATACCACGTATAAGCCTTAATTCCTTTATCTTTCTCCCTATTTCCATATCAATATCAGCTTTCTGCAACTTCATCCCTTTAACCTCTAAGTCGTTTTCAGAAAGCTTAAAAAGGAAGATTTAAACCAGGAGGCAAGCAACCTGCTGCAGCACCGCCAAATTTATCTGATTCTTCTTCTAACTTCTTTAAAGCATCATTACATGCTGCTATAACTAAATCTGCTATTACTTCCATCTCTTCATTTTTTAGTTCTTCATCTATATTAACCTTTTTTACTCTATACTTACCTATCTTAACAACAACTACTATTACTGAAACCTTGCCTCCACCAGAAATACCTTGAACCTCTGTACCAACAAATTTCTTTTGTGCTTCTTCAAGTTTTTTCTGCATTTCTTGTACTTGTTTTATCATTTGATTAAAATCCACAACTTACTCCCTGTTCTCTATATTAATTATCTTTGCACCCTTAAAAGTACTTAGTATATCTTTGATTGCAGGTATATTACACCTATCAATTGTAATCACCCATTGATAATTTGTAGCTTTATTTAAATAATTTTTCAAGCTATTATCAAAATCATTATCTAGCTCAGATATCGCTTTTAGCGCCAAGTACCCAGGCTTACAATCGATTAATTGTAGATTACTACATAGCTGTCTGTAAAGATAAATCTGACCATTTTGCTTCAATAATTCTAAAATTTTGTTAAATTGTTGTTGGGGTTGTAAAAGGACTTTTTGAACCACTTGTTCTGGAGAAGGTAAGTCAGAAAGATGGCAAAGAGTGATGAGTAACATTTCAGCATCTACACCATTACATGTAGAAATTTTTATATCGTGCATGCCCTTTAATAACACTCTCCATAATCTTGAAAAGAATATTATAGGCTTTTTTATACTTAATTCTTTTATTCTATTTATTTCATATTCTGTAATTAAATCTTCATGCTTTTTTGTGATTAAAAAACGGCATATTGATTGAATACTCCTCAATAAATCTTCAAAAATATTAATCACATCAGCTATACTACTACCTTTATCAAGTACCACAAAAGCTCTGTGTAAATCACCATCTACTACAGCCTGTAATAAATCAAATATAATATCTCTGTTAACCAAACCAAGCACATCCATTATGTCTGTAGTAGATATCATGTTACCTTTACTATATAACGCAACTTGATTTAATAAGAACAGAGCGTTACGCATTGAATTTTCGGAATAACGTGCAATTAATTCAAGCACACCAGATTCAATAGAATAATTTTCCTTTTCTATCACATTTCTTAAACGTTCTGCTATCTTAATAATGGGTATATTACATAAATCAAATCTCTGACAACGTGTTATAATAGTAGTAGGTATTTTTCTTATTTCTGTAGTTGCAAAAATAAATTTAACATTTGATGGAGGCTCTTCTAAAGTCTTTAATAACGCGTTAAACGCACTGTTAGAAAGCATATGAATTTCATCTATTATATAAATTTTAAATTTCGAGCTTATAGGAGAATAATGAATATCTTCAAGTATAACTTTAATGTCATCTATGCTAGTATGGCTTGCAGCATCAATTTCCATTACATCTGGATGCCTAGAATCTTTTACTGCTAGACAATTTTCACATGATCCACATGGTTTAAAAGTTGGTCCTGAAATACAATTCAAGCATAAAGCTATTATTCTCGCAGTGGTTGTTTTGCCCACTCCACTATTACCAGATAGTAATATAGATTGTGGAATCCTATTCATGGCAAAGGCATTTTCCAGTATACGCACTAATACATCTTGACCAACTAACTCCTTGAAGTTATCTGGACGATATTCCAATGCTATATTCATAGGAAAAATTCGGATAAGATAATGAGAGTAGGCATGCAACCCAAAAATATTCTGATGTGGCTGCTTCATTTCTGATCTGACCAGGTTACAGAGTTTTTGCCTGCATACCTACTAAAAAACATTATATTTTTATTTTACTATCTAGCAAGAATGATTTTATATCATTTTCCTCCTTGCCCATTAGACCCATTGCGAAATGCCAGAAGAAGAAATAAGGATGAGATGAGTGCAAGAATAAGAAAAAGTATTGAAGGTTCAGCAATGATATTGAATCTCATATTGTGTTGCTTCTGAAAATTACGGTAAACATGTGACATAATTTTGAAAATCTTTATTTGCCTAATCTTATTTCATCCTTAATGATGCTATTTCTTATGATGTTCTTTCTACTCTGGTGTTAAAGGTTTCTTACGATACCTTTTATAAGGAATAACAACTTTACTCTGTAATTTTTGCCATCCTTGATATCCAGAATCTGCATACTTTATACTATTTTTAGGTAAAAACTTCTCTTGCTTCCTGATACGAAAGTCATGTGTGCTTCCTGCATATGACTTGGATACTTTTTTCATTTCTTTCCATAAGAATCTCGGTTTTTACTGTGTGCGCTTTCTTTTTTCCAGAATAACTCTTCTTTTTCTTCTTTCAATTCTTTGGACGTTGTATAGGTTGCTCTGTAAGATTCCCATCTGGTTCTATCTTTTGTAATGTTGACCTTCTTTGCTAATAACGGTTCTATTTTCTGTAGTAATCTGCATATCATGTCAGATATCCAAGAAACACGTGTGTTATGTATGTTCTATAATAAACATAAAACCTTATCTTCTAATATGTGATCTTCTTCCATGACTTTCTTATTCTTTTCAACCTTCTCCCACTCAGGACTGACTTCTTCTACTAAATTCTTTGATGCCTACTCCTGTTAATTGCTTGAATATTCTTGTCCTGTTTTTTGAGCTTTTTATAGCTTATGCCCATTTCATATACCCAAAATTACTTGTTTACACTTTTTTCCTTTCTTTCGTAATAGGTTTATTTGCAAGAAAGGTAAGAATCTGTTATAAAAAACGTTTGTTAACAACTGATAAGTTCAGATATTACTTTAACACGTTTCTGTAATAGATTATGTAGGTAGTTTCCAGTGGGAAAAAAGCAAAGCTATAAAAATATAGTGTTCTACCTATGCCTTGCTTTTCTATCTAATAGAATTTCAGGCATAATCCCTTATGAAAAACTTGATTTTTGATTAAATCAAGTCATAACCATATTCATTAGACATTATACTTTCTAAACCATTAGCTAGATAAAGTTCATATTCACCATTTATTCCGCTATGCTCATCCATAAACAGATTATCTGTTAACTCGTAATTTAGCTCCTTGATCATATTCTTATCAATATTACCTATTATATTTCCATTTAAATTGGTTAATACTAAATTATAGTGATCATCGTGCTTCAGGATTTTTATGTATACTTGATCTTCAGTATATTTTTTATCATGAATGACAAACTTACCTTCCTTAAAATAGTATTTTTCTTCTGGTAAAATACCAATTTGATAGTTTGATTTATGTAACTTATTCCAGAATTCCAAAACAGCACTTTTTTCTGTTTGTGCTGCCTTATCATATAAAGACTTTATATCATTATAATCTATTACAATGCATACTTTATGTTTCCCTTGTGAATCTTGATCATAACTTTTTTG
Source organism: Wolbachia pipientis (assembly GCF_001752665.1). Classification (GTDB taxonomy): domain Bacteria; phylum Pseudomonadota; class Alphaproteobacteria; order Rickettsiales; family Anaplasmataceae; genus Wolbachia; species Wolbachia pipientis_A. The sequence continues at coordinate 40,506 of NZ_MJMG01000005.1, read as the reverse complement.
TATTCTTAAAATTGTATCCTTAATAATTGCTGGTGTATCATGTTCATGAGTTTCATGGTCAAGAGATCTCTTAATTATCGTTTTACTATGCACTCTATCAACTTGTTCTGTAACCCAGTCAGAAAATTCTCGATTATAATCCTTTACATCTTTCATAAAATCTTCAACAAGTTCTTTACCTTTAGTACCACTCTTTGCAAGAGCATTAATCAATCCATTTAGTAAATCAGGATGCCTATCCTCGAGAAACCTTATTACCTGTTCTGCTTCTGAATAATAATGCTTTCCACGATCATTGTTATTGAGTATTTCATCTGGCTTAAGATCTTTATCTTTTATGGTGGAAAGAATATCAATGTCTACGTGATTATTTATATTCTTTCCGTCCTCTATATTTGCAATATAATTAGCTATTCCTTCATGCATTGCTATAGGCAAACAATCACCTGCACCATAATAAGAATTAATAATAGTTAAGGCATGCCCCAGTTCATGCTTCAAGGTTTTAAAAAATTGCTGATCCTGAAGATAAAGATAAATATGAATATTTGAATTGTGCCCATGTATTGTTAATCCAAGATTATCTTTATTAAAAATATTTAACTTTTTTAAATAACTCGTATAATCATCTTGAGTATTAAATAAATAGAGATTAATTTGACTAGAAGTAGTGCCATAATTACCGACAGCAAACACAGCTTTAAAATTCTTAATGGTACTGCTAATAGTATCCTTGATGTTACGTAATGCATAATAATCTAACTCTTGTGTGTCGTATCTTATATCTAATCTAAACTTATCTGATGCAAGCAGTATAGTCTCACTATGCGGGACTAACTCTTTTATCATATGATAGCCACTTGCATTATTCATCCACTCTTTAAATTCATCGCCAGTACTCAAAATTTCTGTTTTAAAATCAATTTTATTAAAACTCACTTCACTGAGTAACTTGTTTATTAAGTACGGATGCTTTTCCTGCAAAAACTTTACCAAACAATCTGCTACCATGTAATCCTTAACCATATCATGCAAGCTGTTACCTTGCATTTTATCATATGCTGCCTTTATATAATGTGGATTGAAATCAATATCCTTCTTATCAAGGTTATAATTATACATAAAAAGTTTCATGCCCGTACGCAAAAATTCAGGTACTTTATTAAAATCACCTGTAGCATATTCAAGAAATGCATCACTCATTTTTTCCATTATATATCCAGATTTTGCACAAGAAAGATTTCCTGCATTTGCAAAAACAAAAGTCTTTGCTATTATGCCATCATCTTCATCTGTTCTTACTGTACCTCCACCCCATAATTCATCATAAGTTTTACCAGAAAATTCTTTTATATATTTTTTATAATCATCATAATTCTTGAATATATAAAGCTGCAATTTTGCTGTATTACCATTATTACCTTTTTGTTGACAAAATTCGTTACACCACACTTCATAAGCTGCACGTATAGTTTGCTTTATATCATCAAGAGTATAGCTTATTAACTCTCCATATTTTATCTCTATCATAAAATTATCGTTTATTACTAGATCTTCCCTATTAGGAAATAATAACTTCTCACCTTCCATCTCATCAGCATAATTCTTCTCTAATGATCTTTTAGCCCTGAATAATTCAGCTGTTTCAGTAAAAGTGTCAATTTGTTTGGTATCTAATACTTTATTTTGTTCTGTGGCCTGCTCCTCCTTAAAAAATATTCTCTGGTAGTCAGTATATCCATTATCTGTCTCCCCTATATCCCCCTTACCTTGATTAAAAATTATTTTTTTGTTTCCATCCTGCATACTCTCAATATGAACCTGTGGAGAAACTGATGCTAAAAAATCATTGTAGCTATAATTATAATCTGCTGAAAAAAATATTTTATCCTGAAATTTATGGAAACTATTAGATAGCATGCCAATTTCTTCAGTATCATGAAACACTTTCACCTTAGTAAAATATATCATGCCCTCTGTCCTTATTATTTCTCCATCAGAATTTCTTCGTATTTGATAATCATTTGGGTCAAACTTGATATTAAAAAGCGTACCAGGCTTATACTTATCAAAATTTATCAATCCTATATTTACATGCTTATGAGAATAATCTCTTTTTTCATATTCATGTGCAAAAATCGGGTCTATATATCTATATTCATCAGATACATCAGGCATGCCTCCAGGATTTTCATTGCCATCTTTTGTACAAGGAACTAACTTAAATTTGCCTTCATCTCTTACCAATTTTAAGTGAGTAATGCTCTTTGGAAATTGAAATCTGATATTTTTTCCATAATCATGAATAAATAATTCACTATCATTAACAACCTTTCCATTTACATCCCTTATTTCTTCAGTAAGATAAAAACCTATATTTTTAAATGTATATAAAGGATTAGTTTCTTGCTTTATAATTGCCTCGTATACATCATCATCTGTTCTATCCGTACCTTTACTGTCCAGTAGTTTACCTTTTTCTACAAAAATCTCCTTTTCCATTTGTTGCTCAGAATATTGAGCAGATTGTGAATTCTTATGGCTTAAAATCTTGATATTTTGAAGTTGTAATGAATCTAGATCTGCTGCTTTTATATGTCTTATGCTAGGATTTAGTAATTCATTTTCATGTAAATGTGGTACATTGAAATATTCATCACTCTTAACTGTCCTGCCATCTATAAAAGAGGCTTTATAACTGCCATTTTCTTTAGTAATCCCTATATAAGCACCACCATCCTGTTTAACATGCATATTGTGTAAAGTATCACTAAAAAAGAACGAATCCTTGTTTTGATCCTCAACCTGTTTAAAAAAACCAACCTCACTTAATAATTCTCCAATTTTTGTATCATTTTCATCATATACAGATAGTGCACTTGTCATTCCTTGACCCAACGCTCTAATAGAAAACATAGTACCTTCCTGTAATGGTATATTTCCTATTAAAGATGGATTAATAGTAATTAATTCTTCCAGCATTTGAGAATAATCCTTTACGGCATTGTTTTTATATTGGTTGAATTTTTCATACGCCGATCTATACTTAGCTTCATAACTAGCATCAGCATCATTTTGATTTTCAGTATATTGCTTACTAATTTTATTAAACTTTTCCACTACTCTCTTTATATGCTCATCGTGGTTTGCAATTACCATAAAGGCTTGTGCTTTATAATTTTCAGTATCTCTATAGTCATTACCTTGTTTATCACAGTAAATTAATCTATACTCGCCATCATTATTTTTAATTACTTTAAGAAAATGATACTCCTTTGATATATCCAGATAGTCATTTGTTGCTTTATTAATTGCACGAGCATAGTTACAAAATGATATATGTTCTATATGGGAAAAATCACCTACATTTTCTCCTTTCATATTATCTATATTAGCTTTGTAATAAGATACATTCTTAATTTCTCCATCTACTGTTTCTTTTTTAGTTGCTATGAATTCACCCTTCGTCACATGTAGGGCATTAATATCTCGCATTGCTACATCTGTATTATTAGCATCAAGCCAGTTTTTGAAGTGATTATCACTCTCTATAATTTTGTTAAAAAACTTTTCTGAATTTTGTATATCACCCAAACGTTTACTATCTATAAAATTCTTTAATAAATATGGTTCACTCTCTTGCAAATACATTACTAACGCATGACCTGTCTTATAGACTAAGCTATTTTGTTCACTATCTCCTGAATATTCTAATTTAAGAATTTCACTTAAAGTCAGATTTTTATCTTGTGTCACGTCAATACTTGAACCTTGAGATCCAAATTTATAATCTGCACTATGTTCAAAGTAATCTGCAATTCCTTCTGATAAAACTGTAGGCAAAGATTCTCCATTTGTTGCTAGGTGAGTTAAAAAATGTGCTAATTCATGTTTTAGGTTATGAACATCACCTTGCTGATAAACATATATTTCAGGCAAACCAGATATACCTTGCTTATAAAATTTTCCTCCCTCATCTCCTAACCCAAGATTAAAATTTCCAATTCCGCCAAGATATTTATAATCATCTCTATCATCAAAAATGTAAACTTTTACCACCTGTTCTTGATCATTACAATTTAAATTAAAAAAGCTTTTAGATTGAACAACTGTCTCCTTTATATCACTCTCAATTTTAGAAATTTTGCTTACTTTTAAATTGTTATGGTAAACTTCTACTTTAATATTTAAATCACTAATCTTAATAACATGTGGTTTATCAAATCCACTGCCATTATTATTAAAATATTCATTATTGTTATGCCTAATCATGTTTACATAGACTCCAACTTATTAAACTTTATATTAATGATAAAAGCGTACTTTTAAGGAAGTGTGAATTTTGATGCTAGCATGGTTAATATCTTAGTAACAAGATATATGAACCTAATAATTTTCAAACTTTTGAAATGTTTGTTTTTGCAAAAAAGTTTAAAGCAACAATTTTAAAACGTCTGTAACATAGCCAAAATTGTAGCTTCTGCCACTTTTTCTTCATTAACATATGCAATACACTCAAATTTACATGTTTTTAAGCGTGCTTTTTGAATATTAACTTGTAAAAGCAAAGTATCCCCTGGTACAACAGGTTTCCTGAATTTTGCACTTTCTATAGATACTAAATATGGTATTACATTTTTGTCTACGTTGCCACTCATGCACAGCGCAGCAGCCTGAGCAAGAGACTCAATTATCAAAACACCTGGCATTATTGGATGATTGGGAAAATGACCAATAAAAAACGGCTCATTAAATGTAACATTTTTTATTGCTCTTATCCTTCTACCATAATCACAATCTAATACTTTATCTACCAAAAGAAACGGATAAGAATGTGGCAGTATTTTTATAATATCATTGATCCCAATCTGCATTTATTTATTTTACACCTTTTAAGTCAAATTTCGGCATTACTTTATTAATACTCTCCAATACTTTATCGGATAAATCTATTTTATTTTTTAAATACCAAACTACATTTTTTTCAAACACCAAATCTATCTTCTCGCTCTCTGCTACCTCTTTAATCACTTCTTTTACCTTATTAACAATACTATTTATTGCATCATTATAATTATGGTCCAAACCTGATGCTCTTTTAGTATAATGGTCCCTAATTTGCGATGTGTCTCTCTCAATCTGTTCTTGCTTTTCCTTTTTAGCTTCTTCTGATAACAGATCAATCTCTTCTTGTGATAACCTAAATTTATCCATTTCTTTTCTAAATTCTTGCTCTAACTCAAAACTTTGCTCTTTTAATTGCTGTCCTATATTGTTTAGGGCTAGAGAATTTTTGATGATTTTAGTGCTATCAATAATAGCAAGTGTGCTTTCTGTGCTGCTTACGTGTTCCGGATTTTTCAAAAACGAAAAAAACAACGATACTGAAGAAAAAAGCACACAAATAAGAATTAATAAATTTTTCATGATGAAACTCCTGAGTCAATAGAAAATCTAATATTTGGTGAAAGTAGCTTATCATAACTCTCTTTTACTATTGGAAAACCTACATCAACCCTTAATCTTCCCACCCCAAAAGGAGAAGGCACAGAAATGCCAAAACCTGGCGATATTCTTAAAAGCTTACTATCTTTTTCCATATCTTTACACCTATCACCTTCACAATCCGGACTACAAAGTGTAGCGTAATCAATAAATAATGACCCTTTTAGTCCTAGCTGCTCGTAGAACTTTGGTAGTGGAAAATCTATTTGTTTTGTAGCATTAAAATAAAATTTGCCACCTAAAGAATTGCCTTCTTTGTCTCTTGGACCAATACCAGAGACCTCAAACCCCCTAATTTCACCACCACCTTTGAAAAAGTGCTGACCAACACTTAACCTCTTATCAGAACACGAAAAAATATAACCAGTCTCCATTTTAAAACGAAATACTATATCATCACTTATACTTTTTAATATAGGACGAGCTAAAAAATATGAGCCTTCTGATTTTAGAAAATTTACATTTCCTCCGAACACTGAAGTATCTCCTTTGAGACGCAGTAAATATCCATCTGTTGGATTACGAAAACTATCTAACTTATTATACTGCAAAATATACCCTATTGCTGAAACTCGATCGTGAATATTATCCTTAATACTTTGTGTACGCAAACTATCTGAGCCACCACCTTTCCTGTCTAGTACTACTTCTTCCGTATTTCGCCCCTTATTATAATATATATCCTCATCTTTATAATAATAACGTATAGAATGCATTAAATTCTCTGTTATTCTACATGATGACCCGATTGATAATCCTGATTTTGTATTACTAAAATCACTATTTAAATGTTTACTATTTTTGTGAAATACACCTATATCTAACGAGTTGTCTGAATCATTAATGTGATTTATAATCAAGTTAAGATCTACAGCAGATGCATTTTTGCTTTTTTCCACAGCACAATAAAACTCATGTCCACTACCAAATAAATTCTGCTCTCTTAGCTCGCCTCTAAAGGATATAACTGGAGGCCAGGACATCGTTTCTGTGCGCCCGCTCAAGAGTATTGCAGAAGTACTTTGCTTCTCTTTCACTTTTAAATTAACGTTAACCGAATTATTATCTACTTTATATTTATTTATTTTGACCGCAGAAAAAAAATCGGTACCCATTAGCCTGTGATATGATTTATTGATCTCAGATCCATTATACGGATCACCTTCTGCTATACTTACCTTGCTCCTAATAACCTGATCCCATGTACGATCATTACCATCAATTATAATCTTATTTACATAAGTTTTCTCGCCTGGAGATATTCTATAATTTATATCTATTATATTATTGTTTGTCGCATACTCTGAGCTAACTTTTGCAAACATATAACCTTTTTCATTTAAAAATTTACTTATTTTCTCTACTGTATTATTCACTTCAATTTCATTGAATACCTTGTCCTTTCCTGTATCAAAAAACTTTGAGACCTCTTCAGCGATATCCAATCCATAGCTCCCATCTTCAACGCTTACTTTACTAGAACCCAATAAATACTGCTTCCCTTCGTTAACCAAAAAAGTCACATATGTGTTATAATCATCATTCACTTCAATAATTGGTTGAATGTAACTATCAATATATCCTTTAGATGCATAAAAGTTACTCAGCCGGTCTATGCTAATAGACAAATATTGATTAATATTTTTATCAATTCCAAGAAACAACTTATTAAATATATTACTGCTACGAGCCTTAACCACTTGTATTAAATCATCTTCAGGAAAACTTTTATTACCAATAAATCTCACACTTTTAATTTTAGAGCCTTTTCCTTTGTTTACCTTAAAAATCAAATCCACTCTATTATCACCAAGCATGACTAGCTCATGCTCAACTTTTGCTCCAATGTTACCATTATTCCTATAAAAAGTGGCTAAATTCATCAAATCAGTCTGTAACTTCGTTTCAGTGAATATACTTAACGGCTTTAATGTAATTACATTATCCAATAGTTTTTGTTTTATATAATCAAACCATTCATCAGTTTTCAGCACTATCTTATTAATTATAGGGTTTTCTTGAACCCTTACTATTAAGTTTTGTTCTTGATCAAGATAAGCATTAACATCAACAAATAGGTTAGTTTTATATAACCCCTTTACCAATAAGTCTAAACCATCATCACTTATATACTGACCAGATTTTAATTTGATATAAGAACCTATAGTCTGGTTACTTATGCGTTGATTGCCTAAGACTTTTATATCTTTTATTTGAAAACCTTCAAAAGCAATAAGTGCAACAGGGATGAAAGCTATAAATAATAGACAAAACAGTCTTTTCATATGCTTATAACTTCATGTGCTTATAAAATGTTTCATATCATTCCAAACTGTAACTACAGTGAGTAATAATATGATAGAAGCTCCAAGAATAGCAGCATACTTTTGATACCTTAAACTTATATCCCTACGTATTATCGCTTCTATAATATACTGAAATAAATGACCTCCATCTAATAAAGGTATAGGCAGCAAATTCATTATAGCCAAATTGGCTGAAATCAATGCCATAAAATTTAAAATCACTAATACACCTTTTTTTACTGACTGAACAGAATATTGAGCTATTTTGATAGGCCCACTTATCTCACCTATACTGCGTTCCATTGTGATCATCTGAATAATAGCTCTAAAGGATAAATATATAGTATAATACGTTTCTTTTATTGCTCTATCTATAGATTCCAGAAAAGATGGATTCTTTAATTCTGGATTCATTAAAACTATACCTATAGTTGGCACTTCTACCACATTGCCAGCAATATCCTTATTTTTAACTTTTAAATAAGCTATAATAGTTTTATATTTTTTATTACCCCTCATATATTCAATTTCCACATTTTCCCTATTAATGTGCAGTACCATTATACGTCTAATGTCTTCAAAAGATTTAACCTTATACCCGTTAACTTTTGTTATAGTATCGCCTGGTAATAATCCTGCTTTTTCTGCTGGGCTATCTATTACAATATTTTGCACAACTGGAGGTATATGATAATAACCCCATACAGCAGAAACTACAGTAAAAACTATAATAGAAAATAATATATTTGCAAAAGGTCCAGCAAAAACTATTGCTGCTTTTTTATAACGTGGTTTTGCAGAAAACGCATACAACTTTTCCTTATCTGTTAAATCTTGTTGATCAATAGGAATGCTTGCTGCATTCATGTCGCCTAGCATCTTAACATAACCACCAAGTGGAATAATGCTAAGCCTCCACCTAGTACCAGATTTGTCATTGAATCCAAAGATCTCAGGACCAAAACCTATAGAAAATGACTCAACTTTTACTTTACATAGTTTAGCAACGATATAATGTCCAAATTCATGGACAAAAATTACAACAGAAATTATTAAAGAAAAAGATAGAAAATAATACAATGAAAAAGATAGAAAATAATACAATGCATAGCCAAATTTATGTATTAAACTAGCAACCAACTCCATGGATATGTTTACATGTAATTAAGTTCTAAGTATATTAAAACACATGTCACTTGGCAAGTATTTAATTTATGAGCTACATTATCAATATTTCCTTACTAAGAAAAAAACTAATATATAGAAGTTTACACAGAGGTTGCAAAGAAACTGACATCCTTTTAGGGCAATTCGCATTAAAGTATATCTACAAACTCTCTATACAAGAATTAATAGAATACGAAAAAATAGTAAATCTTGATGACTATGATTTATATTGTTATCTTACTAACAAGAAAGAGGCACCTTGTACACTGAGTAAGAAAACTCTTATGTTAATTGCGAACCAAGACTAGCTAGAATTTTTTCTACTTTACCTAATACTTCAATGCACTCAATTTTCTTTTTATGCTTATATTCTGTATATTCTTTATTGACCGTATTGAGCTGCTGCGTTAATTCCAAAACCTGATCTTCAAGTGTTAAAGCTGCAAGCAGAAAATTCAATGCATCTGAACCCTTGCCACCAGTTTTTTGTAAAATAGTATCAACTAAATTATCAAAGCGGCTCACTAAATACAATAGATGCTCTCTCTTTGCATCTTCACAGGACACTTTATACACGTTATTGCGTACAACTATTTCTACTGTTTGCATGAATTCACTTCGCTTATCAAATTTCTACTACTACGAAAATAGATCTTGAAATATCTGTTTTTTACGAGCTTATCATTGATCTTCATCACATTATAACTCCTCACTGAAAATGAACCAAATCTTCTAAATTCGATCCTGTTATGCTCTTTAAGTGCATCAGATAGTATTTCAAAAAATATATTAATTACTAATGCAACTATTTTCTTATCTAAAACAGAATGTTTTTCTAAAACTCTTGCTGTAATATCAGATTTTGTCGCCATCTAGATTAGCAGATAATACTATCTTATATTTTTCTATGCCGAGTATTTTTACTTCTATCTTTTCTGAAATAGCAAATTTTCTATTTCCAGGTAAATTTTCTTGTTCTATTAAAATACTTACATCATCTGCAGCTTCAACAATTAATCCACTATCTTCTTTTTTACTTACAGTAACCTGCATTTTATCTCCTACACTAACTTTTTTTATCAACTCCTCAAGAGGATCATATTCTATCTGTCTTATACCGAGATAAATCTTGCCTCTATTAACATTTGCCCTTATTACCTTCGCTTTTACCTGATTACCAATATGATATTTCTTAATTTCATCTACACCACTGTTAGACCAACTTAAATCTTTAGCATATATCACTCCTTCTACATTTTTATCTATTTCATTATCAGTAAAAACAATAGATATAAATGACCCTGTATTACTTTTAACTTCTCCAGATATGATAGAACCAGGAGGATATTTATAAATAAATTTCTGCCAAGGATTTTCCGTGCATTCCTTTATACTCAGACTCATTCTATTTTTAGGCAGATCGATATCAAGAATCATCACATCTACCTCTTGTCCCCTTGCCACAAGACTACTAATTGGCAAATTACTTCTAATCCATGCAATCTCTGATGAGTGAACCAAACCTTCAACTCCAGGCTCAAGCTCAACAAATAGTCCATAATCCTCTATACTTGTCACATGACCCTTATGCATGCTGCGAATCGGATACCTCAACTCTATATCCCGCCAAGGATTGGCTTCCATTTGTTTTACACTTAATGATACTCTTGAGTTTTCCTGATCTATTTTTATAATTTTAGTTTTAATATTTTGTCCACAACTAAAAACTGCTGAAGGATGACTTACTCTAGTCCAGGATATATCTGTAATATGCAACAAACCATCTATGACTCCCACTTCTTCAGATTCATGTATACCGACAAATACTCCGTAATTAGTTATACTTTTTATCTTACCCTCAATTATATCACCCTCGTTTAAAGACTCTAAAAATTTAGCTTTTTCACCTGCATGTAACTTTGCTAATACAAACTTTCTTGATACTACAATATTACCCTGCTCTTTATCCATCTTAAGTATAATAAATTTCTGATCAGTCCCTATAAGATGATCTGCATCTTTAGTCTGTTTCGAATCCACATGACTTAATGGTAAAAAAGCACTTATTCCATCACCAAGATCAACAATAAAGCCACACTTTATTGAACGTTTAATAACTCCATGAACTTCAGATTGTGTAGCCGCATCTTCCGTCAATCTATTCCATTTTTCAACTCTAATTGCTTTTTCACGACTTAAAACAACATTACCACTATAATCTTCGATTCTGTCTACATACACATTAATCTTAGCACCAACAGTAATTTCATCGTTAGCGCCCAATTCTTTAATCAGGATTCTTCCATCCGACTTTAGCCCAAGATCAACTACTATGTCGTTAGCATTTATTCTTGTAATAATCCCTTCTTCTACATTTCCTTCCTTTACTCTTATATTATTAAGAAATGACTCCTCATCTAAAATGTCAACATTATCCTCAAACAATATTTCATCTATAAACCTGTTAGATGACAACCTCCTAATAGTCGATGATGTATTAGCCATTTATATAACCTTTATTTAATTTAAATTAAAATTATATAATATTAACAATTAATTACAACAGATAATACAAGCGTTGATATGACTACAGAGAAATGGATTAGATCGTTTGCTAGAAGATCCAGACTAAAATCAAATGTTAGTCAAAATCTAGAAAGCCACTCTATTCAAAATACTAGAGAATGTATAGATACAATCATAAGTTCACAAAAAAAAATATGGGTAGAAATTGGCTTTGGCAATGGTGCAAACATCCTCTACTATGCACTAAATACAAGCAGGATCATGCTAATAGGGTGCGAACCTTATTTAAAAGGTGTATCAAAATTACTAACAAATATAAAAAAATATGATTTAAAAAATNTATTAATATGGATAGAAGATGCAAGAAAATTGATTATTAATTTCCCTAACAATAGTATTGAAAGATTTTTCATTCTCTTCCCAGACCCATGGCCAAAGCGAAGCCATAACAAGAGAAGGTTAATCAATATAGAGTTTTTAAATTTACTAGCAGAAAAAATGCTTGATACAGGCTATATATTAATAGCAACTGACCATAATGATTATGCAGAATGGATAATCTTATATATAAACAGATGCCATTATCTAACGTATACAGAATACTACTTTATTAATGCCCCTATTACAAAATATTACAGAAAAGCACTTTCTCATCAACATAAAATCAGGTTTTTCAAAGTAGAAAAAAAATGTAAGATCTGTTCAACATAAAAGTAGGATAAATACAAAATGATAGGAACTTTAAGTGGAACAGTTGATGAAATTTATAATGACCACATAATACTGAATGTAAATGGTATAGGCTATATCATATATCTTTCATTACAAACCTTAAATTTTTGTATTGTTGGAAAAAAAATTAAGCTTTTCATCGAAACCAATTCAAACAGCAGGGAAAACACTATACAGTTATACGGCTTTATAGATAAAGAAGAACAACAATGTTTGCGTCTGCTTATCAAAATAAGTGGGATTAGCTATAAAATAGCAATATCAGTCTTGAGCAAATTAACTCCTGAACAATTTTATTCAGCAATAGCAAATGAAGATAAAATTTTACTTAAAATGAGTGGATTAGGTACAAAGCTCGTTAACCGACTCATTACCGAATTACATGGTAAAATTAGCAAAGTCAAAACCAATCATTACCTTATCCATGAAGATGCTGTTTCAGCTTTAATTAATCTTGGTTATGAAAAAATGAAAGCTTATGATACAGTGAAAAAAATACAAGATAATTTACCAAGTTTAGAAACTAAAGATATAATACGTATAGCACTTAAGGATCTATCAACATTATGAAATCGATTTTGTGTAGCAAGGAATATGAAGAGGACACACGTAACACTAACATTAGACCTGAACAATTAAATGATTTTATTGGGCAGCAAGATTTAATACGCAATTTAAAAATCTTTATAGATGCTGCATGTACAAGAACCGAAGCACTAGATCACGTTTTACTATGTGGACCACCTGGTCTCGGAAAAACAACTTTAGCTCATATTATTTCCAAAGAATTAAGGGTCAGTTTTCGTGCAACTTCTGGCCCTTTACTCAGTAAAGCTGGAGATTTGGCAGCAATACTTACAACCCTTAATGTAAAAGACGTGCTATTTATTGACGAAATACATAGGTTGAACCGTAGTATTGAANTGAAGAGGTGCTTTATACTGCTATGGAAGATTTCTGTCTAGATATATTAGTAGGTGAGGGCCCATCCACTCGTACTTTAAGAATTGATCTTCCACCATTTACATTAATAGGTGCAACAACACGACTTGGGTTACTCTCTGCTCCGTTACGAGATAGATTTGGAATCCCATTACATCTTGAATTTTATTCATTTACAGAGTTGATAGAAATAATCAAGAGAAGCGCTAGAATCCTTGCCATAGAAATCGAAAAAGATGCAGCACAAGAAATTGCCAGCAGGGCACGTGGTACCCCAAGAATTGCATTAAGATTATTGAAAAGGATAAGAGACTTTGTTGAAGTGGAAAATAGTGCAAAAATTACTTATGAAATTGCTGATTCTGCATTACTTAAACTAGGTATAGATAAAGTAGGTCTCAATAAATTAGATGTAAATTACTTGAAATTTCTATTCAATACCTCAGGCCCAGTTGGCATTGACACCATATCGATCGCACTTTCAGAAGATGTTGGTAACATAGAAGAGACAGTAGAGCCTTATCTAATTAAAATCAGTTTTATAAAGCGCACACCCAGAGGACGTGTTTTAACTAATCATGCAGAAAAATATTTAGATTCTGTATACAAAATCAGTATTAACAAAAAGATCTAGCACCACCCTGATAAGATAGAAGAAGATGAAGGACCGTTTTGTTTCGCAACATCATATAGTTAACCCAAGAAAAAGAAAGATATACAGTTTAAAGTTATATCTTGAAAATTAGCTCTATAAGACATATTTTAGGATATGTCTATATCAAAATGGACAAAAAGTAGAGCATTTCAAAACCATAAATGTATTTAATGTGTCTTTTTAAGAAAAATTCTTGTTTTAAAAACTATTGTAAACCATAGTTATATTACACCAGAAATTTTTTGAGCATTAATTTCGCAAATGGTCTAATTATATATGTTTATAACTTTTGAAGGAATAGATGGTTCTGGTAAGACAACACAATCAAAATTACTAGCAGATTGTTTTGCTTACCATGATGTAGTGTTAACTCGAGAACCAGGAGGTACATATTTTGCAGAAAAAATAAGGAAAATATTATTAACAAGTGAAATTGATCGTACTGCTGAGCTTTTATTACTTCTTTCAATGCGGCAAGAACATATGGAAAAATTAATACTGCCATCCTTACAAGCAGGCAAAATAGTTATATGTGATAGGTTTATTGATTCAACTATTGCCTATCAAGGCTACGGACTAGGGATTAGTTTAGAGTTAATAGAAAAATTACACAATTTAATAAATATCAAGTATCCAGATATAACGTTTATCCTAGATATTGATGTTAAGCTTGCACTACAGAGAGCACAAAATAAAAATAAGTATGAAGTAATGGACTTGAGCTTTTACAATAATGTAAGAAAAGGCTTTCAGACAATAGCTGCAAAAAATCGTCACAGATGCCATATAATTAAGGAAACTGAAAAAGCAAGCAGCAGTCAAATACATAATACAATCATTAACATGGTATCTATCAGATAGACGTTATCATCATTCTCATCACATCCAGAATCAGAGCCCACCGAGTCCAAATTCGGCATCAATTTTTTCCTTATGTCTCTTGGAGGAAATTCGCCCATCCTGAGTTCTCCATAATCTGCAACATCCATAGAGCCAGTTCTACTCTTTGCAAGAAAATTTCTCCCTTATCCTTATCAACTCATACATAATGTCATGCTGCTCTTTCGCGATCCTTACCACGTACCAAAAAGACTAAATCTGAGCGGCCTCTTCTTGTTTAATCAGCAAGGACCTATCGTTAAGCATTCTACTTTTATTTTTTATTCCTCTACTTTTAGCAAAGGCTTCTGGTATACCAGGTGTTTGTGCTGCTAACTCAGATAGACTAGTCATCATCATCGTCGTCATCATCGTCATCCTCATCGTCATCCTCATCGTCATACTTATCCTCATCATATTCAGAATCAGAACCTCCACCGCCAAATTCTGCATTAATTTTGTTCTTTATGTCTCTTGAAGGAAATTCGCCCCATCCTGAGTATAGTATTTCTCCATAATCTGCAACATCCATAGAGCCAGTTCTACTTTTTGCAAGAAACATTTCTTTCTTATCTTTATCAACTAATACATAATGCCATGCTGCTTTGTCACGGTCCTTGCCACGTACCAAAAAGACTAAATCTGAGCGGCTTCTTCTTGTTTGATCAGCAAAGGACCTATCGTTAAGCATTCTACTTTTACTTTTTATTCCTCCACTTTCAGCAAAGGCTTCTGGTGTACCAGGTATTTGTGCTGCTAACTGAGAAATTTTATCTTTTGACCCAAGTATATTTGCTTTTGTGTTGCCAGATGCACACTTGTTAGCAAACCTACCAGCACCATGTTCAGCAGAATCACTTTCAGTCTTTTTCTTTATAAAGCGATTAACAAATGAATTGCCCTTTTTGTCTTCTGCCATAATAACCTCCAAACTTTAGCTTACCCTTACTCTAAGTTTTAGAATATAATAAAATGTTAATTAAATTAACATTTTAATGCAAGACAAAATAATAATAATTACGGGAATTACAGCTTCAGGCAAATCAGAATTATGTGAAAATTTAGTAAGCAAAAATGCTAATATTATTATAATAAATTGTGATTCAAAACAGATATATAAAAATATTCCTATTATTACTGCTCAACCACCATTACAAGAGGAACTATATAGGTTATACGGATATGTCTCAGTAAAACAAAAATATTCTGTAACTTTATGGATAGAAGATTTAAAGCGGGAAATTGACAATGCGAAAAAAAACTCAAGGCTACCTATTATTACTGGAGGAAGCGGGCTCTATATTAATAGTTTAATTAATGGTTTGTCATTTGTTCCAGAAATTAGTGAAGAGGTAAAAGAACATGTTAACGCATTAAGGACAAATCTCAATAAAAAAGAATTTTATCAATTAGTATTAAACAAAGACCCTAAAATTCTTGGTAAAATAGCTGTTAATGATTCATACCGTCTCTCAAGAGCTCTTGAAGTTGCAACTGAAACTGGTTATTCAATATTTACTTGGCAAGAAAGTAATAGAATCTCTACTACATTGCAAAATTTCAAAATTTATAAAATTTTGCCAGATAGAGAATATATATATCATAAAATAAATTCACGTTTCGTAACAATGATTAAAAGTGGAGCAATTGACGAGATAAAATTTTTATTAGATATGAATCTTGATCCGCATTTACCAGCTATGAAAGCGCATGGTGTGCCAGAGATCATAAAATATTTAAATGGTGAAATTGCCTTAACTGAAGCGATACAAATTGCGCAAGCTAATACAAGACACTATGCTAAACGCCAATATACTTGGTTTAAAAATCAATTTCCAGATTCAGAGATAGTTGAGTGTGCAGATAAGTTATTAAATTTAGTGCTGTAACAAAGTTACTTGCTTCCTTTGAAGCAAGAGAATTGACTTTTTTAAAAGTAATAAATTTCTGATTTACTCTACCTATTCACATAGATAACTGGATTGATACATCAAAACTTAATAGCTAACTTTCTTATGTTAGCCCTAAGGGCCACACTCTACCTCTGTTAATGACCTATCTTGTTTTTATCTTTTAAATGACTTTGATATGATGTAAATATTTTCTGAGCTAATGCTAATTTACCTTCATTAATTGTTTTTTTTCCAAACTTAATTTCTTCAAGTTTTTTACCATCATTTACTTTACAAATACTTTCATATAGCTTTTTTACATTATGTTCTGTTGCAGTTTGGTTTTTTAACTGTTGTTCACAATCATCTTGTTTTTTTAAACACTCTTTGCAATCATCATTGCTCTTACTCCACTTTGTAAAGTCTTCCATATCAGATAGATGTCTACCCCCTAATCAGCTTGCTGCAAAAATTCTTAAAAGCTTTACAAGATTCTTCATCTTCTACAGATTTCTTTATCTCATCTCTGACTTGGCAATATATAACCCTTTTTCTTCATTAAATTTCTCTTTTGCGTCACTAAATTCATCTAGCAATAGCTCAGCTATTAAAATTTTACCAGAACCAGGTCCACCAATGACCTTAAATGCAGTTCTTTGGTGAATTGGTTTGGCTTATTGGTTTGGCTTGTGTATTTAAAACTTCTAATTGGTCAGAGTATAGTATTATTATCTCTTTATCATTATATCTTATATTATGTATTGTGAGTGATCTTTCTGCCAAGTGATCCACTACATTTGATTCTTGAGAAAAATATCTAATTATTTCTTCATAATCTACATGAAATTCTTTTGTCGAAAACTTATTATATTCATGATGTGACAATATTATGAAAATGGTCAAACAATTTTTATCCTGGCCTCCTATATTAATCTTAGCAACTTCACTTAATACACGTACTCTTTCACCTATCCGAAAAGATAGCCAATTATCGCTTCTACCATGCAGCTTCTCTAGCTTAAGAGTACCATCATGAATCTTGTCTTCCATTTCTTTTTTAGTGCTTTGATACTTATCATGACTGATTAACTGCGGATGCCAGAACAAGCAATCCACGTGCTCATAATGCTTATAGCGTGTCTTTTTTGACATTTTAATCTCAAAAGTACCAAAAGTGTAATACATTCAAGATCTACGTGTAACTTAAAAAACGTAGCTTAATCTTCTATTTTTGCCGTAATTAAATCTCAATAAAATATGTTGAGGAAAATTATTATTCTAATTAATAATGCAGTTAGCTAGATCAAGAAAGGTAAACCTATCGCGTGTAGCAAATGCTAAATTAGCTACTGTATGGTATTGTTTCTGATTCCAACCTAAATGTTCTGGTAAATATGGCATGGATAGCTCCGAAAATATTTTTTCTAAATGTTTGGTAGGTAGTATATTTTGTTGAATAATATTGAAAATGTTTTTCCATTTTTCATGAACAATTTTGCTGCATTTTGCTGCATACTTTTTCTTTTGTTCTAGTATTTTTGTAAATTGGTTTATACCAAAATATTCTATTATTTCGCTTTCTTCAATAGTGGATCGTTGTATGATAGGGTTTTTTATAGATAATATTTTTTCTTGCAGGTTACCCATTGTCATGGTTGTAACGGCAATTTTTTCTCCATGAAGTGAACAATGATTATAATTCACAATGTCCATTGCATGTGCAATAATGTGTTCTCCCTGGCTAGCAGAGTAGCTTCCATCTGAAATAACCATTCCAAATCCTGAAATTAGTAAAGCCTGCATTAACAATACTACTATTTCACTGCTTTTTTTGTTTAAATACTGATACTCTTTCAGTAATATTTGTTCCATTTCATTTACCATTATGAACGGTAGCTCATTGTACTGCGTGCCGAGCAATAAGTGAGATAACAACCAGTCAGCTTGAGCGGTTGAACGGCAGATGAAATCTGCAAAACCGCTTAATGTTAAACGTATTGGCGCGTTAGTCAGTATATCAGTGTCAATATATATTGCTTTTGCAAGATGTGCTGTAAATGATCTTTTATATCCATCCACTGATATCGAGGCAGTCGCAGAAGTATAGCCATTCATAGAAGCAGCTGTTGGAAAGAGAATATATTCTTTTTGCTCAATATAACTTGTATATTTACATATATCATTAATTGTCCCACTACCTAGGGCTATTATCAAGTCACTGCTTTTTGCTTTATTTTTTACTAGCTCAATTATATCAAGAGAAGCGACTACATTGGCTGGAAGAATAATATTAGACACTTTATCTAATATTTTTTTATTTAAAAACTTTAAAGTGTTTTTATCTACAACTAAAAAGATGTTATCTGAGTATTGTTTAGAAATTTCATAAATATTATTTACAAGTTTAGGTTCTATGATGATCTCTTTAATGTAACATTGTTGTTGTAAATAATGCATAAAATGTTTACAGTGATGGCTAGTCACTATTTCAACTATGAAAATTGACCCTATAGAATTAACTAAGAAATTAATTACTTTTAGAAGTATAACACCCGAAGATGATGGAGCAATAAAATATATAGCTTCAATCCTTAAGAAAAGTGGTTTTCATTGTCAGATTTTAGAATACAGTAATTGTAGGGTTAAAAATCTATACGCTGAGTACGCAAACGGCGTACCAAATTTATGTTTCGCTGGACATGTTGATGTGGTACATCCTGGTAAATTAGAAAATTGGGTTTCAGACCCATTTAAGCCAGAAGTACGAAACGGAATGTTATATGGTAGAGGTGCAGCTGATATGAAAAGCGGAGTTGCTGCATTTATTACTGCTATAGTTAATTCAATATCCAATATTAATGGCTCAATTACTGCTTTGATTACAAGTGCTGAAGAAAGCGCATCAGAGTACGGTACACAAGCAATCTTAGAGTGGATGAATAAAAGGAACAAAAAGATAGATTATTGTATAGTTTGTGAACCCACAAGTGATGAAAAGTTAGGAGATGCTATAAAAATAGGCAGAAGAGGTTCTATAACATTTAAATTAATATGTTATGGAAAACAAGGACATGTTGCCTACCCAGAACTGGCAGATAATGCAATATATAAACTGATAGATATATTAAATAAAATAAAAAGTATGACGCTTGATAGTGGTAATAAATATTTTCAACCTTCTCATTGTGAAATTACAACAATAGATGTAGGGAATAGTGGTAATAATGTGATACCAGATTTAGCGACTGCATATTTTAATATTAGATATAACAATTTGCACACTTCTGATAGCTTATATGACTTAGTGAATACAATATGTTCTAATGTTACTCAAGATTACAAGCTCCTTATACATGAAGACAGAAAGTTATTTTTATCTACTTTAGATAGAAATACTGATATAATGCTCGATGCAATAAGTAAAGTAACTAACGTTGATGCGGTGTTTAGTACAAATGGCGGCACATCTGATGCTGCATTTATTAAAGATTTTTGTTCAGTAATTGAATTTGGTTTGATTAATAAAACCATACATCAGGTTGATGAGTGCGTGCTAGTAGATGATATATATAAATTAACAAATATATATGAGGAATTCATAAAAAATTATTTTTATAGTGATATAAATAAGGTTGACTTAATAAGTAGCATACCAAATGATCCATTATTGATCTAACTATAAAGGAAATCGTATAGAATTGAAATTTCAATTAAAGTTTGTTGTACTGAAGAATCTGCAATGGTGCCTGCAAGATAAATATTTCTATGTTTATCTTCTATTGCTTCTATTGTTCCATTATCAGAAAATCCTGCAATTTTATATCCAAGAGATTCTAATGTTTTTCTATTTTTAATATTATTATTAACTTGATTTGCAGTACAATTATTTAGGCATATTGTAACCCACCCGCTTTTATCAGGTATTAAAAATTTAGATATTATCTTCTCCAGATGGCTGTTAGGTACTATTTTAATCTGTCTGAGTTGTTCAAGAGTTTTGTTACTTACTACTTCTTTTATATTTATTATATTCTGTAAGTTACTGCATATACTAAGCAAGCGGATATTTTCTGCTATTTTTATAGGTCTTTCCTGACCAACAACAAATATTCTATTTATATTCTGCTCTTTTACAACCTTGTCAATATCATGTTCTGAAAATTTTTCAATTAATATAGTTTTAGCTCCTAAATTATTTAATATACTTTCAAATTTTGTTTTTTCTTCTCCTGTAATGAGACCTACAATCACATCTTTTGCATTAGCTAAATTACTTAATAGTAACAATGCTGTTAACAATAAATTAAGTATATTACTATCACACTTATTCATATATTGGCAATGCTTAATAGGTGGCCTGAGCTGGAATCGAACCCGCGACACAAGGATCTTCAGTCCTCTGCTCTACCAACTGAGCTATCAGGCCAATTGTATATTTATATTTAGACAAAAAATGTTATCATGTCTATTAAAAGTTTAATAAAAATGACTGATAAAAGAAAAATAGGGGTTTATCCTGGAACGTTTGACCCTATCACTTTTGGACATATTGATATAATAAAGAGAGCATGTAAATTAGTTGACAAGCTAATTATTGGTATTGCTGAAAGTATCAACAAAGATGCTGCTTTTGACATCAAATCGCGTACAGAAATGGTTAAGTATGAAATCAGAAGATTAGGAATTAACGCAGATATTATATCTTTTGATGGATTATTGGTTGATTTCGCAAAAAAACAAAGAGCCTCTGTGATTATTAGAGGTTTGCGTGCTGTATCAGATTTCGATTACGAATTTCAAATGAGCTGGGTAAACTATAAACTTCTTCCTGAAATTGAAACTATATTTTTACCTGCATCTGAAGATACTCAGTTTATTTCGTCAAGTTTTGTTAAAGAGATTGCAAGTTTAAATGGGGATATTAGTAAGTTCGTACCAGAAAGTGTTAAAAGGAAATTATATGAAAAGAATGATATGTAATATCTGTTTTTATATGTTAAATATATAAAGTTTATAAATTAAAGGAGTATCATGCAGGAAATAAAATTTAGCGAAGCACAAGAAATAAAAGTCAATAGCAAAAAGGTCTGTTGTAATGGCCGTAATGGTAATGATGGAGATAGTTCTGGCCATCCAATAATATATCTAGATGTTGAAGAGGAAGAGCCCACGCGATGCCCTTATTGTAGTCAAGTTTTTGTTTACGATTGCACTGTAGAGCAAATCGAGCTAACAGAGTAAAAAATGTTAACTTATGTAAATAGCTACAAGTGGGGCAGTAAGGATAAAACTATCCATACGATCTAGAATACCCCCATGTCCTGGTATTATGTTACCGCTATCTTTAATACAATAGGCCCTTTTTACAAGTGATTCAGTAAAATCACCTAACTGTGCTAAGATTGCTAATCCAAGGCCAATCATAGGGGAATAACGTAGTGGAAATGAGCGAATGAAAAATGACCATAAAGTTGTTAGTATTACACTTGCTAAGATTGCTCCGATAAAACCTGACCATGTTTTGCCAGGACTAATCATCGGGCAAATTTTTGCTCCACCAAATTTCTTGCCAAATAGATAAGCGGTTATATCAATTCCCCAAATTGTTATAACAAACCACATTAATACGTATTTTCCATATGGTAAACTGTATATGTACATTATAGATGCGTTAGGTAATGCAATTAGCAATAACGCAAAAATATATAAAATTTTATTGCCTTGCGTTATGCTATACCACTCAAACGAAGAAAGTACTGCTATAGAAAAAATCAAGAAATAAAATAATAAATTATTCAAACATATTGAAAAAATAGCAATAAGCAACATCACTATTGTAGATAATGTCCTAACAATAAAATTATTATCTACCATATTTTCTTTCTCTGACTGTATATTCTTGTAATGCTTTTATAAGATGTTTGCAAGAAAAATTAGGCCATAAAGTGTTACAGAAATATAATTCAGCATAAGCAGCTTGCCATAATAAAAAATTGCTTAACCTTTTTTCACCACCAGTACGAATTAACAGGTCTAATTGTGGTAGATCTTTTGTGTATAAAAACTTTTCAAATTCATTTTCTGATATATCATTGATATTATTTTGTATAATAACACTTATAGCATTTATTATTTCTTGCTTCGCACCATAACTTACTGCTATAGTCAGTAATAAACCATTGTTTATCGATGTTAATTCTTCAACTTTTTTTATTTCTTGAATAACACTATGAGGCAATAAGTTAATGTTGCCAATAAAATTTAGTTTTATGTTAAGATCGCACATTGAACTTATTTGATTTTTATCAGTCAAGAAAGAATAGAGCAAGTTAAATAGTTCGTTAGTTTCACTTTGCGGTCTTTGCCAGTTCTCCATAGAAAACGCATACAGAGTCAAATAAGGTATGGCCAGCTTAACACAACATTCTATGATGCTAAACGCAACTTTACTACCTTTTTTATAACCATTGATTTTCGTTTTTCTTTGTTTACTCGCCCACCTACCATTACCATCCATAATGATGGCTACATGTTTTGGTAAACATGTATTGTCAATGTTGCAGTATGTCTTTTTCTTTAAGAGATAGCTCATTATCTACTGTTTTTATATTATTATCAGTAATATTTTGTATTTCTTCCTTAATATTATGAAAATCATCTTCTGAAATTTCCTTGTTTTCCTTCATCTTTTTTAGTTTTTTTATAGTGTTCTCACGTATTTTTCTAATTGCAATACGTGCTTTTTCAGCATACTGGTGTAATAGCTTGACATATTTTTCGCGTGTTTCTTGTGTCAGTTCTGGTAATACTATACGTATAGTACTACCTTCAACTATCGGATTGAGACTAAGACTGGTATTTAATATAGCATTTTTTACTTCTCCTATATTTCCCATGTCATAAATTTTTATTAATAGAGTTTTATTATCTGTCGAAGAAACGTTAGCAACTTCATTTAATTTTTGATGTCCTCCATAAACATTTACAACTACTCCATCAAGTAACGATGCACTAGCTCTACCAGTACGCACACCTTTGATATCATTGTGGAAAACTTGAATGGTTTTTGATATATTTTCTTTCATTTCGTTCTTTATTTCAAGCATATGGTACCTATTTACTGAGAATTTGAAACTATAGTATAAACTCCATCACCTTTGATAACATTAATGATCTTTTCCTCTTTTAAAGAGAATACTATAATAGGAATTGAATTCTCTCTTGCAAGGGAAACTGCAGATGCATCCATTACTTTTAAGTCACGAGCTAATAAATCTGTGTAAGATAGCTTATCATACATTACTGCATTCTTATTTTGTTTTGGGTCAGCAGAATACACACCACTTACCTGTGTACCTTTTAGTATAACATTACAATTCATTTCAACAGCACGTAGAGCTGCAGCTGTGTCTGTAGTAAAAAATGGATTACCTGTGCCTGCAGCAAAAATTACTACCCTACCTTTTTCTAGATGACATATAGCTTTTCTTCTGATATAAGGTTCACAGATAGTAATCATTGGTATAGCAGACAATACTCTAGAAACTATAGAGTATTTGCCTAAAAAATTTTGTAAAATCAAAGCATTAATTACAGTTCCAAGCATCCCTATGTAATCACTACTAGCCCTTTCATGCCCACTTAAAGAAGTAGATGTGCCTCGAAAAATATTGCCACCACCAACAACTATACATATCTGTATGCCTAGATTACAAACCTCAACTATATCCTTGGCTAATTCATCAATAACTTCCATGTCGTGGCCAAACTGTTTTGACCCCATCAAAGCTTCACCAGAAATTTTAAGTAATACTCTAGAATAATTCACCTTTTCTATTGCAAATCACCTAAGGTAAATAACTTGTAACCAAGTAATTTAATTGAGCAACTTAAATTTGATTCATTTACCTTGATAAAGTTGGAAATGCTAAGTTTATCATCTTTAATGAACTTCTGTTCGAGTAAGACAACTTCCTGATAATACTTAGATATTCTACCTTCTATTATTTTATTTGCTATTTCTTCAGGTTTATTCAAACTTTTTATTTGTGCTGTTATTGAAGAACGTTCATTATGCAATTTTTCTGAATCTAGATCATTTATAGATAAAGCTTCAGGTCTCATAGCAACTATATGCATTGCTATTTGTTTGCCAATTTCTTGCAACTTTATCTTATCTCCTGATGATTCTATGGAAATTAAAGCACCAGTTTTACCTAAACTAGACGTTAATCCATGTACATAACCAGCAATAACTCCTTGCTTGTTCTCCATATAACAAACCCTTTTTAGTTCAAGTTTTTCCCCAAAAATTGAACTTTCATTCATTATATACTCATGCACTGTAGCGTAATTTTCATATTTAATATTTTTTAAATCATCTACATTGATACAGCGCTCTTTGTGAGCAAGTGAAGCTAAATTTTCAGCTAACTCCATAAATTTTTCATTGCGTGCAACAAAATCCGTCTCACAATTTAATTCTATTAATATACCGTTATTTTCTCCTAAATGCATAGCTATTAAACCATCAGTAGCCATTCTGTCAGATTTCTTTCCAGCTTTTGCAAGGCCTATAATACGTAATTTCTCAACTGCTTTATCTACATCACCATTACATTCCTCAAGTGCTTTTTTACAATCACTAATGTTGACAAATGCACCAATTTTATCACGCAATAACTTTAACCCCTCTTTATTTGTTTTCATTTTCGTTCTCTCCTCCACTTTCTTTGTGAATTTTAATACGTTTTTTCCTGGTTTCTATAATGTTATTTTGAATATTATCTTGTTTTTCTAATTTTTCTTTAATAAACTCGCCACCCTTTATATCATCAATTGTGACTCCAGATTTAGCTAAATCTGATTCTATTCCTGTTAATATTGCATTAGCAGCAAGTTTATAATAAAGCTCTATTGATTTTCTTGAATCATCATTTCCTGGTATAGGGTATGTGATGTTACTAGGATCAGAGTTTGTATCAAGTACTGCAACAATTGGAATCCCTAATTTTCTAGCCTCTTTAACAGCTATATGCTCCTTATTGGTATCAATTATAAATAAAATATCTGGAACTGCTCCCATATCTCTGATACCACCTAATGATTTCTCAAGTTTTTCCCTCTTTTTATCAACAGAACCTAGTTCTTTTTTTGTTAAAGTACTTTCTTGATCATTTAATGTTTTTTCATATTGCCGTAAAGTTTTTATCGAAGACGAAATAGTTCCCCAATTAGTAAGTGTACCACCTAACCAACGATTATTTACGTAATATTGACCGCAACGAACTGCTTCATTTGCAATGATATCTGCAGCCTGAAATTTTGTACCAACAAATAAGACACGTCCACCTTGAAATGCAACATCATATATAGCCTTAAGGGCTGTTTTTAATAGTGGTAATGTTTTTCGCAAATCTATTATATGTATATGATTTTCTTGATGTATACCATATATATATGGGGCCATTTTTGCATTCCATCTACTAGTTTTGTGGCCAAAGTGTACACCAGCCTCAGCTAAGTCATGTACAGTTACTTCTGGTAAGCTTACCATATTTAATTTCCTCCAAATAGTTTATCTTCCATGGCATAACCCTTACGGGACTATTTGTACAGCCATGTGCGATGTTAAATCATATATGGTAACGGAGAAAACAACGTAAAGCAAACAAATTTATTGACAAATAGCGACATGTTTATTAATCTCAAAATTGACTTTTAAAGGTAAAGAGGGGGGTGTAGCTCAGTTGGTTAGAGCGCATGCCTGTCACGCATGAGGTCGTGAGTTCAAGTCTCATCACTCCCGCATATATCATATAATCGCTATGTAATGCTTAAGTTAATTTTAGATAATTTTGATATAAAATTCAGCAAGTACAGAAAGCTTACCTTATTTATAAGTATTGTCATCACTATACTTTCAATACTTATTGTTGTATTACATGGTGTTAATCTAGGCATAGATTTTACTGGTGGCATTCTAGTAGAAATAGAATCATCTGATAAGGATAGCTCTATCTTGAATACTTTAAAACAAAACGGTTTTATAGTACAAAGTTTGAAAGCAAGTGGTAGTTTGGTTATGCGCTTTAAAGACGAAGGAAATATAGATTCGGTTAAAAGGATAAAAACTATACTAGAAAAAGAATTGATTGTTTATAACAAAATAGATTATGTTGGTCCACAAATAGGCTCAACACAAATTTTCGAAGGTATTGGTGCCATAGGAACTGCAATTATCGGTATATTTTTTTATATTTATATTAGATTTAATTGGCAATGTGCTTTGGGCGGGACTATGGCTTTAATTCATGATGTGGTTTTGACTGTAGGTTTTATTAGCCTTATAGGTATAGAATTTAATATTTCATCAATAGCAGCTCTTCTGACTGTTATTGGTTATTCAATTAATGATTCAGTCGTAATATACGATCGAATAAGAGAATATATTAAAAGCAATACAGGTAAACAAATCAGTGAAATAATTGATAAGAGTATCAATGCTACATTATCTCGTACCCTGTTAACGTCTGGCACAACGCTGCTTGCAGCTATTCCATTGATATTAATCTGTAAAGATACGGTAAGAGATTTTAGCCTAATAATCTTTTTTGGCATCTTAGTTGGTACATACTCTTCGATATTTATTTCTGCTCCTATTAGCAAGTAAGTGATGATAGTACTTTTTTTGCTACAAGGTCTATGTTATATTAAACTAATTAGCAATGGAGAAGTAGAGTATGGTTATCAATGCAGAATTACGTAACGTAACTAAAACAAAAGCAATGCGTACATTAAGAGACAAAGGTTGTATTCCAGCAGTGATATATGGGAAAGGTCATACCAATATGAATTTAACATTATCTCTTAAAGAATTTATGAAACAACATAAATCTTCTGAGCATCTTATAGAACTCAATATATTAGGTAACAGAGAATATGCTGTTATTCGTGACATTCAATGGCACGTAGTTAAAGATACTGTGCAACATGTTGATTTTCAATATGTAGATAAAAATAGCGAGATTAAAGTAGATATACCGCTTTCATTTGTAAATGAAAGTAAAGCCCCTGGTATAAAATTAGGTGGAGTATTAAATATTTTATGTCGATTTATTACTGTTAAGTGCTACCCTGATAAAATACCACAAAATATAGATATTGATTTGTCTGGCAAGATGATAGGTCAATCCATACATATTAATGATATAAAATTACCAGAAGGGATCAAACTTGCCAATCACGAAGAAAATTTTACTATTGTCACAATCTCTTCTACTTCTGATGAGCAACAGGATAAAGCAGAATAGTAATAGTGTATTTAATAGTTGGATTAGGTAATCCTGGTAGCCAGTATGAGGTAACTTATCACAATGTTGGGTTTACAGTGGTTAATGAAATTAGTAAATATTGGGGATTTCAAAATTTTTCTAAGAAATCCGATTACTTGATTGCTTCAGGTATGATTCATAGTCACAAGGTTCTATTGCTCAAACCCTATTCATTTATGAATAATTCTGGTATTCCTGTAGCAAAAATCTCTAATTTCTATAAGATACTACATAATAATATTATTGTAATACATGACGACGCTGATTTACCCATTGGTAAAATTAAAGTGAAAAAGGGTGGTAGTTCTGCAGGACATAACGGTATAAAATCTATAGATAGTTTTATAGGTAATGATTATTGGCGTATAAGATTCGGCATTGGCAGACCTGAAGATAATAGAAGCTTATCACACTATGTGCTATCTAAATTTGAAAACCCTAATAAAATAGCTCATCTTGTTGAAACAATCGTACAAAACATTCATCTGGTAATGAATGAATCGGGACTGATAATATGGGATAGCTTTATAAATAAACAGCAAGACATATAGTTTTAAATTTGCTAGCACAAGTATAACATTTACTTATACTAGCACTTGATACTGCAAAAAAGTTGCAACCTTCTTTACATACTTATTAACTTTTGTGTAACACTCTCTATTATAGAAGAGTTTAGCGTTCTTGATACTGCCATTTTACTGCCCCTTCTATTGTACTTCTTGCATGATAATAGCCACAATTGTCATTGCCCCCAGAGTGCTTATACTGAACACTATTACCTTTTAATGCTTTATAATCACCAAATGAGAGATTTAACATAAAACATCCGTCACCCGTCTGTGAAATTTTACCTTTTTTCATAGTTTCCTTCAAATCATTAGCCAAGTTATCAACTAAAACCACATGACTATAATTCTCATATATCTTGCTAATAAAAGCTATAAGAGATACTATTACTATTATACCAAGTAGTGCTGGTGAAGATCCTAAAGAAACCAACTTAACGGGTAGTAGATTATATCTCAAATATACAGCCGAATATATAGCACATCCCATAGCAAGCACACTCATTATAAGACCAGCAAAAGGCAGAATATTTCTTTTTTCAAAAAGTTTATTATACATTGTTATATACCTCAAACATTAATAATTGTTTTTATTATATGCCAACCGTATATGATAAATCAATACTGTCAATTACGTTATCCATGATTTTACTTTGAACTTCTTGAGCTTCACAATCTTTTGCGATATAGCGATATAAAATAACTGCAATTATCGATGTTATAGCAAAAATGCTCACAGCAATTATAGGGTTAATTTTTAACTCTGTTAATAAAGTCACTGTAGCATAAATCCCAACTGCTATCAATGGAGAAGCAACTATTAGATATTTAGACTGCTTTTTGGCATCTGTCTTTTTAGGAGCAACTCTTATAATTTGAGGGACACCATTTTCCCTACATATTTTGTTTATAAATATAGGAACGTTAGAATCTGGATTGTGACCTGCAATATCATCCCAATTTACAGGTTGTACATTCATTACATATTGAGCAAAATTTTCTAACGATAGATTATCAGAATATTCTACAATACGGCTTCCTTTAGAATTTAATGATTTAACGGCATTACGCATATCTTGCATTAACTTTTTAAGGTCTGCTATTTGGTTGCTATTGTCATCATAAAGAAGACCCAAAAAAATAACACACGTACGGGCATTAACAGGCATTTGTAATATTCTATTTAGATCATCACTAACACGTTGTAGAACTTGAGTAAAAATTTCGATACAATCCTTTTTGTTAAAACCATATTGGATATTTATACTTTTGAATTCTTCCTTAACAAAATCTTGAATTAAGTCAAAGCGTGGCTTATCACGTAGCTTGCTAGGTAACATGAGTCTATGATATGCCTCATTTATGATATAACGATTTTTTATATTATTCCAAAGTGACCCAGATCTCATTTCTATAATCGCATTCTTATCATCCATATATTTTTGATTAGCTTTTTCAAGTCTAACACACAATTCTTCTCCTGAGAGCTGCGTTATATCTTGAACTTCAAAGTAACTCGAATCAGTTGTAAATAGATCAAAAAAACACTTTCCTTTTCTATTTACATCTCTGCCAATCCTTCCAATTAATTGGATCAAAAACATCGGATGTAATATGCTTGATGTACCTTTTGCCAATGCTGCAGCACTATCAAGTCTTAAGGCATCAATTCCTATTGCTAAATCTTTAGAAATAACGCTAGGTACAAAACCGGCCTTAATAAAGTTAAGCATATTCTGATGATTACAACCGATATCGCTGCAGCTTTCGCTAGATCTAAATTTATGAATTGTTATTTCCTTGTCAAAGTTAGAAATGACTGTGTTTTGTTCACAAAATTCCTTTATTTGAGGATACTCTTGAAAAATATAGTTATGTAACTCTTTGTCTCCAGGATAATTACGACTTATAGATGCTTTATACTTAGAACCAATTTGACTTAATCTAAATATAGCACTTGCCAATTCTGTATTTAACTTAAAGCTAAAAGAATTAACAATACCATATCTGTGCTCAATAAATTCTTTTAGCTTTTCTTCTGTAACTTCTGCATTACTCTTTGTATATTCATTTAATGAATCAATTATAATATGTAATTTAATTGATGATAATAAATTGTTTCCAACTTCAGTATTTAAATTTTTATCAATTAATGATTCTATTTCGTTATCTTGTAAATCTAATCCAAGTGTCTTAATAGCATCTGTAAAGGACCTTGTACGCTTTTCCTTTCTCTCTTGAGACTTACGATTATCAAGAACAGAGTCAACAATATTACCTGTACGTGTGTCTTTACTTGCTATAAGATTCACTTTATAGGCCTGGCTATCTAATGATTTGCTTACACACTCTATGAACAGTTCATCCAAAGTTTTTTTATTTAGTTTCCTTTCTTGTTTAAATTGCTCAACAGCACTTTTCCAGTTGTCAAGTTTTATATGCGTACGTTCTAATTTATCTATGTATGCTCTTTCTGGAACACAAAATAACAGATCATACCTACTCCTAGCTGCAGCCATCTCCGAAGTACCTCTGAATTTTGTCTTATGATAATGAACCACAGGTAGTTTTCCTATTCCAAGTTCTGCTCTTTCCTTTGGAGAAAGCAGAACTTGTTCCTTTATTCTGAATTCTTCATTAAGTAATTTATCTGGAGTGGCACTAAAAAGCGCAATTGGCTTATCACATGATATTTCAATAGCTCGTGCCATTAATATAGGATTTTGTTTCAATAACGGAGCCTCATCTATACAAATTAGTGCCAAATTTTCCATGCTACGTAGCGTATTCCAATAAGTATTAAATGCTTCATCAAACGTTATAGTAGGGTAACTTCTATTACTATGGATATATCTATACTCCGCAGTATCATCAATGCACTCTCTTTTAAAAACATCTTTACTGACAGGCTCTTTTCTACTGAAGAAATCATCTAAGATAAATATTGCTTTTTTATACAAAGGTTTAACAAATATATCAACAACCGTATCTGGTAAAAACTCTTTGTAAAAATTATGCGATTGTTCCTTCAGAGTATCATTTGGCACTACAGTAATACACGGAACGTCTGCAAGATATGCCAAGAGTTTGAGCAATGCTATATCATATGTTTTACCTGAACCAGTAGCTATATTATTTGCTAATCTTAATTTCTCTTGCAGTGGAATACTTTCATCCTCTAATAACTTTATAACTCTGTAAAAGTTAGCAAAACGTATACTAAATGGGATTCTCTTACCAGGCCCACCAATTTGTAATTTCTTTTTACGGACTTCATCATCGATCTGAATGGTAAATGCCCAGTTATTATTTTGGCCATTGACAAGGAAGACTTCGCTGTTAGCCAATAAATCTATAATGTCATTATCAGCATACTCCAGTATATCTTTTACTTTTGGCTTGGCGTATTCTCCTAAAACCTTAAGCTGACCATCCGAAGTAATTTCAACTTTGTAATGCTGACCACATACTTCAAATTCTACATGCTGCTCCTTATTTTGTATTGCATCAGACAGTACTTCTTGCAATGACTTTCCAGTGCTAACACGCAATGCACTTAACTTATAGAACAATAAATAACTATTGTATACTTGCTCTGCAGCTTTAATAAGATTACACATACTCTTCATTCCCCTAGTTTATATAAAGTACAAGATAATATCATAGCTCATGTAACCCAGTATAAGCCAAGCAACCTAATCTATATTTATGTCAACTAAACGCCTCTCTGACATATTAATTTTTTTTACTTCTATCACATTATCATCAGGGTCAAATGAAATTTGTATAGACCTGCTACTATATTTTCTCCTGCCCAAGAAATTTGCTTGTTTGATTTTGTACGAAACATAATACCATACATTTTTATTAGATAATGTAGGAGATCCTAAGAGGTATATTACTTTTTCCTTATTGTCATCTATTTTTATTTGCTCTGATAACTCAAGACTAACTTGTGGTACTCCATGATTATATATAGTATTACCACAACCTGTTGAAGTAGTAAACTTACCTACAAGTAATAACAGCAAAGCAAAAAATATAAATGCGCGCATACAACAATAACAATAATATTTAGTAAGACATTTTTTAATTTCTTTGTCAACTTGACTAATTTACAGTATCATCTAAAATAAAATTCATAATAGCTAAAATATAATGTCATTATTAGAATCAGCTCCTATATATAAGCCTTTTAATTATCCTTGGGCATATGATGCATGGTTACAACAGCAACGGATACATTGGATACCTGAAGAAGTTCCTCTTGCTGACGATGTGAAAGATTGGAAAACCAAGCTCTCAAGAGAGGAAAAAAATTTACTAACTCAAATTTTTAGGTTTTTCACTCAAGCTGATATAGAGGTGAATAATTGCTATATGAAACATTATGCAAACATATTTAAACCAACAGAAATATGTATGATGCTTGCAAGTTTTTCTAATATGGAAACAATACATATTGCAGCCTATTCTTATCTTTTAGATACAATTGGCATGCCAGAGAGTGAATATGAGGCATTTTTAAAATATGATAGTATGAGAAAAAAATATGAGTATATGCTAGAATTTGAAGAAAGTAAGAAACACAATAAGAAACATATAGCAAAAACTCTTGCTGTTTTTGGTGCTTTTACAGAAGGATTACAGTTATTTGCATCATTTGCAATTTTACTGAATTTTCAACGTTTTGGTAAAATGAAAGGAATGGGGCAAATAATTGCATGGTCTGCACGTGATGAAACATTACATACTAATTCAATTATTATGTTGTTTAATACGTTTATTAATGAAAACAACGAAATTTGGGATAACGAATTCAAGAAGGAATTGTATACTGCATGTCAAGTTATTGTTGGACTAGAAGACGAGTTTATAAAACTTGCATTTGAGTTTGGTGCTGTAGAAGGTTTGTCTGCAGATGAGGTTAAGCAATACATAAGATATATAGCAAATAGAAGGCTGGCTCAATTAGGTCTTAATCCAATATACAATGTTATTGATAATCCACTGCCATGGTTGGATGAGATATTAAATGGTGTAGAACATACAAACTTTTTTGAAAATAAAGTTACAGAATATAGCCGTGCAGCAACTCAAGGAACATGGGAAGATGCATTTGCTGAGTAGTTATAGCAGCTTAGGCCAAAAAATGTAGTAAAATAACATTTTAATTTGCATAATCAGATTTATTTCGCTATTAAAGTTTTTATGTTTTAAATATAAATCTGCAAGTTTTACTTGTAGTGCTATTTTTACTATTTCTCTTGGAGCTGTTTTGATTAACTCTTCTGTTTGTTTGACATGATACACTGATTTTTCAATAATTTCTTCTTTATCTAATTTAGAAATTTCTTTAGCATTGCGTAAGCTAGTCATGAGGTGCCATGCACTTCCACAATGATATGCCAATTGGTCATTGCGATAATTTACTATGGTAAAAAGCATTTTTATTAAGTTTACTGTAGTTTGTTCTGCAAATTTCTCTACATTTCTACCAGTACAATGACAGACCATTTGTTCATATCCATCTAGATAACGATCGATCAAAGATTTTGGTAAAGCTGTAATATGTATAAGGTTGGCAAGTTCTGATATTATTCCGTTATTGTTTACAATTTTATTACTGTAGATCATATCTATTTTCTCACGCCACCACTTAAGACGTACAAGAGCTACCATTGCTTCACTGTAATTATAAATTATATTATTAATTTCAATATTAAACGCATAGAGCGTCAAATAATAATGCCTTATACTTTTTGAAATAAATAATGAGCAAACAAAATGATCACGGTCATACTGTCTTACATGCTCAAAGACTTCTGATTGCATGTCTTATTATCAATAAACTCTTGAGTAATAGCACGGCTTTCACGATCAATGTAAATTATATCAGACAATGAGCTAATATGTGTGTAGTTACTAAAGTTTTCTATGGCTAAATTTATTACTTCTATTATTTCTAGAAATTCTATTTGCAATGTTAAAAACGCATTTACAGCCACTTCATTAGCAGCATTTAACACTATGCTATATACATCAGGCGAGTGTGAATTTAGCACTTTAATACTTAGATTCACAGCAGGAAACCGTTCATGATCCACTGCCTGAAAAGTTAATGTATTTTGTTTTGCTAAATCCAATTTACAGCTCAAAGCTGACCTTTGCGGCCAAGACATAGCATATGAAATTGGAAGCGTCATATCAGGCAGTGCCATCAAAGCAAAATTTGTACCGTCTGGATAAACAGCAATGCCATGTATTACTGATTCAGGATGAACTATTACTTCAATTTTATTTGGGTTAATGTCAAATAAATTGTGTGCCTCTATTACTTCCAATGCTTTATTCATCATTGTCGCGCTATCGATTGAAATTTTTTTCCCCATATTCCAAGTTGGATGAGTAAGTGCTTTATTGATTGTAGCATTCTTAAGTTGTTCATTACTATAGTTTAAAAACGGTCCACCAGAAGCAGTAAGTATAATTTTTTCTATACATTGTCCATTATTCTCTAAAATCTGAAAAATTGCACTATGCTCAGAGTCAATAGGAATAATTTGTGTACCATTTTCTTTAGCTTTTTTAAACAGCAGCTTTCCTCCGCATACAATACTTTCTTTATTTGCCAATGCTATAGTTTTAGTACCATTTTCTATTGCATGAATAACTGGCTCTAGTCCAGCAATACCCACCACTGCAACTATTAAAAGCTCTACAGGAATAGCAGCAATATTTATTAAATCAGCTTCTATTTTAATGTTGGTGCCTAATAACTCTTCTTTTAAATTTTTATAAAATTCTTTATTAGAAATCACTACATATTCTGCATCCAATAGTTTTGCTTGATGAGTTAATAATGCAAAATTTGAATAAGCACTTAATGCTATCACTTTATATTCTTCCCTGTTATGTAATAATAAATCTACAGCCTTTTTTCCAATGCTGCCTGTAGATCCAATAACTGAAACTTTTTTCACTACGTTGAAACTTTATATCTGATAATTAAATATATCTACATCTTCCCACCCCATTAAGTCTAATTTAATACGGGTAGGTAAAAACTTAAAACATTCCTGAGCCAATCCTTTTCTATTTTCACGTTCCAACATAAAATCCAGTTTCTTTTTTATTTCATGTAAATATAGAACGTCAGATGCAGCGTACCTTTTTTGCCTTTCCGTCAAATCTTCGTTACCCCAATCGGAACACTGCTGTTGTTTATTCAATTTAGTATTTAGTAATTCAGAACATAACCCCTGTAAGCTATGATTGTCTGTATAAGTACGTACTAAACGCGAAGCTATTTTTGTACAATAACATGGCACTGTCAAAACTTCAAGATAATAATATATTATACTCATATCAAAGCGTGCAAAGTGAAATATCTTAGTGACATTCTCATTTTGTAATATCCTTTTCAAGTTTACAGCTTGTTGATAGTTATTCTTTAATTGCACTAAATAAGCATTACCATCACCAGTAGATAATTGTACTAAACACAACCTATCTCTTCCTCTATTATGTAATAACCCCATTGCTTCTGTATCAACAGCTATAGCATTAACGTTATCGAATAGTAAGCTATCCGGTAAGTCGCCTTTATACAAAAATATTTCCATAACTTTTGTGTAAAATAAACTTAAGTATACTACGTTTTTTAAAATCCGTACGCTTTTTTTAGTAACAAGGATTTACAAATTATAACACTTACATATAATAAAATAGATGCGGGAGTAGCTCAGTTGGTAGAGCGCAACCTTGCCAAGGTTGAGGTCGAGGGTTCGAGACCCTTTTCCCGCTCATCTTTACAGTTAAAGCAGACTACTTGTCCTCGTGGCACTGATTTCAGTTCATCCGTAGACACTTGTGATAAGCAATATATACACTTTATTTCCTGACTTGGAGCAAGTAAGTAGTCAACTCCAACTCTATCATCGAAAATAAAACATGTACCTTTCCATTTATCATTTTTATTTTTATTCTTCTCAAGATAAGAAAGTATACCGCCTTTCAAGTGGTAAACGTTTTTAAATCCCAGGCTTTTCATATATGCTGTAGACTTTTCACATCTAATACCACCAGTACAATACATAGCTACTCTACTATCTGTGTTACCAGAAAAAGATTCTGCCCATCGTGGAAAATTACGGAAACATTGAGTGTGGGGATTTATAGCATTCTGGAATTTACCTAACTTGACTTCGTACTCATTACGTGTATCGATTACTATCACATCAGGTTGGGAAATAAAATCATCCCAATATTCAGGTTCTACATATTCACCTTTTGCAGAAACATCCAAACCTTCCACCCCAAAATTTACAATTTCCATTTTTAATTTGACTTTCATTTTGCTAAATGGCTGATATGTTGCATAGCTTTCTTTCCACATTAAATTTTTAAGTCTATGATCAGAACGCAAGAAATCAAATATCTTATTAATTGCATATCTTGTACCGGATATGGTAGCATTAATGCCCTCTTCTGCAAGAAGTATAGTGCCCTTTAATCCCATATTATCACATGTAGTCTTTATATCCACTTTCATATCATAATAATTAGAAAGATCAACAAAGTGATAGAAAGTTGCAATAACAAAATTCATAATAAACTTCAAAACTATTGAAATTATATATTAAAAATACTTAATCTAGAAGCTTTCCTTTTATATTTATTTTAAGACCACGAATAAAATCTTCAATACTGCATGGATTTCTGCCTTCCATTTGCACAACTCTAGGAATTAAAATACCACCCTCAAAAGATATATGCATATTTTCATTAATTACAAGTCCAAAGTTCAAATGCAATGGTTTATGTAGTTGTAGATCAGCATCAAGTATCCTGATACGTTTATTATCTATTGCGATGAATGCTTTGGGAAAAAATGCCTTGACTTTTCTATAGGCAACTTCACAAGCATCATATATATAAATTTTGTAATCTTCTATTTTATGAGCATAACATGTATTATTATCATCTTGATTTGTAGGAGAAAGATTTTTAATTTCATCTAGCACTTCTAATAATAAGTGACTGCCAATTTCAGATAATTTATCATGTAGTGTCTTATAATTATCATATTCTGTAATGGGAGTTTTTAATTGTTTTAACACAGGACCTGAGTCTAAGCCTTCATCCATCTGCATAATACTTATCCCCGTTTCCGAATCACCAGATAAAATTGTATGTTGTATAGGCGCAGCACCACGCCACCTAGGTAACAATGAGGGATGAATATTTATACATCCATATTTAGGAATATTAAGAATTTTTTGTGGAAGCATGATACCGTATGCAACAACAACTGCAACATCAGGCATCAAATTTCTAAATTTGTCATCCTCTTCTGGAAGCTTGAAAGAAGCCGTATTATACACTGGTATGTTATTTCTCTTAACAATAGAATGTATAGGTGTTTCCATTAATTGCTTCCCACGTTTTGCAGGTTTTGGAGCTTTAGTATAAACTGCTACTACTTCATGAAATGAAGCTAATAATAATTTCAGAGGTCGCACAGCAAACTCTGGCGATCCCATGAAAATAATTNNNNGAAATGAATGCAGGTGCATATGGTAACAATGTTGCAAGCATCGTACAATCTATTAAAGCAGTTGACCTAGAGGACGGTAACCTGCACACGTTTTCCAACAAAGAAATGGGATATATGTATCGGAAACATAGTTTAAAAGGAAAATGGATATTTGTTGAAGCAGAATTTAAAGGCACGCAATTAGAATCTGCATTGATAAATGCCAAAATGGGAAAAATTATTAATGAGAAAAGTAGAAGTCAGCCAACTATTGGAAAAACTGCTGGATGCATTTTTAAAAATCCAAAAACTTATAAAGCGTGGGAATTAATAGACGCAGCAGGATGTCGCGGATTATGTTTGGGAGGAGCACAACTCTCTGAGCAACACTGTAACTTCTTGTTAAACTACAATAATGCAACTGCGTCTGATTTAGAAAATCTAGGAAATAAAGTGCAAGAACTGGTGAAAGATAAATTTAATATTAAACTTGAATGGGAGATACGCATTTTAGGGCAAAAGATATTGCAGTAGACTCTTTAATTTCGCAAGAAACATATTCTATAGTGGATTAGGTTGAATTAGAGATTTTAAAGAAATAAGATGTATTTTAAGATTAAGTGCTTTTCCAAGCAATACTTATAGTTTTACAGAGGATATCTTGTTATAGGAATCAATTCCATTCTGTAAACAAGCCGCAATAATAGTATTAGCCATAAGAAATGCAATAGTCATCGGGCCAACACCTCCTGGCACTGGAGTAATGGCACTTGCTTTTGTTTTAACTGCTTCGAAATCAACATCACCTACTAACCTAGTATCTCCTTCTCTACTATTTATACCAACATCAATTACTATTGCGCCATTTTTTATCCAACCTGATTGCACAAAATGTGCTTTTCCAACAGCTGCTACTACTATATCTGCATTAGAACAATAATAAGCTAAATCTTTACTTCTTGAATGCAGTATAGTCACTGTACAATTTTCTTGTAATAATAAATGAAACATAGGTTTACCAACTATATTTGACCTACCGATTACTACTGCATCTTTACCAGCAATACTCTGCTCTATTGTTTTAATTAAATATAAAGCTCCTTGAGGAGTACATGGTATCAGGCAATTCTTCTCACCTTTTACTAATTTACCAACATTTTCATCATGAAAACCATCAACANNNNAAGTCTACTGAAGATTTCATGCCTTATCCTCCATTCTTTCATCGCCCAAAAAGCCACCAACTTGGGCATCCCACAAACTTTTGTAAAGTCCAGCTTTGGCTAGCAACTCATCATGGGTACCATCTTCTATAATCTTGCCTTTGTCAAAAACAAGGATGCGGTCCATATGCAGCAGAGTCGATAAGCGATGGGCGATGACGATTGTGGTTTTGTTTTGCATCAACTCCCATAAGGATTCTTGGATCAGGCTTTCCGTAACAGAATCAAGTTGGCTGGTGGCCTCATCAAGAATAAGAATTGGTGCGTTTTTNAAAATGGCACGCGCAATAGCAATACGCTGTCTTTGTCCACCAGAAAGTTTTANACCTCGCTCACCAACCAGCGAATTATATCCTTGTNGCAACTTCTCTATAAACNCATGGGCATGTGCTTTTTTAGCAGCATCAATTACTTCCTCATCAGTTGCATCNATGCGACCATAACGGATATTTTCCATCAANCTTCTATGAAATAGCGATGGATCTTGGGGGATCATGGCGATATTTTCTCGCAAACTATCTTGAGTAACGTCCCTGATACT
Organism: Wolbachia pipientis; assembly: GCF_001752665.1. Classification (GTDB taxonomy): domain Bacteria; phylum Pseudomonadota; class Alphaproteobacteria; order Rickettsiales; family Anaplasmataceae; genus Wolbachia; species Wolbachia pipientis_A. Next base: position 701 of record NZ_MJMG01000005.1, on the reverse strand, counting down.
CTGTCCATCAATCAAAATAGCACCATCTATTACATCATAAAGCCTAAGTATCAAATTTACGAATGTAGATTTCCCACTACCTGAATAGCCTACAAGACCAACTTTCTGACCNGCTTGAATTTCGATAGATTNATTCTGNAAAAGAGGCNCNGTGNCTTTGTAATGAAATNTAACGTTGTCGAAGGCGATTTTGCCGTTTGTGCAATTCAAAGCTATGGCGTTTAGTTTATCCGAATGCGTAACCTCGCTTATCTCTAGCAATGCTATTGCTTGATCTACTGCACCCCAGTTAACCATAAAATCATCCCTTAGCGTATGAGAGAATTGGTATAGAATATTAATGATGTTGAAATTGGTCATAATAACAAATGCAAAATCACCAGGACTTATAACACCTTTTTGATACCCAAAAATTAATGCACTTAAGAAAGCTAGCGCATAAAGTGATGTGAGTATGCTTAGAAATCCATACAACCAAATATTGTAAAAACCTACTTTTTCAGCTATATCAACAAAAGGCTTTTGTAATTTGAAAAAACGACTTTGTTCAAAAGTTCTGGCTGCAAAAAGCTTCACGCTCATCATATTGCCAAGATAATCTGCAGCGAGCCCGATTATTTTGGATTTTGCCTCGGCGGATTCTTTACTAAGTTGCATGCTTTTCTTCAGGGAAACAAAAATGATAACAATAAACAATAAAA
>NZ_MJMG01000004.1 GCF_001752665.1 Wolbachia pipientis | reverse complement strand
CGGAGGGTTGCGTAGTTTTAGTGAAAAAATTACTTCAAAAGGATTAGATAGAATAGGTCCTTGTGGTTGGTCTCCTAGGCATTACTTAAATAAGAATCTTACTCTACTTAACAAAGTATTGTTATTAAACAATCACTTATCCAAACAGCAAGAGGATTCTTCAGTTCCATCTGACCAATATACTGCTCTGTATGCAGCTGTAAAGACGCAGCGTATGGACCTCATTAAGTTGACAATAAAAAACGGAGCAGATATTAATCAGAAGAGCTGTGGACATACACCACTTCATGTAGCTGTATTACAAAATGCTGAAGAAATAGTCGAGCTTTTATTGGCCAACAACGCAAGTGTTCATGAGCAAGATAAATACGGTCGTATGCCTCTTCACTTTAGTATTCTACCTGCAAAGAGGAACACCACACGTGTTGCTGAGCTTTTACTAGACAATGAAGCAGAGCTTGATCAGCAGGACTATGGAGGAGATACACCTCTTCATCTGGCGGTAGCTAGCGAAAATGAATTTATGGTTAATTTTTTCTTAGACAAAGGAGCAAATCCTAATAAGAAAAATGGTGATCACTCTATTCATAATGAACATAATAAACATATGGTTAATTTTTTCTTAGAAAAAGGAGTAAGTCCTAATCAGAAGAAAAATGCTGATGAATCTACACCTCTTCATATTGCTGTGGGTATAGGGCACCAAAACATTACAAGGCTTTTACTATATAAAAAAGCAGATCCTGAAATACGTAATAAAGACGGTAAGACCGCATTGGATCTAGCTAAAGAAGCAGGACATACAGAAATTATTGATATACTTGAAAATCATTTAAGTAAGAAAAATACTCCCAATGGAAAAAGCGTAGGTGTGAGCACATCTTTAGAAACATGTGTTTCTTCTACTGCAATAAGTAATATGACTATCCATGAAAAGGGCAAGAACTAGAATAATAACACAAAAAATGGGAGTAAAAGAAGGAAAAAATTGGAGACTCGAGTTATATCGAGTAGAGGTAGATCATTATTGGATACTGGAGTTGGTCAACATATCGTAAAGTTAATAGCAGAGCTATTGCAGAAAGATTGATAGGTCTTTTTAGTAATATAAGGAGAGTAATAAGTGCTGATTTTCATGAACTGAAAAGTATCAAAGGAGTAAATAACTCAGCAATAGCAAGTATTTTTTGTATTAAAGAGACTCTGGAAAAGACACTGAAGGATGAGTTAGAACCTGTTCATAATCTTTTGAGAAGTAAAAGAGCAAAAGCTAAAACAACCATGTGCAGGCTAGTGTTGAGCTGTTCTCTCGCAGTTTTTCCACAATCGTCCAAAGGAGCGTTCCACAACCCATCTTGTTGGCAGCAGAACAAAAGAATGCAGTCTCAACAATTGCACCAATCATCTCTTTTATCTTAGTTGCAAAATTCTCTCCCTGGGTCAACTACTAATCTCCAAAAGATTTTCTCTATTTGTGTCCTGTCCACTTCTTGAAGTAATCATAACAACTTTGGAAATTCTTTCGGTAACATTCCCCATTGGCAACCACTTTTCAAAACATACAACACTCCACAAAAAATACATCCCACATTCCTTGGTTTTGTCTTCTTTCGACAAGATTCAAGCTCTGGCAACATGATTGCGAACTGCTCTTTACTTACATCGCTTGGACTTATATTCTTTTCTTACCTTCTCTTTTAGATCGCGTACAGGTTCTTATTCTTTTCAACCTTCCCCTACTCAGGACTGGCTTCTTCTACTAAATTCTTTGATGCCTACTCCTGTTAATTGCTTGAATATTCTTGCCCTGTTTTTGAGCTTTTTATAGCTTATGCCCATTTCATATACACAAAATTACTTGTTTACACTTTCTTCCTTGCTTTCGCAATAGGCTTAATTTTCTGTAAAGATCTATTGATTGACTGCTCCCCATTTCATCAAAATCTTCTCATTCTATGACTCATAGAGCAACGATTTTCCTATATCGTCAACGGGTTGAAAAGAACTCTAGTGTTATTTCTCAATCAATATCTCTCTCTTTCCAACATGATTTGGTAGAGTGATGATTCCTTCCTTTTCCATTCTCTCAATAATATTTGCAGCTCTATTATAACCTATTCTCAATTGTCGTTGAATGTAACTCGTCGAAACTTTTTTATCTCTTTGAATGATAGAAATCGCTTTGTTATATAAATCATTTTCTTCGCTGTTAACTTCACTATCTATATTTGAAGTACTACTTTCTTCATCTTCTTTAGTGATCCCTTCTATATAATTTGGTTCTCCTTGTAATTTAAGATGATGCACTATATTCTGCACCTCATCATCGCTCACAAAAGGACCATGAACTCTTACTATTTTCCCACCAGAAACCATATAGAGCATATCACCCATGCCCAACAATTGTTCAGCACCTTGTTCACCAAGTATCGTACGGCTATCTATCTTAGAAGTAACAGCAAAACTAATTCTAGTTGGAAAATTTGCTTTTATCACGCCAGTGATAACATCAACGGAAGGACGTTGCGTAGCCATTATAATATGTATTCCTGCAGCACGTGCCATTTGAGCTAAGCGCTGGATAGAACATTCTATTTCCTTACCTGCAACTAACATAAGATCTGCCATTTCATCAACTATTACTACAATATAAGGAAAGGTTTCCATCTTTATGGATATTTTTTCAAATACAGGCTTACCTGTTGTAGAATTAAACCCTATCTGCACGACACGCTGTAATTCTACACCCTTGCCTATAGCTTCTACAATCCTTTGATTATAGTTTATTATATTACGTACATTTAAATAAGACATCATACGATAACGATTTTCCATCTCTTTTACTATCCATTTAAGTGCAGTAATTGCCTTTTTAGGCTCTGTAACTACTGGAGAAATTAGATGCGGTATAGAATTATAAACTGAAAGTTCTAACATTTTAGGATCTATCATTATCATTTTACATTCGGTGGGATCCAATTTATATATTAATGAAAGAACCATTATATTGATCGCAACAGATTTACCAGAGCCTGTTGTACCTGCAACTAGCAAATGTGGCATCTTTGTTAAATCCGCAACAACAGGTTGTCCACTGATATCCTTACCAAGTGCAATTGGGAGCAGTAAATTTGAATTTTGATATTCAGAAGATTCAAGTATATCACGTAACATCACTGTTTCTCTTGAATTATTAGGTAATTCTATACCTATAGCATTTTGACCCCTTATTATTGAAATACGCGCTGATAACGCACTCATTGAACGTGCAATATCATCAGCTAAACCTATTACTCGTGCAGATTTTGTACCAGCTTGCGGTTCAAGCTTATATAAAGTAACCACTGGCCCATAACAAACATTAACAATTTGTCCATGAATTCCAAAATCACGTAAAACTTTTTCTAATAATTCTAAAGTTTGACTGGATTCAGTTTCATTAAATTTTCTCTTTTGTGATGATTCTCGTCCTTTACACAGTAAATTCATATCAGGAAACTTGAAATTATTTGAAGATTTTTGTGAAAGAGCTTGCTTACGCTCTGGTTTACGTTGTTTTGTGTCAACATGCTTAAAATTGGATTTATTAAAATTTTGCATAGATGACAAATGGTTGTCAGAAGTTAATTTAAAAAATAGTGTTTTACAAAGGAAATAACTTACTCTCTTTAAGCCAATTAATCCTAAGAAACCCAACACTGCTATTCCTACAAATATAGCGATATGCTTAGTTAGCATATTACCTATTATTCCTCCATATCTGTATCTTGCAGTAAAAAAAAGCTTAGGTAACATAGCACATATACCTAAATTAATGAAAGTTAGGTATAAGGTCTTTAGTCTCCTGTGAGAAGGCTTCACAATTAATAAATATACTACAGTAGTAGATATTATTACACTACTAAGCCCTAAAAGCTGTACTAGTATATCTGCACAATATGCACCAAATACACCACATAAATTTGTAGTTTCTCTATCAGTTATCGTATTGAATGAAGAATCTTGGTGATTATAACTAAAAACTGATATATATATATATATTAAGATCAGTAAGTAAATCATAGAATTGAAATATCCTTTCATTTACAGAAACTCACGCTTTGAAACAAAGATAATTTTACTTTGAGTTAGAGTAGATTGTAACGGAAATATAATCTACTTTACAATATTATAATCTCAATTGCACCCACTTATCTGGTGTTAAAGGTTTCTTACGATACCTTTTATAAGGAATAATAACTTTACTCTGTAACTCTTGCCATCCTTGATATCCAGAATCTGCATGCTTTATACTATTTTTAGGTAAAAACTTCTCTTGCTTCCTGATACGAAAGTCATGTGTGCTTACTACATATGACTTGGATACTTTTTCCATTTCTTTCCATAAGAATCTCAGTTTTTACTGTGTACGCTTTCTTTTTTCCATAATAACTCTTCTTTTTCTTCTTTCAATTCTTTGGAGGTTGTATAGGTTGCTCTGTAACATCTGCTAAGATTTCCATCTGGTTCTATTTTTTGTAATGTTGATCTTCTTTGCTAATAATTTTCTGTAGTAATCTACATATATTAGATTCATGTCAGATATCCAAGAAACACGTGTGTTATATATGTTCTATAAACCTTACCTTCTAATATGTGATCTTCTTCCATGACTTTTCTTAACCTTCTCCCACTCAGGACTGACTTCTTCTACTAAATTCTTTGATGCCTACTCCTGTTAATTGCTTGAATATTCTTGCCATGTTTTTGAGCTTTTTATAACTTATGCCCATTTCATATACACAAAACTACTTGTTTACACTTTCTTCCTTGCTTCCGCAATAGGTTTATTAAACATCACTTTAGTATTAATATCTGCATTAAATAGTGCTGTAAGGCACGTTATTTTTTAAACAACCTCCCCTGAGAAGCTAAATATCATAATGTTGTATTGATAATATCTTGTCCGTTATTAGCTCGTACTTTAAATCTATGATTTTTTGTATTAAAACCACTACTTAATTCTCTATATTCTTCTGTACTTAATTTATGTTGCAACCCCTGTGTTATCATATTGAGTATTAAGCACAGATGTTTATGATAAATTTTTAACAGATATTGATGCAAAGCTAATAAGCCAGATAAAGACTTAAGAACTGGCAGGTAATTCACTTTAAGCCAATATATATTATTTTATATGCAATTACTTGCGTCTTTTTGTGTATTCTTATACCCTTAATGTACGTAATATTATTATAATGGAAAAACTTGACGATTTATGGAAAAAAGGAAGTGATTTTCTTGGTAGTAAATTTTCAATAATGGGTGGTGCAATGAGCTGGGTTTCAGAAAGAAATTTGGTTTCAGCTATTTCAAATGTCGGTGGCTTCGGTGTGATTGCATGTGGTGCAATGTCTCCAGAGTTGTTAAAGAAGGAGATTATAGGAACACAAATACTTACAAGTAATCCGTTTGGTGTAAATCTTATAGTTATGCATCCACAGTTAGATGCATTAGTGGAAGTATGCATCAAAACAGATGTAAGTCATGTAGTGCTTGCTGGTGGTTTACCGAAAAAATCTATCATACAAACTATAAAAAACGCAGGTATAAAAGTTTTATGCTTTGCTCCGTCTCTCAGTCTTGCAAAAAGACTGGTTAAAATGGAAGTGGATGCATTAATAATAGAAGGAATGGAAGCGGGAGGACATATCGGACCAGTCAGTACTTCTGTACTGGCACAAGAGATCCTACCTTATTTTCATAATGAACAGATACCTATTTTCGTTGCAGGGGGAATAGGAAGAGGTGAAATGATAGTAAGTTATCTAGAAATGGGAGCCAGTGGATGTCAAATAGGAACTCTATTTGTATCTACTAATGAATCTATAGCACATAAAAATTTTAAGGAGATATTTATCAAATCTACGGCACGTGATGCAGTGCCTTCTGTTCAAATAAGCTCTAAATAACATGTATATGTACGTACATAACTGCATAAATAATTACTATATAGGTAGAATACAGTATAATGGTTAATTCAGCCTAATTTTGATCTTATATTTTGCTGTGATAATGAGATTGGGAACTGAAGAAGTTTGAGGAGAAAATGATAACATGCGAATGCAAATTGGATTGTAAACGAGGTGATCATAGGCGAGTAAATAATCGGTAATGTTTGGAGTGAAACTGTCCGAAATGGCTGTTTCGCTGTAAAGTGTAGACTGTATGTATTGTATACTAATTGAAGCGGACGAACTCTCCCTCAAATCCGGTGTGAGGGCGAAGAGCTCTCAACAACAGAG
>NZ_MJMG01000003.1 GCF_001752665.1 Wolbachia pipientis | reverse complement strand
ACCCTATTAAATCCATTCTGGCAAATTTTATGCCTGTACTTTCTTCCAGATCATCATAAAGCACTGTATTTCCACCAAAAGCTTTATACAATTCATTTGCAATTTTTGTACACTTTTCTGTTCTATGATGTAAATTTATTAACCCGATTTTAAAAGGCGCCACTGCCTCTGGCCATATAATTCCTTTGCTATCATGAAAAACTTCTATTATTGCTCCAACAAGCCTAGATACCCCTACACCATATGAACCCATATGTATATTGACATTTTCTCCACTTTTTAGAGTAATATTCGCTTTCATTGGCTGTGAGTATTTATCACCAAAATAAAAAATATGTCCAACTTCAATTCCTTTGCTAATTTTCAATCTCTCCTGAGATATAGGACAGGATTCAATGTTATACATATCATCTGCAACTGCATATATATGCCTTAAGCTTTCTATTTCCTCATCTTCAAGTAATTTTACAAATTCATTATCATAATATAAAGTGCTTTCTCCAGTATTTGCTAATATATGAAATTCATGGCTTAAATTTCCTCCTATTGGACCAGTGTCTGCCCTCACACCAATTGGTGTTAAGCCTATACGTTTAAAAATCTTTATGTAAGTCTTATACATTAAATTATATGAATTTATTGCATTTTCGTAATCTATATCAAAACTATATGCATCCTTCATTAAAAACTCTCTACCCCTCATCACACCAAAACGTGGTCTCAGTTCATCACGAAATTTCCACTGAATTTGATATAAATACAACGGCAAACTTTTATAACTCTTTACTACATTTCTAATTAAATCTATTGCAACTTCTTCATGAGTGGGACCAAAAAGCATATTACGTTGGCCTCTATCATTTATACGCAACATCTCTTCACCATAATCATTATAACGTCCTGACTCTTGCCAAAGGCTTGCCGGCTGTATACAAGGCATTAAAATCTCGATTGCACCAGATTTCTCCATTTCCTCTCTAATTATGTATTCAATATTTTGCAATACTTTTAAACCTAATGGTAACCATGTATAAATACCTGATACTACCTGCTTAATTAAACCTGCACGCAGGGAATACTTATGAGAGATAATTCCAGCATCACTTGGAGCTTCTTTCAAAGTAGGAAGATAATATTTAGATAAATACATTATAACCTTAATATGCTGCACCTAAACATATCACACATCGCACTTCTAGTAAATAGATTCCAGTGCTTTGCGTTTATATTAATTTCTCCATTTTATATTGAGGATCAGAAGCAATTCCATATACCCTTTTTGGAGGTAAAACCTTATTCTTAATACCAAAAACCACACCTTCATATATTGCTGCAAGCACATCTTTTAGGTCACAATCTGCTCCAGGAACACGATGTTCCAGTCTACATTTAGTAAAATCACTAGGAATTCTAATTGCAGCAGTTCTATTATTTACACCCCAACTGACTGTTGTTGGAGTGTTTATATCTGGATATTTAAACCTTAAATATGAATTGTTATTTGGAACAAAATATGACATATGTCTTTTCAACATTGAACATAGCCCACCAATACTATAAATTAAATAATTATTATATAAGCGAAATAGATTTTGGTTGTTATCGTCCAATAAATTAATATGTATATTTAACGCACTACCTGCTCTATTTAAATAAGGTTTAGCCTCAAACAAGACATTACCTCCTTGCTTTTCTACTACTTCTACAAGCATCTCCTTCACTATTTTGAAATGCTCCCATAAAATATTAGCATTGGTATAACACCCGCTTTTTATTTCAAATTGATGTATGGACTTTTCCTTTTCACAAATAAATCCAAGCAAGCCTATCTCGTCTTTAATCTTGGAAAGAAAGAAATTTTCTTCAGTATTTTCAATATAAAATTCCAATTCAATACCAAAAACAGGTAGCATGCCTATTTGTTTTGTCCCTGCTGAGTATTATTATTCACTTTATTAATAGATATTTCCTCCAACACAACAGACTGGGCACTACTACATTCTTCTTCTGATCCAGATATACAAATTTTTTCTTTTGATTCATCCATACTTTTCTCACCAGTTTCAGACATATCCTTATTTGAAGCTTCTAATAAAGAAGAGTTTTTTCCATTTAAAATACGCTTTAATAGCTTTCTCAATTTTACACATATCTTTTTCATTATCATTCATTTTCTTACTTAAATGTTTTATAAAAGACCTAATTACATCTTTACCAAGAATACGCATGTCAACATGCTCTTCACTAAGCAAATATCGCGTAAGAATATGATCAGTAATCTCTGCACCACGTGCAAGCAGTAACTGTGTTATTTGTGAACATATATTTTTATCTGTCTTAGTATCTGCACACTTTACCATTCCAAGAATTCCAGATAGAGGGGTTTGTCTTACATCACAAGCAATATTAACATCTGTGCTGTTATTCAACAATTCTGTAATTACATTGAGAATCTCAGGTTGACGTATACATATTACAGCCTTTTACAGCCTTATAAAGCGCAGTCTCTCCTTTCTGATCCACAGCATTAACATCTACTTTATCATGTTGTATAAAACGCTTAACTTCCCGTACATTGCCAGAAGTTACTGCACGATGCAGAGCAGGCAGCAATTTATCATTATAACAATCATTAAAAAAAGAGTAATCAGTGAGTCTATTCAATTTTACCAGTAAAGCACTGTTAATAAGTATAGTCTGATGAACACTCTTCACAAGCATAGTACCATATTGCATATCAAATCGAGCTGGTGCAGTCAATTTCTGAATCAATAGTTTAGCTGTTGTTAGTTTTATTCTATCTAAAATGTTATCCAATTGATTTATACTAACTAAATAATACGATGCACAGCAATCGTTCTTATCTCTTGCACTTAAAGCTTCACTAGTAATTATATATACGAATTTTTCTAGGTCTTGATAAGATAAATCTAATATTTTATTAGCTATTATAAGCAGAGATAAAACATTTCTATCACGTTTATCACATTGTTTCAGATCTTCTTCAGTTAAACTATTAATATAAGTATTATTAGCCTGGAATATTTCTCTCGCAGTTATTTCCCTTTTTGTTTTTTGTTCATGTTCTTCTGCGAAAGCCGTATTTAAATAATTTTGTAATTTACGAATAACATTATCATTCTTGAAAGAAGGCAAAACCAAGGAAGGTGGGATGTATTTTGTGGAGTGTTGTATGTTTTGAAAAGTGGTTGCCAATGGGGAATGTTACCGAAAGAATTTCCAAAGTTGTGTTGTTATGATTACTTCAAGAAGTGGACAGAACACAAATAAAGAAAGTATTCTAGAAAAATAGTTGGCAAGGTTCGACGAAACAATAATCGGAAAGAAAAAACAAGCTTCTGCATAATTGATGCACAAAGTGTCAAAAACAGAGATACTGCTAAAGAGAAAGGGTATAAAAAAGGTAAAGCACCATATTGCAGTAGATACGCAACACATGCAATTTACGTGACAACAGACTGATCGGAGCGGTGCTATAGCAATGATGCAAGAGGAAACCTTTTGGAGATTAGTAGTTGACTCAGGGAGAGAATTTTGCAACTAAGATAAAAGAGATGATTGGTGCAACTGTATTGAAACTGCATTCTTTTGTTCTGCTGCCAACAAGATGGGTTGTGGAATGCTCCTTTGGACGATTGTGGAAAAACTGCGAGAAACAGCTCAACACTAACATGCAAATGGTTGTTTTAGCTTTTGCTGTTTTACTTCTCAAAAGATTATGAACAGGTTCTAATTAAATTATATTTTAGCTTATACTGACTTTCTACCAGTCTTTGAATTTTTTATTATCTTTTATCCACTTTATAAAGTGAGTTCTATTGCATACAGTTCTATCATCAATAATTTTTTCACATACTCTTTATGCTCACTTTTTAAACACTCCTGTAACTATATTAGATAATTCTAAATCAATGGTATAGTGTTCTGTAAGTTCCAAGCTAAGTTTATCAATGTCTTCACTATCGTTTAATCTATCATTTATTTTACAAAAAGCTTCATACATTGCTTCTGCATAGAACTCTTTATCTGATTGATCAACTAAATCATATTCTAGTTTATACTTACTGCTTACCCAGTTTGTGAAATCATTATTATCCTTTACCCATCTTATAAAGTGCGTTCTATCACATACAGTCCTATCAGGAATCAGCTTATTACAAAAACCCTTTACATCCTCCTCTACTACCTCTTTCGACTTAGTAATGCACGCTTTTCCTCGCTTAACTCAATAGGTAGTATATTATCTCTTCTGTTGGGCAACTTCTTTGTGCATATAGCCCCAGCAAGAAATGCTGCTTTTATTATATCTAGTTGATCACTATACTTTGACTTATCTTTCTGACAACAAACTAAGTAATGAAAATACTCGTAACATATATATCCTGACATTTTCACCACATATTAATAGCCAAACTATGTATTTTAAGAGTTTAATATGACAAATTACAGTGGTTAAGCATACAGTTTAACTACAATACATTTAAACTCACTAAGTCTTAATTGCTTATTATATAGAACTTGACTTTCAATGGTAATCACTTAACAATTAAGTTAGCTTCTAGAGCTACAATAATGAATTAATTAAATATGAGTAAAAGTGTTTCTAAACATAAAAAAAGTAATATACTAGGAAACTTTGATATCATCAAAACTGCAATCGAAGTTTCAGAGCAAAAAGGTTTAGATTTTGAAGTTATAATGAAAGCACTAGAAAGTGCTATAGGGGCTGTAGCACACCAAAAATATGGTGATAAGAGTAAGATTATTATCAATATAGATAGAAATACAGGAAGAGTGCATGCTCACAGAATATTAAAAGTGGTAGAAGATAATTCAGACTTAAACTCATACATTGAGTTTATCACTCTCTCACAAGCAAAATTGATGCATCCAAATGATACAGTAAAGATTGGTGATACTGTACAAGAACTACTCTCTCTCGATACAGACCTTACATCAGCAAGAATTGCTCAGCAAAAAATTGTACAAGTTATTAGAGACGCAGAGCTAGAAAAACAATATGCAGATTTTAAAGATAAAGTAGGCGAAATTAGATACGGTATTATAAGGCAAGTAGGGTATCCAGACCTTGTGCTTGATATAAACGGCACGCATGCATTTCTTCCACTAAGAAATTTAATAGGTGATGAAAGATTTCGTGAGGGTGATAAAGTCAAGACTTATATACAAAATGTCAAGCGCTCTGATGATGGAAAGCAAGTGATTTTGTCTCGTACGCATCCAGGATTTTTAGAAGCGTTGCTCAAGCAAGAAGTACCAGAAGTTGCTGATGGGTTGGTAGTCGTTAAATCTACAGTGAGAGATGCCGGATCAAGGTCAAAGATTGCTGTTTTCTCTCCTGATAAAAATATCGATCCGGTAGGAGCGTGCGTAGGCATTAGAGGAGATAGAATTAAATCGATAATACAAGAGTTAAATGGAGAAAAAATTGATGTCATACACTACTCTCCTGATCTGGGACAATTTATTGTAAGAGCAATTACTCCTGCAGAAGTATCTAAAGTCATTATTGATGAAGATGAAAAGCATATAGAATTAATTGTACCTGAAGATCAGCTAAGTCTTGCTATAGGTAAAAAAGGCCAAAATATCAGATTAGCTTCAGAGCTTGTTGGGTGGAAAACTGAAATATTAAGTGTTTCACAAGAATCAGAAAGACGTAATAAAGAATTTACTCAATGTTCTGCTTTATTTGCTGAAGCGCTAAATTTAGAAGAAATGATGGGGCAACTTCTAGTGACTGAGGGATTTTCAAGCGTAGAGGATATAGCTAATGCTTCAATTAAAGAGCTTTCTTCTATAGAAGGTTTCAGTCAAGATATTGCACATGAATTGCACAATAGAGCACACAAATATCTTCAGGAAGAAAATGATAAACAAATTGCAGAGTTAAAAACTTTAGGTATGGATGAATATGTAATCAATTTACCATTATCAATAAATGACAAATTTGCCTTAATAAAACATGGAGCTAAAACTTTAGCAGATATTGCAGATTTATCCAGCTATGAATTTTGTAATATGCTTTCCTCTGCAGATCAAAAAGCTAGTTTAGAACAGTTAAAAAGTTTAGCTAATTCAATAATAATAGAAGCACGTAAAAAATTAGGAATAATATGAATGACGAAGATATCAGTAGTAAAAGGTTAACTCTTCAAGGTTCAGGTAAACTTAAGCTAGCTAGTGCTGTACTAGGTGCAACTATCGGAACTACTATAGTAAAAAAGCGTAGAAAAAGGCTTGATGAGGAGAATATTGATCATAGCCATCTAAGCTCCCTCACAGAACAAGAACAAATATCACGTATACATGCTGTTCAGAATGCTGCTCTACTAAAAAGTCACACAACAGAAGAAAATGATAAAGATACTTTTGTAGAAGAAACTGAAAAATTTGTAGAGGAATCTGTAGAAGCAGTTGATGAAAAAGAAGAAGTGCCAGAACATTCACAAGATAATAGTGAAGATAGCAAAAAAAAATCTGCTAAAATAAGTAAAGATGTGTATTCTAAACATTCCAAATTAATTATTGAGCAAGCAATAGATGAAAGAGTTGAACAGAATTTTAGGCAAAAATTTGGTATCAGAAATAAAAAATCAAAATTTACCAAAGGGAAAAATATATCAAGAGAAGTAATTGTACCAGATAATATTACAATTAAGGAATTATCTATACGTATGGCAGAAAATAGTAAAAATGTATTAAAGCTGTTAAAAGAAGACATTGGAGAAAATTATATGATTGGCGACTTAATTGATCCTGATATAGCGTGTAAAATAGTGAAGAAGTTTGGTCATATAGCTAAGAGAGTCAGCGAAACCAGCAAAGAAAAAAATTTATTATCTTTAGATAACAGAGGAGAGTTATCAAAAGAACAAAAATCACCTGTTGTTACTTTTATGGGTCATGTAAATCATGGTAAAACTTCTTTATTAGATGCACTGCGTCAATCTAATATTGCAAAAAGTGAAGCTGGAGGTATCACGCAACATATCGGTGCTTATCAGATGACAACAGCAACTCAACAAAAAATTACATTTATTGATACCCCTGGACACCAAGCATTTACTGAAATACGTGCTCGTGGTGCAAATATTACTAATATTGTTGTAATTGTAATAGCAGCAGATGATGGAATAAATGACCAGACAACTGAAGCAATTAACCACGCAAAAGCAGCAGGTGTTCCTATAATCGTAGCAATAAATAAAATTGATAAATCACAGCCTGGTGATGTAGAAAAAATCACTAATAAATTACCTGAACATGGTCTAATTCCTGACAATTTAGATGGTGATGTCATTGTTATTCCAGTATCAGCAAAAAAAAGAATTAATTTAGACAAATTAGAAGAAGCAATTTTGCTCATTGCTGAATTAATGGATCTTCAAGCAATAGTAGATTGTCGCGCATTAGGGTGGGTAATAGAAGCTAGAAAAGATAAGGCCAAAGGGATTTCAGCAACGTTAATAGTTGAAGAAGGTACATTAAAAATAGGTGATACGTTAGTAGCAGGAACAACGTATGGTAAAGTGCGCAACATGGTAAACCACCTTGGTAAAAGTGAGAAAGCTGCTTTACCATCTACACCTGTTGAAATTACTGGATTAAATGATATGCCATATGCTGGAGACAAATTCGTTGTTGTACAGTCTGAAAAACAGGCACGTGAAATTGTTGCACATAGACTGGAATTAGTTAAACGAAAAAAAGAAAATCTAGAGGAAAATAATCCAGATATGTTCCTCAGTAATGATAAAAAGATGGAAGAACTGGCTGTAATTCTAAAATGTGATGTTACTGGCTCCATTAATGCAATTTCAAATTCAATTGATAAATTAGGTAAAGATCAAATAAAAGTAAATATACTACATAAAGCAGTTGGGGGAATTACAGATTCAGACATACTTCTTGCAGAAGCATCTCACGCAGTGATTTTGGCATTTAATATAAAAATAGATTCAAGAATAAAAGATTTAGCAAAACAGAAAGGTATAAAAATATATAGCTACAATATAATATACGACCTTATTGATGATATGAAGTCATATCTAACTAATATGCTTAAGCCAGTAACTCGAGAGGTTCAGATAGGCTCTGCTGTTGTAAGGCAGATATTTGGTATATCTAAAGCTGGATCTGTTATTGGATGTTATGTAAATAATGGTGTGATACGAAGAGATTCCATGATTCAAATAATACGTAACAATAAATTATTAAATAAAGGCAAGCTAAAAGCATTACGTAGATTCAAAGATGATGTTAAAGAAGTAGGAGCAAATTTTGAATGTGGAATGTTGATAGAGAGCAAAGCTGATATTAAAGTTAACGATATATTAGAAGCTTACCAATTAATAGAAGAAACAGCTACATTATAATGAAGAAAGAAATTAGAAATTTAAAAGTAGCATCAGTACTACATAGAGCACTATCTATGATCTTAATGAAAAATAATATTCTCAGTAAAAGCGTACTGATATCCGCGGTAAAATTAAGTAAGGACCTTAATAAGGCCAACGTGTATATTGTATTATCATCAGCAAATGGAGAAAGTGATAATATTAATCCCATTATTAACGAAATAAATCAATCTATAGGGTTAATACGTAAATATCTATCACAGTACGTTAATTTACGCTTTATACCTGAATTAGTTTTTAAGCCGGATTTAGCATTTAACAATTTTATTAACATCAACCAAATATTACAAGATTGATGCGTTTTACCTCTTATTTGACATTGATGAGATTGAATAACATTACTGGGCTATGGCTTTTATTATTCCCAAGCTTAAGCGGCATAATACTAGCTTCTTCTTGCTTAGACTGGCACACTTTTTATTACCTTATTCTGTTTAGTGTAGGAACATTTTTAATGAGACCTGCTGGATGTATCATTAATGATATATTTGATAAAGAAATAGATATGCATGTTGAGCGTACAAAATGTAGACCATTAGCAAGTGGTATATTAAGCATAAAGCAGGC
Source organism: Wolbachia pipientis (assembly GCF_001752665.1). GTDB lineage: Bacteria > Pseudomonadota > Alphaproteobacteria > Rickettsiales > Anaplasmataceae > Wolbachia > Wolbachia pipientis_A. The sequence continues at coordinate 16,683 of NZ_MJMG01000003.1, read as the reverse complement.
TTTAATTCTATTTTTATCACTGTTATCTATTGCATTTATAATACTCTTATTAACAAATAAAATTACAGTAATATTGGGAATAATTGCTGTATTCATGGTAATTATTTATCCATTATTAAAACGTTACATATGGTGGCCTCAATTATTTCTTGGATTAACATTTAATATTGGAATATTAATGGGTTCTTCTGCCATACAAAATAAAATCAGTATGGAATCCCTTTCATTTTATATAGGGTGTGTTTTTTGGACACTTAGTTACGATACTATATATGCACATCAAGATAAAGATGATGATGTTAGAATTGGTATAAAGTCAACAGCATTATATTTTGGTAATAACACAAAAACCTGGCTAAAAAGATTTTATATATTATCTATTATGATGTGGTTATATGCAGGAATTTTAGCATCACTGCATAACATTTTTTACATAGCACTATGTATTATAGGCATTATGCTATATTATCAGCATAAAAAATTCGACTGTGATAACTCTGCTCAATGTATGTTAATGTTTAAGAACAATTCTTATATAGGGTTACTGCTCTTTTTAGGTATATTTTTTGGTAGAATTATCAGCTAGGCGTATTCACAATAGATTTAACTCTTCTTTTTCTTTTCCAATTCTTTGGACGTTGTATAGGTTGCTCTGTAACATCTGCTGAATGTAGTATTGTGCCCCCCAGGGGTTAAATCAAAGGACAGAAGAACAATCTCATATAGTGAGTTCTGATGGTGGTATAGTGTCTCTTCCTAATTCTGAAGGTGGATTTAATAATAGACCTTTTACGAAATTAATGCTTAGAAGATTTCTGTGGTCCAAAAAAAACTATTAAGTTGGATAACCTTTAAAATAAGAAAAATTTTATCAAAAAGAGACATTTTTTACTCTTTTGCATAATTTTCTGTTTCGTAAAAGATCTAATGATTAAGAAGCTGATACCAATGCAAAAGAAATACATAATGTAGGTACACACTTAACAGATGTAACAGCTACAGCTAGCACAAGTAAAGACTTAACCAAATAAGGTAAGGTTTGCATTAAATCAAAGTAACGTAAAATAAGATTTTTTCTAAATGTTTTTGTTGTCCTTAAGTTGTTTATTAAAATTTTCTTTAATAATCTGTTTTTCTCTTGCAATAGCAAAGCTTTCTTTTGGAACATCTTTCACTATAACGCTTCCTGCTGCAATCATAGAATTATCATGAATATTAAGCGGTGCAACCAATGAACTATTAGCACCAATAAAGCAATCTCTACCTATGCGTGTCTTGTGTTTATTCTTGCCATCATAATTACAAACTATTGTACCTGCACCTATATTACTTCCATGCCCTATTTCAGTATCTCCTATATAACTTAAATGTTTTATTTTAACATTTCTCTGAATGTTACTCTTTTTTATCTCTACAAAATTACCTACTATTGCATGATCGTCAATTGTTGTATTTTTTCTTATCCTTGCAAACGGGCCAATGGTAGCACCTTTCATAATGACACAATGCTCCAGATGAGAAAACGATAATATTCTTACCTCAGATTGAACTGTAACTCCGGGGCCAAAAAAAACATATGGATCTACAACAGTATCTTTGAAAATTTGTGTATCAAGTGAAAAAAACAGAGTTTTTGGAGAAACAAGTGTGACTCCTAAATCAGTGAAGAGCTTTCTTTTATCCTCTTGAAAATACACTTCAGCTTTTATCAAATCATCTCTATTATTTATACCTATTCCCTCTGCCTCATCGGTGACCACATACCCTACTTCTAAACCACATGTTGCTGCAATAGATACTATATCAGTTAGATGATATTCATGTTTACGCTCTATTTTCCTTACTAGATTATGCAATTCCTTTGCATATGCTACAATTACCCCAGCATTCGCAAGATATTCTCTTTTTACTGTATCATTTTGTGCTTCTACAATTGCCTTTAAGGCACCATTTTCAATAATTAACCTGCCATATTCTGGCTTATGAGATTTAAAACCAAGACAAACCAAAGCTTTATTTTGCAGGATATCAATCATTTCTATTATGGTACTGCTTTTTATTAATGGAGTATCACCATATTGCACTACAATTATGTCCAAATCTCGTAGTTCTGTAAGATTATGAAGTGCAGTGCGTACTGCATAACCTGTACCAAGTATTGATTCCTGCGTAATCAATTCTATATCAGAAAGTTTACTTAGATTTTCTCTCAAAGATTGATTCACTACAATAACGATATTTTCTGGTGCTAATTGCTTTGCATTAAAAATCACATGCTCTAACATAGGGAAATTACCTATTTTATGCAATACTTTAGGTAAATTTGAGTTCATGCGCTTACCATAACCAGCAGCAAGTACAATTACTGTATGAACTTTATTCATTTTGATGCAAAATGAACACTATAGTGATTAAGCCAATTAATTTTATTATCATAGAAATTCCTTAAATCATCAATCTGATATTTTATCATTGCTAATCTTTCAACACCAATACCAAATGCAAAACCGCTATACTGCGTATTATCTATACCAACATTTTTAAAAACATTAGGATGCACGATACCACATCCAAGTACTTCTATCCATTTATTACCCTTATAGTTTATATCTACTTCTGCAGAAGGTTCAGTAAATGGAAAAAAACTATTGCGAAAACGTATTTTTAAATCTTTGCTTGCAAAAAATTTTTTAAGAAAGCAGTGAATGGTAAATTTCAATTGACCCATATTTACATTTTTATCAACATATAGGCCTTCTACTTGATGAAACATAGGAGTATGAGTTGCATCAAAATCATTCCTGTATACCCTTCCTGGTGCCACTATTTTAATTGGAAAATGCTTTGCTTTTTCCATAATCCTAATTTGTACAGATGAAGTGTGAGTACGCAGTAGCATTTTCTGATTATTCATTTTATCTGTCAGATAAAATGTATCCTGCGTCTCTCTTGCAGGATGATGGCTTGGAGTATTTAAAGCATCAAATACATGAAATTCATCCTCTATATCAGGCCCGTCAACTATTTTAAAGCCCATATGTGCAAAAATAAACTTTATTTCGCTAATAACCTTAGTTAACAAATGAATCTTTCCAACTTTTTCTGGTCTCACAGGTAGTGTGATATCCACTGTTTCATTTTGTAATTTAAGATTTATTTCTTCTGTTTTTAATCTACTTGCTCTTTCTTGTATTATAGCAGTTAATTTATCATAAAAAGCATTAATAATTGCACCTAGCTTCCTCTTTTCCTCCACATTTTCTATTTTTTTTAGATTATGGAAATAAGATCTGATTATTCCCTTCTTGCCCAAATAATCTAGCTTGATCTTCTCTAACCCTTGCAATGAAACAATAGTTTTAATTTCAGAAATAGCTTTACTTTCAAGTAAAGCTATTTCTACTTCTAGTTTGTTATACACTTTTCTTCATTTTCTGTCTGCTATTAGAGCAGCCTAAATGCCTATTTCTAGCAGCGTGTAATAACGTTATCTCAGCAACATTTTGTATAATATCTCGTGCTTTTATTATATCTAATTCAATTTGATTTAATAAGTCTTTCCACTTTGAGAATGTTAGTATCATATAATCTTCTTTCCTTTATTTTCATTAGTATAACATTACTTAATATAGTGTCTATTTCTTTGTAATATGAGGTATTACTCCAGATTTTAGTGCATGAAACTCTCTCCTTTTATGCAATACCTATAAGCATAGTTTTCTGTATTAGAACCTGTTCATAATCTTTTGAGAAGTAAAACAGCAAAAGCTAAAACAACCATTTGCAGGCTAGTGTTGAGCTATTTCCGCAGTTTTGCCACAATCGTCTACATTAGATCTTTTGCGAAACAGAAAATTATTCAAAAGAGTAAAAAATGTCTCTTTTTGATAAAATTTTTCTCTTGTTTTAAAGGCTATCCAACTTAATAGTTTCTTGGACCCCAGAAAATCTTCTGAGTATTAATTTCGCAATAGGTCTTCTCTTTCTTATTCTTGCACTCATCTCATCCTTATTTCTTCTTCTGACATTTCGCAATGGGTCCACTATTGGAATGTTAAAACGTTTTTGCTGACAAATATCGAAATCGACGAAAGCAATTTGGCATTAGATTTAATTTAATCGCTGGATATGAACTCTGAAATGAGGTTTGGAAAAAACTCTATGAGATTAAAATGGGCAAACTACTACACCATTTGATTTATTCTTGTAGAATAAATCCTAAGCTCTAGACTGCTGTCCCTGTTGTGCATTTGCCGTAGCATAAAGGTTACTCACTTCACTATTAGAAATAGTGTTAGGACCAGCACAATATAATGATACACCAGTAAGAACAGCACATACAACAAGAGCTACAATAGCAATACTACCATCACTCATACAAATAGCACCGTATGTACATGTATTATAAAACTTCCGTACAATGGGCAGAGACACTACAGCCCCTCTGGAAATTGTTTTTTACACTCCTTCTCTAAGCCGCTTTAAATTTTTCTTCGCAAAATTTATGCATAATATTATAATTAATTTACATAATGTTATGATAGTACTATGAAAAACTTGAAAGAGTTATCCATAAGAATTAAGAATATTCAATCCGTACAGAAAACTACTAAAATAATGCAGATGATTTCTGCCACTAAACTATCACAAAATCAAAAAAAGTTATTATACTTAAGGATGTATATATCTAAATTACATAATATTATCTCTTTCCTCTCTAAGGCAAAAACCTTAAATGTCAAAAATGATGATTTATATTTGCTATTTATTATAGCATCTGATCGTGGCTTATGTGGTAATTTTAACTCTTCTATTATTAAATTTAGTCATCAACATATAGAAAATTTTATACTCAATAGTAAAAGTATAGATATTGTTTTTTTAGGTACAAAAGCTTTTGATATTGGCAAGAATAAATTGGATTCTAGTATTAATATCTTGCATACAGAAAAAAGCAAAGATATTACCCTAGAACGCATCAATAGTATTATTAATGGTATGGATTTAAGTAAATATAGTAAAATAAAAATTTTTTATAATAAATTTTATAATACTTTTGTATACAAATCAACATTAGAAATAGTTAAACCATGGAATAGTGACTCGTCTTTAATTGATAAATCATTAATTAATGTTATGGATTATCTCTATGCATATGAGCCAAATGACACTGAGTTTATTTTAAAATCCCTTGTTCAAAATTATACTGCAATCGCTATCTATTCTGCCTTACTAGAAAATGCAACAAGTGAAAATAGTGCAAGGATGGTTACTATGGAATCGGCAAATAGGAATACAAAAGAGATGCTTGGTAAGCTTTCATTATCTTACAACCGTTCTCGTCAAGCAGCAATTACTACAGACTTAATTGAAATTATCAGTGGTGCGGAGTTTTCATAAATGGATATACTAAACATTGCAGCAGATATTACTCAATCAATCAAGAAGCGCAATTTATATGCAGAAGTAGTGATACACGAAACTAATAAAATCTCAGTTTCTCAACGTTTGCTGAAAATAGAGCAAGTATCACAATCAAAAAATTGCACTATTGGCATTAGGGCCATAGCAAACAAAAATAAATCTGCATATGTATCTACTAATGATTTAACTAATCTTGATGAAGTAATAAATTTAGTGATTGAAATGGCAAAAAATGCACCAGAGGATATTTATATTGATTTTGCCACACAAGATCTGCCATCTGTAACAGGTTTAGCAATTTTAGATAGCAATATTATTACTATAAATGATTTAACTAAAATTACTGAAACTGCAGAAAATACTGCTCTCAAACATGATAAAATTATTAATTCTGAAGGAGCATCCGCTTCATACACTTTGACCAATATAGCATTATCTACAGCTACAGGTTTCATTGGCTCATTTAGCAAGTCAATCTTTACCAATGAAGTTGCTGTTATTGCTAGAGAAAAAGACCAGATGAAAGTTGGTTATGAGTACGATATAGGGTGTAATTTTTATGATCTCAAGACTCCGCAAATTATAGGAACAGAAGCAGCGCAAAGGGCAGCTGCTCAGCTAAATGCACGTACTATAGAAACTAGTAGATTGCCAGTTGTTCTAGAAAAGAGAGCAGCAAAAGAGCTTGTTAAAAATTTTGCATCTGCTATCAATAGTAATAACGTAGCAAGTAACAGTTCTTTCTTGCAAAATAGTTTAAATGCTAGCATTTTTAGTGATCAAATTACAATTATTGATAATCCAATGTTGCCAAAAGGAATAGCATCAAGACCATTCGATGGGGAAGGAATAGTAAGTAAAAAGAATATACTCGTGTGCAATGGAATTTTACAAAATTGGATTTTAGATCTATCTTCAGCGAAACGTTTAAACTTAATCACAACTGGTAATGCAATAAGAGCAAGCAATGCATCTATCACACCTGGAGCTAGTAATTTTTATATTAAGAACGGTGATATTACATTTGCAGAGTTAATACAAAATATCACAAAGGGCATTTTTGTCACTGATGTGTTTGGTTTTGGTATTAACTTAATTAATGGTGATTATAGTCAAGGTGCATCTGGTTTTTATATAGAAAATGGAGAAATAACGTATCCAGTGCATGAAATTACCATTGCTGGTAATTTAAAAGATATGTTGAGTAATATCACTATTGCAGATGATTTAAGCTTTTGTGGGCAATATAATTCTCCAACGATCAAAATTGCTGAAATGACAGTTGCAGGCTCATCCAAAATTTAATTGCACTTGATATAATTATCATGTAAAATAATAATGACAACTGTGAAATATAAAGTTGTGCTTTTCTAAAACTAGCGTGGCATTCAATTTCAAAGTTTCTCATTTATTAAAATTTATATCCAGGAGTTATAAGATGGAATATGGTAATTTAAAGTGGTTTGATGTAGCAAGAGGTTTTGGTTTTATTGAACCAGACAATAAAGAAGAAAAAGAAGAGGTATTTGTACATGCTAGTGAATTTACGCGCTCTGGAATCAACATTAATACACTAAAAGTAGCAAGACACGGCAGGCCAGGACAAAGATTAAGTTATGATCTTGAAACCAAAACCAATAAAAAAACTGGTAAAACACAAATATTTGCAATTAAATTAAGGTTAGTGGAGGAATAAATTTAAGTAATTAATTTGCATAATAGAGTAGTGAAGCGATAGTTCACTGATAAAAGAAGAGTTGGTGTATCTTTATGGTATAGAAAATATAATGTTTTTCATTTTCAGTTCTTCTTTTACTGTCTTTTTATATTAAAATCTGTTGCATTAGCTTTTTTTGTCTTGTCTGATGCTCAATAAATCTTTATTGGGTTAGCTATAAATATGGATTGCTTTATAAGACGACTTTATAAATAAGTCAAAGGATATGAAACTTGAATCAACGGAAAGAAGTTTTAATTTAATTCTCTCACTGGATGATTAATAAATAAAAGGACTAAAAAGTATACCAAATCTATTCTGATCTAAACATTTTCTCTGTATATTTTTTCAGTAGACCCATTGCGAAATACGCTATAAAAACAATTTTACTATATTGCCAATGGTTTGGAAAGAACTCTATTGCTTAATTTCTTCTGCATATTGCTCATAAAAATTTTTTGATAATAATTCTATATACTGTCTATTTTTGTTTTCTAATGCAGATATACAAGTATGCTTTTCATATAATCAAAAACTTTTTAATGATTCCATATGTCTGATGAAAAATTAGATTGGCAAAAAAATGTTAAACGCATAGAGTGTAAAAAAACTACTTTTAACACTTATTATCAGACAAAATTACCAAAGAAACAACTCTATACTAATAATCTACAACATAGACATGATATTTCGCAAAATTATTTAAAGGATAAATACTTCATAAATGTTATGCTAGATTTGCATAATTATAGTATCGATAATGCTTACCATAAATTAATAGATTTCATTATTGAAAATTATCAAATGTGTAATAGGTGTTTATTAGTTGTAACAGGACATAGCAGTACAATCAATGAAACAGAAACTATAAAAAGCAGCTTTAATACATGGTTAAATAACCCTAAAATCCAGCACATGATCTTATCCTGCAAACAAGCAGCAAAAAAACATGGAGGAAAAGGAGCATTTTATATTTTATTAAGAAGAAATATAAACCTAACTTAGATCTATAACTCTATCATCAATGTAATATTGACAGTACATTGAAGAGCTGATATAAATCCAAGATAGAGATGAGGAAATGACCAACAGACCTTTTAATGCTCAGAAGATTTACTGGGATCAAAAAAACTGTTAAGTTGGATAGCCTTAAAAAAAAGAAATTTTATCAAGAAGACGCATTTTTATGCTTTTGCAGTAATTTTCTGTTTCACAAAAGGTCTTATGAACTCTGAAAATGAGATTTGGAAAGAACTCTATTATTTATACTGGATAACGTTCCACCTTTATTATTGAATTATAAATAATTTGTGATATAATAACATAGCGGAGAATATAATTTTATGGCAAGTATGAATGATAATTTAGTGGTTACATTAAAAGCTGCGTTGAAAGAGCTTAATTATGATAAATTAAAGGCTCAGCTTAGTAATGATGAAGTACGTTCTGGTGAATGTATGTATAAAGACCTTTCTAGGATGGATGTGCTTATTAATGGCAAGAGTATCAATAAAGATTTGATTACTAAGTTATATGAACAACATAATGACCTATTACATAAGAAAGAAGAATTAAAAGAGCTGCAAGAAAATGAAGAGGTTTTTGAGTGTACAAGTACAGTAGAAGAATTAGAAAAGCTACGAGAAGAGAAAGATGAAGACAAGGATTATCGCTCTTTTGTAAAAGAAGTGTTAAAAAAAATGTTCGAATATGCTGGAGCACAGGTTCCCAATAATGCTATTCTAGAAGAATTAANTGTATGGTGAAAATAGACTTGCCTGCTATTTTGGTGAAACATACGGGCTCATGTGTAATTCTCATTCTACAGTACACATTGATTGTAATAATCATGCTAATATAACGGTTACTTGCAACGAAAACGTCACTATCCGTAATAAAAGAGAAGTAGAAATAGAAATATGTCAATTGAATGGTTCAATAAAATTTACACTTGAATCTAAAGATGACAAAAATATAGCATATACAGATGGCAAGTTGTCATTTGCTATTCCTAAAGAATTGAAAAATTATAAAGTAGGTGGTAAAAATTTATTTGATATTATCAGAGAATATTTTCAAAAATTATGTGAAAAATTAGGATTCAATTTTGAAGAGAAAATAGAATATCATTTTGATGCACTATCAGCAGCTGGATACTTAGAAAGTGTTGAACCACTAATTAATTTTATAAATATACAACCACCACGTAATATATAGAGAGTAATAAAAAAAGACCTATATATTACTGCGTAGGTAATATTTCATCTAATAAAAAAGAGTTAACTGACAAAATTGTCCTTTCTTGAATGTGTTTAATATAACCTTGGGCATTGGCGAAACATTGGGTAAAAGGAATAGGACAAAGAATAATAATCCCCTTTTTCATTAAGATTTAGCGTACAAGATCTGCTATTTTGTTATTATGTAGTGTACACTTAACGAAGCCAAAGGATAGAAGAAGTAAAAGCAATAAAACCAAGGAAAGAGGATATTTTTTATCGAAATGAGAGAAAATACGTCTAAAGTACTTAATTTTACTGAAAAAACACTCGATTAGGTGTCGTTCTTTGTAAAGAGGTTTATCGTAATATCTTTGCACTTTTCTATGACATTTGGATGATAACAGAGATACACTAGAGTAGACCCATTGCGAAATGCCAGAAGAAGAAATAAGGATGAGATGAGTGCAAGAATAAGAAAGAGTATTGAAGGTTCAGCAATGATATTGAATTTCATATTGTGTTTCTTCTGAAAATTACGGTAAACATGTGACATAATTTTGAAAATCTTTATTTGCCTAATCTTATTTCATCCTTAATGATGCTAATCTTTTATTACTGCTCTGGTGTTAAAGGTTTCTTACGATACCTTTTATAAGGAATAACAACTTTACTCTGTAATTTTTACCATCCTTGATATCCAGAATCTGTATATTTTATACTATTTTTAGGTAAAAACTTCTCTTGCTTCCTGATATGAAAGTCATGTGTGCTTCCTGCATATGACTTGGATACTTTTTCCATTTCTTTCCATAAGAATCTCGGTTTTTACTGTGTGCACTTTCTTTTTTCCAGAATAACTCTTCTTTTTCTTCTTCCAATTCTTTGGACGTTGTATAGGTTGCTCTGTAAGATTTCCATCTGGTTCTATCTTTTGTAATGTTGATCTTCTTTGCTAATAACGGTTCTATTTTCTGTAGTAATCTACTTTCTGTAGTAATCTACATATATTAGATTCATGTCAGATATCCAAGAAACACGTGTGTTATATATGTTCTATAATAAACATAAAACCTTATCTTCTAATATGTGATCTTCTACCATGATTTTTCTTATTCTTTTCAACCTTCTCCCACTCAGGACTGATTTCTTCTACTAAATTCTTTGATGCCTACTGCTGTTAATTGCTTGAATATTCTTGCCCTGTTTTTGAGCTTTTTATAGCTTATACCCATTTCATATACACAAAATTACTTGTTTACACTTTCTTCCTTGCTTTCGCAATAGATTTAAATTTTTTATAAATGTGGTTGAATGTTTTTTTTTATAATGTACAATGAATATTTTATGGCTTTTAGAGCTTGGATATGTTCTATAAAAATGGTGATGGTAATAGTGGGGAATTTTATGCTAGAATCAAGCATGAAGAGTTAACTAGGCAAGAAAAATTAAATAAGCTTCAAAGCGAATCTAATGAGTTTGCGCAATATGATGAATGTGCTGCAGTTCTACTTGAAGAGAAGACAAATGACTTAGAAGAAAGCTCTGAGTTTTCTGTTTTACTTTCTAATGTAGAGTTATTTGCTACGACTTTCGATAGTGGTTTTTGTGGCTTGAGTAAAGACATATGGGAAGGGTTTTGCTGTTATATCCAGTATATTTTTAGCAAAAAAAAGCACAAAAAAAATTGGCTAGCTTTATTGTTTAGGAAGTTTCGCATGGAACAGTCACTTCTTGAGAAATTAAGGCATGAGATAGAAGAACTAAGAAAGATATTGGAGAATGATGAACTATCTGATAAAGAAAGAATACAAATTGCAAAGAGACTTGGAACACTACAAATACTACTATTACAAACCATTGAGTACGTTCTGTTAGGATCAAGTGAGTATACATTATTGTATAATATAATACTTAAAAAAAATCACAAACAGAATGATCTTTTTAGATCGCAACCAGAAAATAAAACAAATAGTATTAACACAGTTAAACTATTACAACAGACAACAAGTAGAATGGACAGCATGTTATCTACAAATATGTCGTATAAAAGTGTTCATAGTGAACTTAAAATTTTTAATCATTCATTAGGTTACAAGGTATCAATAGATTATAAGTTATCAGTATCAAAAGATGTAGTTATTAAAGATGTATGCATTAAAGATCGTGTTATTAATGCACAATATGCAGAACAACAACCTTACTGTAGACAGCTTACTCATTATGATACGCAGGATTCTAGTAGCGAACAACAGGTAGTATCACATCAAGGTAGAGGGGAGCACAGTAACAAGGGTATGCCATCATCTGTGAAACAAAAGAAAAAACAGCGAGATGCTGATGTAATGAAATGTTCAGACACACAATCAGGTATTAATGACCCTAATGTAGCAGCACATACCACAGGTCAAAAAGTAAATATGCAAAGATCAAATTGACAAAAATGATAATTTACTTTAATGTATATAAGAATTAGGATGGAAGGGAGTAAACATGATAATAGAAAGAACTATGTTGTTTTGGGAACCATATAGGAAGACTCCTGATGAAATAAATAAAATAAGAAAGCTTATAAGTCAACGTTGTAGTATTACAACGGAGAAAGCGTTGGTACGCGCATATAATGTTAATAATCTTTATTTAAATATTAAGCATAGTAATTTTCTAGCGACTGGAAAACATATTATTAATACTTTTAACAGTGACATGACCATTGAGGAATCTGGCGCTTATTTAAATTCTATTGGGGTAACAACGACCGAAAGATTTAGCAAACTCTATGAAAATAATGATAGTCTAGCACAGTCTTTTAACCTTAAATATTTTCCATTTAATTGCGGTAAAACAGACATAAGGAAAAATACAGAATCTAGAAAACTTGAATCAAAAATACTACTTAGGCCAGAAGTTACCTCTAACCTAGAAGGGCATTTAGCTCATTCTATGATTGAAGTAATTTTACTCGATGAAGGTAAAGATAAAGGTGAATTTATAGGTAAATTAGTTTCTTATAAAGATACTGAAAAATATATTGCATGTATTAAGTTTGACAGTGATGACAGCAAAAAGAAATTTTTAGAAGACTTCTTATATGAAGTATGGAAAATAATAGCGAGATATGATAAAGAGTTTCCAGAAGACAAAAAGTTTTCAGAAGACGAGATGATTGTGAGATTGAGAGATAAGGTGATATTGATAGATAACATGAAAGTATATATTAAAAAGGATATCTTTAGTAATGTTCATTTTATAGAAAGCTATACACTACGCACTGCTAACGCTATAGGATTAAATATTATTGATCGTAATAATTTTGACTGCCCTGATGAAGAGAAAGAGTATATTCTTTACTTACAAAACATATTTGAAAGTTGGTTAACTGAATATGTTAATCAAAACGCAAAGATAAATATTAGTTTATATAAAAATGTTCAATATTCCTTCACACCCAAATTCAAAATCGATAGACGTTTTGACATTCTTGTACCAATGATACAAACTGCAGATGGTTCACTGCGATACCTAAGTCTAGATGAAGCAAATATTATCAATAGTACATTCGATGGTTTGCATGCATTAAATGCTATTCAAGTAGGTAGTAGCAATCTAAAAACTTCCAGTACCTGTCTTGATCTCCATAGGATACACGGTGTGGACTTTAATAATAATGACAGTATATACGCTATAGACTTTAATATTGAGGAACTTGCCTTTTTTTTTATCGTTATTCAATTTATAGAGCGTTCTCATATGAAATGTGTGGGAAAGAAACATGAATTGACTTTCGGATCTAAAAATAGCATTTCACCACCTTCACTAGCTAGTCAATTGAATGACAGTGGATTTAGTGAAGTTAGTGAAGAAAGAGATTTAACACAGCAATCTACTCCTAGTACATCGATGCAAAATACAAAAAAAACAGCAAGTACACAATCAACAAATCGTTCCAGTCGACAGTGTAATCTATTGTAGATATATTTATAGATCATTAACGATTGAGACACTTGAGTTATTTTCAGTAAATAACTCAAGAATAACATTAGGTATTGTACCGTCCACTATATGTGCCATACCAGAACATTCTTCGACCATCCTAGTGCATGTCATGAGTGTTTCAATCAATTTTTCTCCCTTAATTTCTTTATTATTGATTGCAGTATTTAGATTTTTTACAGATATCTTTCTATTACTCATCTCATTTATTTCTTCATCTCCCTCGCTAAAAATTATTACTTTAGATGCAGAAACAGCAATTGCTATTGCACCTACAACACTTTCAGCATTAATATGATATGTTTCTCCATTTTTTCCATAACCTACTGGTGCGATTACTGGTATAAAATCGGATTCTTCTAGAAAAAACAGTATATCAGGATTAATTTCAACAGGCTTGCCAATAAACCCCATATCTAAAATTTTTTCAATGTTACTTAATTTATTTTCTTTTAAGGTAGTAGCTATTTTTTCTGCTTTCATGAGGTTGCCATCCTTTCCACATAGTCCGATAGCTGACCCTCCAGCAGCATTGATATATTGAACTATTTTTTTATTAATTGATCCACATAACACCATCTCTATGATATTCATTGTTTCTTTATCTGTAAGCCTCATATCATTGATGAACTTGTTATTTATGCCAAGCATTTTTAGTGCTGCATTTATTTCATACTCTCCTTCATGTATAATTATAGGGTTTATGCCTAGCTGTTTTAAAAGAACAATATTATGGACAAAAGCATTTAATAGTGTTTCATCTGACATTGCTACGCCACCATATTTTATGACGAATGTCTCACTTACAAAATTAGGTATATTAGAAAGTGCTTCAAGCAGTATCTTGCTTTTCTCTTGAAATGAGAATCCACTTTTTAGATTGTTCATATAATCTTATAGATTGCATTTTTCAAGTTTTTGATACCTGAACTTGTATATGAGCTTACCTCATGCATAAGCAGAGCTTGATTATTAATCCACTTGCAAGAGCTTTCTCTAATTGCATGTAAATGTTGTATGCTCATTTTATCTATTTTTGTTAGTATAAGATCAAAATTTATATGATTACATGTTAACCAGTAAATAAAGTCTTTGTCTATTTCTTTTAATCCAACTTTCCCATCTACTAATACAAATACTTTTTTTAGGTTCCTTCTATAGAAGAGATAGTGCTCTACTAAATTTAAATATTTAACGATCTCTTTTTTACTTGCACGTGAATAACCGTATCCTGGCAAATCAACAAGTCTGAGCCTGTGGTTATATGCAGAATAAAAATTTATTTGCCTAGTACAACCAGGGTTAGAAGATACTCTTGCAGCTTTTTTACTGTTAATTAATGCATTAATTAAGCTAGATTTGCCCACATTAGACCGTCCAGCAAATGCAACCTCTGGAGCTAATTCATTAGGTAATAGCTTTATATCTGATGCTCCAAAGATAAAACCATTGTCTTGCTTCATATTATATTACTTGATATTAAAAGGTTTTTATACTACTTATTTAAAGTGGTTCAAGCTATATTTTATGGAAACAGAGAGTAACTTACAGGATTTAAAAAGAAAATTTGACGTTATAGAAAAAAAATTAGCGCATCCTAGTCACCTAAGTCAAAAGGAGTTTATTAATTTATCTAAAGAATACTCTGAATTAAATCCTATAATAAAAATAATTAATGAATACGATGCTTTAAAACAAGAAGTTGCAGATTTAGATGCAATAATTAAGGATGAAAACAGCGAGTCTGATATAAAAGAATTAGCAAGAGAAGAATTCTTAAAAAAACAGAAAGTAGTGTTACCTCAGGTAAAAGACAAATTGAAATTGGCATTATTACCAAAGGATGCAGATGACTCAAAAAATGTTATATTGGAAATTCGAGCAGGTACAGGTGGTAATGAAGCAGCATTATTTGCAGCAGATCTATACCGTATGTATCAAAAATACGCAGAAAAGAAAAACTGGAAATTTGAACCATTAAATATCTCTAATACAGGTATAGGAGGATATAAGGAAGCTTCTGCATCAATTCATGGTACAGATGTATTTGCACGATTGAAATTTGAATCAGGAGTACATAGAGTACAAAGAGTGCCGGAAACTGAATCTTCAGGAAGATTACATACGTCTGCTGCAACTGTAGCAATATTACCTGAAGTAGAGGAAGTAGATTTTAAGATAGAAGAGAAAGATTTACGAATAGATGTGTATAGATCTAGTGGTCCAGGAGGGCAATCTGTCAATACTACTGATAGTGCAGTTAGAATCACACATCTGCCAACTGGTATAGTTGTTATACAACAAGATGAAAAATCACAACATAAAAATAAGGCTAAAGCTTTAAAAGTGTTAAGAGCAAGATTATATGAAATTGAAAGACAAAAAAAAGAAATGGAAAGGTCACATTTGAGGAAAAGTCAAATAGGTTCTGGTGATCGGTCTGAACGTATAAGAACATATAATTTCCCACAATCAAGAATAACAGATCATAGGATTAATCTTACTTCGCATAAACTTGAACATGTATTGAAAGAGGGTGAATTAGGTGAATTTATTGAAGCGCTGATTGCACATCATGAAGCAGAAAGATTAGTCGGGGAATAGGTGTACATTGACAACAAATATTCTGCATATTTTTACCAAAAAGTACTGGAACACAGAAAATTATTGCAAAAGCGTAAAAAATATATCTTTTTGATAAAATTTTTCTTATTTTAACCGTAACTATATGCTGCTGGTATCTAATCCTTCTAAAGCCACATCTTATCATCTTCGGGCTATTGAGGAAAGAGAGCTATACTTGCATCAGATTAGGCAGAAAAAATGGTTACCCTAAATCTGAACACATAAGAAATGCTTTTTTAATCTTAAAGATTATGCTCTATGTTAGCATTCCAAAATTTTTTATATCATCTATGACTTTTTTCATGTTCTGAGCCTGAAATATTGCTGATCCTGCAACTAAAATATCAGCACCTGCTTTTATAATTTCTGATACATTAGAAAGATTAATACCGCCATCCACTGAGATTTGCGTTTTTAAATTACGATCTTGTACCATTTTTTTCACAACAGATATCTTATGCAATTGTGAATCAATGAAACTTTGTCCACCAAAACCAGGATTCACTGACATGATTAAAACAATATCAAGTTCGTGTAATATATACTCCAATGCATTTGGATGTGTTGAAGGTACGATTGATACTCCAACTTTTACCATTTTTTCTCTATTATTTACATTCCTGTATGATTTTATTTTTTTAATCAAAGATTCAATGTGTACTTCAGTTTCTATATGTATAGTAATTATATCAGCACCTGCATTAA
>NZ_MJMG01000002.1 GCF_001752665.1 Wolbachia pipientis | reverse complement strand
GACTTTCCTATCATTCCTGTGCGTGCTATTGCTAATAAAGCAAGCAATGATTTTATGAATCACCAAAAAGAAATTATCAATCAATACCAACTCAACAAAATATCCAAAACTGAAGCGCAACTTGAAATAGAAAAATTCTGGGCCGGTGCATTAAGAAGGGCAGTGATTGAGGGAGATATTGAAACAGGTTCTCTGATGGCTGGACAAAGTGTAGGTATGGTTGATGGAGAAAAACCAGTTAAAGATATCATCGATATGCTTATTACACAAGCAAAGAAACATATCGAGAATACATCACAAACCTTAACTTAATAGAAAAAATAAAGATAGATTATAATGCTACAATACACAAAATAATAGATCTTTTGCGAAACAGCAAATTATTGCAAAAGCGTAAAAATGTATCTTTTTAATAAAATAATTCTTGTTTTAAAAGCTATCCAACTTAATAGTTTTTTGGATCCCAAATAAACTAATGTAGTAAAAATGAATCTATTGATAAACTAAGTTTGGCAACATATTATTAATAACCAGATTAAATAAAATTATGAAACTCAATGAAATCAGAGCAAAATTTTTAAAATTTTTTATAGAAAATAATCATCGGCTTGTTTCATCTTCTCTGTTAATTCCAGAGCATGATCCAACACTAATGTTTACAAATGCTGGAATGGTGCAATTTAAAAATATATTTACTGGCAAACAACAAACTGATATGAAACGTGCTGTTTCAAGTCAAAAATGTCTAAGAGTAGGTGGTAAACACAATGATCTAGAAACAGTAGGTTATACAAGTCGTCACCATACATTTTTTGAAATGTTAGGTAATTTCAGTTTTGGTGATTATTTTAAGGAAACTGCAATAGAACTTGCATGGAATTTTATTACCCAAGAATTATCACTTGATAAAAACAGATTATCTATCACTGTTTACCATACTGACGATGAGGCATATGAAATATGGCGTAAGATTAGTGGCCTAGCAGATGAAAAAATTATTAGAATTGCAACAGATGATAACTTTTGGAGTATGGGTAATACAGGCCCTTGTGGTCCATGCTCTGAAATATTTTACGATACAGATTTGAACAGTGACGATAAAGTCGTAGAAATCTGGAATTTAGTCTTTATGGAATTCGATAAAGATGCAGAAGGCAATTTGCATGCATTACCAAAGAAATGCATTGATACAGGGATGGGGTTAGAAAGGATTACCGCAGTGCTACAGAATGTATACGATAATTATGATACAGACTTTTTTACTGCAATAATTAGTCACATTCAAAAATATTGTACAAGTAAAGTAGCACATAGGATAATTGCAGATCATATGCGTGCAGCTGCATTTCTCATTGCAGAGGGGGTATTACCTGGCAATGAAGGCAGAAACTACATATTACGCAGATTGATTAGAAGAGCAGTACGTTATCTTGGGTATGATGATCCTATATTACATCGGATTTTCCCAGTTTTAATAGATAGTACTAGTCCGGCTTTTATGGGGGATATCTATCCGGAATTATTGAGAGCAAAAAATCTCATAGAAACTACTTTAAAAGCAGAAGAGGAAAACTTTAAAGATACACTGACAAAAGGTATACATATGTTAGAAAAATATACTGCGGATCTGAACCCAGGTGATACTTTATCTGGAGAATTAGCATTCAAATTATATGATACATATGGATTTCCTATAGATATTACATTGGATATCTTAAAAGAAAAAAAAATAAATTTTGATCACAGAGGTTTTAACAACGCAATGCAGACGCAAAAAGCACGTAGTAAATGGTCTGGATCTGGTGAAAAATCTGTAGACCAATTATGGTTTAATTTTGCTGATAAATTTGGTAATACAAAATTTATTGGCTATGAGAATGATGAAATTGGCGATGCAAAAGTATTAAATATTATTTCAATGGAAAATGAAATTATTAACGCAGCACACGTAGGAAATAAAGTAATTATCATACTTGATAAAACTCCTTTTTATGCAGAATCTGGTGGCCAACTTGGGGATACTGGTACTATTCTAAATGCTGTAAATAATAATGTAGCCATAGTAGAAAATACACACAAAGTTAATGGTTTACATTTACATCAATGCATTATCAAATCAGGATCAATCCATGAGGGTGATGTTGTTGTAGCAAGTATTAATAAAGATAAAAGAGAGAATTTATGTAGAAATCATACAGCTACACATTTGTTGCATTTTGCTTTAAGAAATGTTCTAGGTAATCAAGTTACTCAAAAAGGCTCCTTAGTTGCACCAGATAGATTAAGATTTGATTTTAGTTATAGTACGCAAGTAAATTATAACCAGTTATGCTTAATAGAAAATATAGTCAATAATTTAATCAGAGCAAACCATACTACATCTACAAAAATCCAAAATATGGACCAAGCAATAAATGAAGGTGCTATAGCGCTTTTTGGTGAAAAATATAGTGATCAAGTCAGAGTTGTGAATGTTGGTAGTAGCAGAGAATTGTGTGGTGGAACACATGTACAACGTACAGGAGAAATAGGACTGTTTAAAATAGTTACAGAATGTTCTATTGCATTTGGAGTTAGGAGAATTGAGGCTTTTACAGGACAAGAAGCTATAAATTATATACGTAATAATGAAACTACTTTAAAACAAATCGCAGAACATTTGAAAGCGCCAGTAAATGATATAATAAATCGCTTAACTATTTTAAATCAAGAACGTAAAAAATTCGAAGCTAAAATAAAAAGCTTACATAAAAGAGTTGTAAATCTAGAAAACATTAAACACACTACAATCAATGGCATAAACTTTTTGAGCAATGCTTTTGTAGATATTCCAGCAGATATAATAAGGGAATTGATTTTACGCAATCGTGAATTGCATACAGTTATAGTATATACTACTACTGAAGACAACAAGAACATTTTAATTGTAAAAATCAGTAAAGACTTAACCAGTATAATGAGTGCAAAAGAGCTGGTAGCTAATATAATTGGTAAAAGCTGTGGAGGTAATGCTGAACTTGCACAAGCAGGCTATCATCATAGTGACCCTATTACGTCTATCTATAATTATTTACATGATAAAATTTGATAACCTCATAATTACTGCTATAGAAAAATTCGGTGGTAAAGTAAGGTTTGTTGGTGGATGTGTAAGAGATGCAATTTTAGGACGAGAGATTCACGACGTTGATTTAGCAACTTCCTTATTGCCAGATCAAGTTATAAAAGCATTAGAATGCTACAATATAAAGGCCCTTCCAACCGGAATAAAACATGGTACCATAACTGCAGTACTGAATAACCAGTCTTGTGAAATTACAACATTAAGACGTGACATTAAATGTGACGGTAGACACGCAGAAGTCAAATTTACTGATAGTTGGCAAGAAGATGCATCACGGCGTGATTTCACATTTAACGCATTGTATGCAGACAAATATAATAATATATATGATTACTTCTGTGGTATTGAGGATTTAAAAGCACGTAGATTAAACTTTGTTGGTAATGCAGAAAATAGAATTAAAGAAGACTACTTACGTATTCTCAGAGCATTCCGTTTTCATGCAAAAATATGTGTTGGTAATTTAGATAGTAAAATATTGGAAGTATGCAGTAAATATTCGCATGCAATCCGCAGTCTTTCTGGTGAAAGAATAAGGGAGGAAATATTTAAATTACTGCAATGTAGCAACCCCTCTCCTACGCTAGAAAGCATGCAAAAATCTGGTGTATTACATGAAATCATTCCAAAAGAAGTAGATTGTACAATATTGTCTTCAGAACTTTGCTCTATAATTCATATTGAAGCACTAGTAAAATTAGCACTGCTTCTTAGAACAACTAATGATTACAATATTGGAGAATATATAAGTGGATTTTTACGTTTCTCATGTAAGCAAAAGAATAAGTTGTTATTCTTGATGTCTCACAATATAAAATTAGAACTTTCAGAACAAGAACAAAAGCAATATATATCCTTATTTGGGAATGAACTGTATTGTGATTTAATAAAAGTGTGTGGTGTTGAATCATCTAAAAGTAGAGATACAATAGAACAATATATTGCTTTTGCTAATACATTTATCATACCTCAATTTCCATTATCTGGCAATGACTTAATAGATATAGGATATCAACCAGGAAAAAATTTAGGCAGAAGCTTGCAATTAATAAAGAAACAGTGGGAAAACAGTAACTACACCTTAACAAGAAACGAGCTCATCCTCTCTGCTAAGGAATTAATAAATAATAATGAATAACCGCGGTTTTTTGCTAAAACTTTTTTAGCTAACAATACCTTCTTTCTGTAATAAAGCTCGCAGTTCACCATTTAAGTACATTTCTTTAACAATATCACAACCACCAATAAACTCCTGCTTGATGTATAGTTGTGGAATTGTTGGCCAATCAGAATATTTTTTTATGGCTTCACGTACCACATCATCCTCTAGCACATTTACACATTTGAACTTTACATTTAATTTTTTCAAAATTGATGATACAACGTTAGAGAAACCACATTGTGGAAAATCTGAAGTACCCTTCATATATAATATAACATTATTTTCTTTTATGTCTTGCTCAATTTTCCCTATAATTTGCTCAAACTCATCCATAACATAAGTAAAATAGTAATTTTATTTAGTATTTATTATGAAAATTAAAATGTAAAGTAATTTTATGTATCCAATTGTCTTATTCTTTTTGTGTGTTATGTGGGTTGATATATCTGCATTAGATAAAGTTGATATTATTGCTCCTTCTTCCAAAGGAAAAAAACAAAATCTGATTCTTATAAAAAAATATATAGAAAAGCTGAATTTAAAAGCTCACATTTCAGAAAAAATATACAGCAATAATAATTTATTCTATTCCAACTCTGATAAATTTAGAGCAGATGATTTAATTAATGCACTAATTGATGACAGTCGAATAATCTGGTGCATAAGGGGTGGGAAAGGTGCTTCACGTCTCATTCCTTATTTAGAAAAATTACCTGATAGCCAAAAAAAGAAAATTGCTCAAAATAAAAAGATCTTTATAGGATACAGTGATAACACCGTACTACATCTTTATTTACAGATGAAATTTGATTGGCAGACTATTCATGGTACTACACTGGAACAGATAGTAAATGAAAAGGTTGATCAAGGTTCTGTTGATAAATTAACTGCATTAATCCTTGGTACACAGCATTCAATAAAATTGAATAATTTAAAGCTTATTAATAATCAACTAAAAAGCCAGAGTTTAAAATCTAAGATTATTGGTGGAAACATGACTTTAGTTGAAAATAGTATAGGAACTACATGGCAGGTAGACGCAAAAAGTAAAATTCTATTTTTAGAAGACGTAGGGGTGTACCCATATGAGATGGAGCGAAGCTTGGATCACATGAAACAGGCCAATATTCTTGATAAAGTAGACGCAGTAATTTTTGGTGACTTCACCAAGTCTGACAATAGTGCTTTAACAGAAATTGTAAAAAAAAGATTTGCTCAAAGCGTTGATTTTCCAGTATTTACAATATCAGGCATAGGACATGGATATGTAAACGATCCTTTACCACTTAACTGTCGAACAGTTATTAAAGTAGAAAAACCAGAAGAAGGCTTATTTTCCATGGAAATTAACTTCCATAATTCAGCTTAAATTCACTTTGACATTATTTTACCGTTCAAGCAAATGTAGCAAATCTATAAAGGCAAATTATCATGCTTTTTCCATGGTTTGACCATTTGCTTATTCTTTAATATTTCCAGAGCTTTATATATAAAATATCTACTCTTGCTTGGTGTGATTACATCATCAATGTAACCATAAGATGCAGCAAATAATGGATTAGCAAATTTTTCTTTATATTCTTTGATTAATTGTTGTTGATCATTCTTATGACGAAATATAATTTCTACAGCGCTTTCAGGACCCATTACAGCTATTTCAGCAGTTGGCCATGCATAATTTATATCACCATTTAAATTCTTAGAATTCATGACAATATACGCTCCACCATATGCTTTCCTGGTAATCACGCTAATCTTTGGTATCGTTGCTTCAGCATAAGCATAAAGTAATTTTGCTCCGTGCTGTATTACGTTATTATATTCTTGATGTGTGCCAGGCAAAAACCCAGGAACATCAATTAATGTAATAAGTGGAATATTAAATGCATCACAAAATCTTACAAATCTTGCAGCTTTTCTTGAAGAGTCAATATCTAGACATCCAGCAAGATGCATAGGTTGATTTGCAACTATACCAACTATATAACCACCAATTTTACCAAACCCAATTATTATATTGCGCGCAAAATCAGATTTTAATTCAAAAAACTTTCTTTCATCACATATTTTTTCAATAAGCTCATACATATCATAAGGAGTGTTTGGATTAACAGGAATCAAAGTATTTAAAGATTCATCATGATATTCTACTGGATCATTACTAGGTATAAATCTTGGCGATTCTTGATTATTTAATGGCAAAAAATTAAAAAACTCACGTACTTTCAATAACATTTCAACATCATTGTTAAATGCACAATCTGCTACACCTGTCTTACTTGTATGAATTTTACTTCCGCCAAGAGTTTCATGATCTACATCTTCATGAGTAACCTTTTTGACAACATCTGGACCGGTAATAAACATATATGAGCTATTTTTTACCATAAAAGTAAAATCAGTGAGTGCAGGTGAGTAAACAGCACCACCGGCACATGGTCCCATAATTAAAGATATTTGAGGTATTACACCAGATGCGTCAACATTTCTCTTGAAAACTTCTCCATAACCTGCAAGGGCATTAACACCCTCTTGAATTCTTGCTCCTCCAGAATCATTTAGCCCAATTATTGGAACTTTTGTATTAATTGCCATGTCAATCACTTTGCATATTTTTTTTGCATGTGCTGCACCAAGTGATCCACCAAAAACTGTAAAGTCTTGTGCGTACACAAACACTTTTCTGCCTAAAATAGTACCATGTCCAGTAACTACTCCATCACCAAAAAAATTGATATTTTCCATACCAAAATCATTTACGTTATGCTTAACAAATTTATCATATTCTATAAATGAATCTAAATCTAATAATACACTTAATCTTTCCCTAGCAGTGAGTTTACCTTTTGCATGTTGCGTATCAATCCTTTTATTACCCCCTCCTTTCTCAGCTTCTGATATTAATTTTTCCAGCATGATATTATCTTAAATTCAATGAATAAAATTATATACTACTTAATCGTAGTTAAAAAGAGCTCTTTTGAGAGATTGTGTGTATACAAATCGTTCTGGGTATGCGTTTTACAAAAATTATTAAAAAAGTATTAACATACTATCACATTATTAATATAATATCACATAGTAAATGATTGAACATTGTAAGTAACGTTATCATCAGTATACTAAGTTTAATACAATTTTATTGTGGAGAATTATGTTAACGTATTCTGCAGATTAGAAACAGATATTAGAAAATCTAGATCAGGATCACTCTTTAAACAAAGACAATATCATTAGAAAACTTCAGGAAAGGTTACAAAAAGTAAACCCAACAGTATGTAAACACTGGGAAAGAAATCACTATGATTTAGATTATACATTTAGAGTTGGATACTTAGACTATACGTTATTATATCTCTCTGTACGATTCAACTGTGTGAGTATAGTAAAAATTCTATTAGATATAGGAGCTAACATTAACGTGTTAGAAGAATTAGAATTAGGCGCTACTGTACTAAATTACGCAGCTATGGATGAAAGTACAGAAATATTAGAACTTTTGCTCAATAGTGATATTAATAATGAGAATATTGGAAAGGCTCTAATATTTGCTGCTTGCAGCAACAAAATTAAAACGGTAGAAGTTTTACTGCAAGAAGACATAAATGTATCATATTTAGGAAATGCTAGACACGTTACAATTCATAATAGGATTAGGGATCTTATTCAAGAAAGACTGACAAGAAAAGAAGATGATAATTATGAAATAAACCACAGATTAAACAAAGCTTTTATCAAAGAGAGGAAATATGTTGTGTTTTATGAAAATTTAGAGGAAATTTTATGCAAACTAAATAGAAAAGAAAATTTAGATATCAGTAAGATAATTAATGAAATAAAAAATCACTGCAAAGATATGATAAATGGCAAAGGCATTTCTATAATTTAAGTAATTTGTATGATAAAAATGTATTAAATTTTGCAGCTCAAATAGGATGTTCAAATATAACAAAAATTTTATTTGAGTATCTAAATGCAAACGAAAAAGATTTATTCTATGCTGCTAAATGTGGTAATCTAGGGATTGTACAAGCTATATTAAATAAAGAAGTTAATAATTACAATTTAAATTGTGCTCTACGTTATGCTGCTTCATATTGTAACATAGAGGTGACTGAGTATCTTTTAAAAAATGGAGCATGTAATGGCAATACCGCTTTACATGATGCAGCCGAATATGGTCACGCAGAAATAGTACAATTACTAATTCCAAAAGCAGAGAAGACAGATATATAGAAAGCTTTAGTACTGGCTGCCAAAGGAGGATTTTCAGAAAGTGTAGAGAAATATTACTCAAGACTCTCCTTCGCTTGATATTAATTATAAAGCAGAAATACATGTACCAATGACAGAATATAATTTAGATTATTTTTATGATTTTAATAACAAAAAATCATATATGAGAAGAACTACAGCCTTATCTGCAGCTGTGGTATCCAGTGATCTCAAAACTGTGGAAATACTTTTCAAGGCTGGAGCTTAGATTAATTTTCAGTTAGAAGTTATCGAAGAAATAAAGGGACTGGCTGTCAGAGGAAGCAATATAATCACTACAACAAGAATAGTACAAGCACTACATTTGGCTATTATGACTCATGATCCAAAATGCATAAAAATATTATTAGATTATGGAGCTAACGTTAATGCAGAAGTAATCACATCGTATGATTATGATAATAGTAAAAGCAAAAAAATGTCTTCATTACATCTGGCTATTGGTCAGCATTATGAAGTAGATCTTCCCAATTATTATTCAGAGGTAGTGTATATTTTGCTTAAAGCAGGAGCAAATCCTTTATGCAGTGATAATAATAGTATCACTGCATTGCAACGAGCAAGAGATTTAGTTGAAGAATTGATCAATCAGGTTACTATGGTACCACTCCTCGAAAATGCAGAATAAAGTATCATAAATTGCTTGAACTAAAAAGAAAGCTATTTACAAGATTTTATAATGATCTCCATACTGATGAAAAAAGTGACACACATTATAGGTTTATAAATAAGATTAATGGGTTTTATTGTGGTAAACAGATTAGAGATCAAATTAGAGATCCAGATGTTAAATTGGCATCAATTAATGATCCTCTGAAGACTGATATCTTACGGTATCTTAATTGCTATTATATAAACCGTTTGTTAAAAGCTTATTTTGGAGAGCCCATATGGTATGGCGCTGAAGTGGAACAAATCATAGAGGATCATATTGATATTGATAGTGAAGACAAAGAGTTATCTCAGCACATAGTAAAGGCTGTAGTTAAATTTATAGATCAGTATCAAACCGTAGATCACTATTCAGCATCTACTAGTACAATAGCAAGTGGTCCTAGTACATCTATGGAAGAACCTAGCACCATAGCAAGTAGTCTTAGTACATCTGAATAACCTAGCACCGTAGAATCTTTAGCTAAATATACCAAGCGAACGAAAATGTAGAGATGTTTTCATAGTAAAATCGTTACCATTTCGCAAACGATCTACTGGTTTCTTGTTTATACAATAGGGCTTTATTTTAATTAATACATTCTCTTTTCAGGAGGAATAAATTGTATATCGCTGTTAAGAGTTTATAGTCAATTTTTACATTAAATTTTCTATCAACCCAAGCCAAAGTATGCTTTATCCAATTTGCGTCATCACGTTCATGGAAATCTTCACGAACATGTACTCCCCTACTCTCTTCTCTATTAGCTGCATATTCCATTGTAATTACTGCTTGTGGAAGCATATTAGCAAGCTCTAAAGCTTCAACCAAATTACTATTCCATATCATACTACGATTTTCTACTGTAACATCAGACATCATTTTTGCAACTTTTTTATAGCTTTTTTGCCTTCTATTAATGTTTCAGATACACGAAATACAGATGCATATTGCTGTAAAATTTGCTGCTTACAGTAACAAATTTGAAACAGTAAAAGTTTGACTACAACATATAATAACAGATACCTTATACATTTTCATATTCATGAGTGATTACGTATGTCCAATTTATAACAGGTTATGCTAACTACCTCTGATAAAGATATCAATTAGTATCTGCAGCTATTGTTTTCTAATTAAACGATTTAAAAAAGTTAACTATACATAATAGGGAAACTTTATATAATAAAATAATTTCAGTAGCAAAATATGGTATAGGGATAACAAGTGTAGATGAAATAAATCTGTACAACATATTAATGGCCACGAAACTTGCAATAAAGCGTGCGTTAATAATTAGATCTAGATTATGTCTTAGTTGATGGTAATCAACCACCTACGTTAAAATGTCAGATCAAGTCTATGATTAATGGTGATAATATCAGTAGCTACAGCTTCAATAATTGCAAAAGTTACCAGAGATTAACTTATGCAGACATTACACTACAAGCACTCAGAATATAATTGGTAAAATGGTATGGTACAAAAGATGCCATCAATTTTACTACCTTGTGAGCGTGTGATACACTAAGCTTTAACAATGTGATAGGAGGTTGTTTATGTTTACTGATAATACTGGTTTTTTCAATTTCAATAGTTCTAGTAATTCTATAAATAGATTAAATAGATTACGTGATTTAATAGAAAAGGCAGCAGATGTTAATGCTGTTAATTGTTTTCGCAAAACTTTGTTGCATCACGCTGCACAAATGGGTTCTATAAAGATGGTACGTGATTTAATAGCAAAGGGAGCGAATGTTAATGCTGTTGATCATCTTGGATGGACTCCGTTGCGTTACGCTGTACGAAGATGTGCTATAAAGGTATCACGTGATTTAATAGCAAATGGAGCAGATGTTAATGCTGTTGATGATCATGATGATAATAGTGATAGATCGAATCTGTTGCATTACGCTGCACAAAGGGGTTTTATAGAGATAGTACCTGATTTAATAGCAAATGGAGCAGATGTTAATGCTGTTGATGTTAATGGATTAACTCCGTTGCATTACGCTGCACGATATGGTCATATAGAGATAGTACGTGATTTAATAGCAAATGGAGCATATGTTAATGCTGTTGATGGATTAACTCCGTTGCATTACGCTGCACAAGGGGGTTTTATAGAGATAGCACGTTATTTAATAGCAAATGGAGTAGATGTTAATGCTGTTGATGTTAATGGATTAA
Organism: Wolbachia pipientis; assembly: GCF_001752665.1. Classification (GTDB taxonomy): domain Bacteria; phylum Pseudomonadota; class Alphaproteobacteria; order Rickettsiales; family Anaplasmataceae; genus Wolbachia; species Wolbachia pipientis_A. The sequence continues at coordinate 18,295 of NZ_MJMG01000002.1, read as the reverse complement.
CTCCGTTGCATTACGGATTAACTCCGTTGCATTACGCTGCACGAAATAATCGTATAGATACAGTACGGTGCCTAATAGCAAGTTTACTTAATTTATTTAATCATATTCCTTTACAACATAAAACTATACAAGATAGTAATATAGATATAATACGTTTAAAAGAACATATTAATGACGCAAGTAATAATGGAGTTACGTCTATTACGTCTATAGTGAATCCTTTATTAAGGAATAAAGATGGTAGAACCCCAAGAGATGTAGCGACAGAAAGCAATGTAAGGCCAGACATTATAGAGCTGCTAGAAGACGTGGAAAGGTATTATATAGTAGCAAGAGCGTATTATAGAGTAGAACTAAAACAACTACAACTACCACCAAAGATGCATATACCTCGTGATGTGCTTTTAGATATACTGGATTTTTCTAATATTAAGGAGTTACATAATTGCCATAGTGCTTTATCTAAATCAAGTTTTACAATCCATACTAAAAAGCCTTGTACATCTATAGAAAAACCTAGTGCATCTAGAATCTTTGATCGAACATATCAAGCAGATGAAAATGTAAGAGTACTTTCATAGAAAATTGCTGAAGACTCCTTAGATGGAGCTTATGATTTGTGAAATGCCTATGCACACGATCAACAAGTTTCCTGCTGATCAGGAAGCTTGTTGAGAACACCATTAGTTTGGCTTTGTTAAAACAAGAAAAAACTTTTATCTATTTTTTCGTTTCTTATAGCTCTTAATTAATAAATTCTCTTTTCAGGAGGAATAAATTCTATATCGCTGCTAAGAGTTTTATCAGATACTTTCTTATAGTCAATTTTTACATTAAATTTTCTACCAATCCAAGCTAAAGTATGTTTCATCCAATTTGCATCATCACGTTCAGGAAAATCTTCACGAGCATGTGCTCCTCTGCTCTCTTTTCTATTGGCTGCACACTCCATAGTAATTACTGCTTGTGGAATCATATTAGTAAGTTCCAAAGCTTCAACCAAGTTGCTATTCCATATCATACTGCGGTCTTCCACTGAAATATCAGACATCATTTCTGCAACTTTTTTTATAGCTTGGGTGCCCTCTGTTAATGTTTCAGACACACGAAATACTGATGCATATTTCTGCATAGTGTTTTGCATTTGGTTACGTATTTGTGAAACTCTCAGTTTACCAGAAGCAAATCGCATTTTATTGAATTTATCAATAATCCAGTCTGTATGATCTTTACTGAATTTTTTATGCGGGACACCTGGTTTAATAGTATCTTGTGTCCTAAGTGCAGCAGCTCTACCAAATACTATTAAATCAAGTAAAGAATTAGAACCGAGACGGTTTGCTCCATGTACAGAAACACATGCAGCTTCACCAATAGCAAATAGACCTCTTACCGCTTCTTCCTGTCCATTTTTTAGAGTTATTACTTCTCCATGGTAATTAGTTGGAATTCCTCCCATAGTATAATGAACAGTAGGAATAACAGGTATTGGATCTTTTGTAACATCCACTCCAGCAAAAGTTTTTGCAGTTTCACTAATTCCAGGTAACCTCAGTTTTATTACCTCAGGATCAAGGTGAGCAATAGTCAAGTACACATGGTCTTTTTTTGGTCCCACTCCCCTTCCCTTTCTAATCTCAGTTGTAATAGCACGGCTTACTACATCACGTGAGGCCAGATCTTTTGCCTTTGGAGTATAATGTTCCATAAATCTTTCGCCTTGAGAATTTATTAAATAACCACCTTCACCACGACATCCTTCAGTAATTAAACATCCAGCACCATATATTCCTGTTGGATGAAATTGTACAAATTCCATATCTTCAAGAGGTAGTCCTGCTCTTACTACCATCCCGTTACCATCTCCAGTGCATGTATATGCGCTTGTTGCAGAAAAATAAATACGTCCATATCCACCTGTTGCAAGAACGACAGCATGTGCCCAAAACCTATGTAGAGTACCATCACACAATGACCAAGCAAAAACTCCACAACATGATCCTGTATTATGGTCCATAATAAGATCAATAACGAAATATTCCACAAAGAACTCTGTACCGAATTTTAGACATTGTTGATACAAAGTATGGAGAATTGCATGTCCAGTTTTATCAGATGCTGCACAAGTACGTTGAGCAGATTTTCCTTTGCCAAAATGAGTGGTCATCCCTCCGAAAGAACGCTGGTATATCTTCCCATCTTCAGTACGTGAAAAGGGTACACCAAAATTTTCAAGTTCAATAACAGCCTTTGCTGCATTTTTACACATATATTCTATTGCGTCTTGATCTCCTAGCCAATCTGATCCTTTTATAGTATCATATGCATGCCATCTCCAATCATCCTCAGTAATATTACAGAGTGCTGCACTAATTCCTCCTTGTGCTGCAACTGTATGGCTACGAGTAGGGAAAATTTTAGATACACATGCCACTGAAAAACCAGCGGCATTCATGCCCAGCGTAGCACGTAGACCTGCTCCACCAGCACCCACTACCACTATATCATACTCATGGTCTATTATTTCATATGCTAACTTATCCATATTCCGTAATTCAAATCTATAACATACTATAAAGTTTGTATAAATTGCACAAGCATTTCCAAAGATAAAACATTACAATAGACCCATTGCGAAATGCCAGAAGAAGAAATAATGATGATAGGTGAACTCCTTTACGTCTCGCCGTTGTAACTGGTCGTGCGTGTATTGTGAATCTTCTCATAGAAAAATCAGCAAACGCCAATGCTCGATATGATAATGGAGATATACCTTTACATGTCGCCGTTACATTAGACCGTCTAAAGATGATAGATGCTTTAATAAAACAAGGGGCGAGAGAACACTTTCTTAAGAAACAATTAAGATTGTATCTCTATGGAATTGCAAGCAGCAAGCCCAGAAGCTAAACAGCTTATTCAAAGCTCACAGATATATCAAAATTACATAAAATGGAAAGAGTGCTAATCACAAGCAAAGTGGCTAGTGCTAGAAAGAACATTTGCAATGAACAAACTATCACATGTCCAATATTTTTCTCCTGATATAATGTGGGAAGCACTAGAAATGGTTGACTCTAAAACTTTAAGTAAGTTTAATCTTGCAGCTTGTGAACCAAGGACAGGGTTAGAACATGTGACAGTAGACTCTTGTGGTTGTAGTAATTGATCAACATTTTATTTTAATCACCCACTGCCAACTGCTTTCCATAGTTTTTCACAATCTACACTTAGCATCACAAACCTCAATTTATTTTTAGATTTTACAATAAACCTATTTTTTCGATATTTACTCAAAACTTCTTACTAATAAACTGTATAAATTTTTCAATATCAACTACCATATCTTCATCTTTCATTTTATCAGCATAAAAAGGGTAATAGTAGCATGACATTATCTTGGACATTTGTCGATAAAAACTTCTTGGTTTATCATAATCAATTTCAACCACTTTACATCCAGGATTAGTAAAGATTAAGTTAGCAAATCCAGAACCATGAGGTCCAACAATTACTTGAGCATGATTAAAAATTTGTGCCTGCTCATAAGGAGACAATAACTCCAGATGTATTACTTTAAAGCCAATTTTCTCTAATTCAGTTATTAGTTCTTTCTCATTAATTATACGTCGCATGGAAGCATTAGCACGAGAGATATATATTCGGTCCCATACAACTGTATTATCTTGTTTAGTAAGAAAAATAGCCTTTAAATCATTCTTTAACCAATCAGGCAATGGGCTACCTTTTATTGGAATAAATGGTACAGACGGAACAATAAGATTTGTGGCCTGTATAACGCAATCTCCATTTATTATTAGCAGTTTTTCAGGAGGAATGTTTAAATATTGTAATACTATGTCTAAAGATTGAGTTTGCCATTTATATTTTACATTATTAATGTAAATACGATCATAAGAAAAACTTGAATTTTTTAATATAATCAATCTTGGTAGAATCTGTAACAACCAATGGTACCAATTTTCTGATCCGGGAGATGAAATAATAGCCAATGATCCATGAAAATACAAATGAGTGTCCTGATTTATGGTATTATTGTTTTTCATTAAACCATGTTGAGGAGATAAACTATTTTGCGTATCTTGTAATATATATCCATTTGAAGTTAATACTCCGCCTTCATTAACTACTACTCCATTTGGCAATTCTAAAATAAATTGATTGTTATCTAATAATTTTTCTATCTTTACTTGAGCTGCTAATGTCTTTACATCTATAAATTGTCTTACGTTATTCAATTCAATTGCTTGGATTGAACTAAAAAAACAGAGAAATAAGATGTAACACTGCTTTGTTATGTTCATAGAAAATTAATTATTTCCTTATGATAATACAAAATTAATACATAAAAACAACAACATGACAAGTAATACAGTAGATAGAGACGGGCGTACACCTTTGCATAATGCTATTATACATCTTTATAATAATGGTAACTACAACGGTCTGAATATGTCTATCGTGGGGCGCAAAATAGATGAGCTAATTAAAAAAGGAGTTGATGTTAATATGCAAGACAACAATGGGGAAACTCCTTTACACTTTGCTATAAAATATAATAAATTAACGGAATATAGAGGCGGTGACAGTCTGTCTCTCCCTAATAAGTTTATACATAGAACATATTTAGTTAAAGATATAATCGACAACTCTACTGCAATTAACACAAGTTTAAAAGATAATAATAACAATACTTATGTGCATTTAGCTATAAAACATAGTACATCAGATAACAAACATGATATTGATATTATTAAATATTTTATTGAAAAAACAGATGATATTAATGAAAAAAACAACGATGGAGATACACCACTACATATAGCTGCAGCAAAACATGGCTTACAAGATATAGTCGAATGTCTTATTCAAAAAGGTGCTGATATTAATGAACAAAACAACAATGGAGATACACCACTACATATAGCTGCAAAACATGGCTTACAAGATATAGTCAAATGTCTTATTCAAAAAGATGCTGATATTAATGAACAAAACAACAATGGAGATACACCACTACATATAGCTGCAAAACATGGTTTACAAGATATAGTCGAATGTCTTATTCAAAAAGGTGCTGATATTAATATAGTAAACAATGATCAACATACACCATTACATATGGCTATTTATAGTCAAAACAAAGATTTAGTTAAATTTCTTATTCAAGAAGGAACTGACATTAATGCATTAAATTATACAGATTATGCATACAAATTGGCCAATGAACACAAATATGAACCTGGACATAATTATGCTAATATCGCATCATATTTGGATGATTTATATAAAGCTAATGATAGTAGTACTATCTCTGATAGCAGTGTTATTATAGGATTAGTTGGTGCTTTTGTTTGTTTAGTAGTATCGTTTATTTTCTTTTGGTGGAAAACAGATTCTTCATCTTATTATGAAGACAACTCACACTCAGACCCTCTATCATTCTACGATGATGAACCAGAGTTTTCTGATGATCTCATATAAAAATATATTTTTTTAAATATACTTTTCTTTATTTCAAATACATAATACACTGATAAACTTTTAATTTTATCAACTGTGAGATCTGTATTTTCATCCATTACCTTACTGTGTTAAGTAGAGACCATTTGTGAGATGCTTCAACAAATGCTCAGTGTTTTGCTGATGTTCAGCCTATTTTTCTGTTTGCAATGTTCGCAAAGAGTCTTAGATTTTTTGCTATTTTAATTTTCAGTTTTTTGTTCTCTTTCTCTCCAAGTTTTACTCCTATTCTTTTATCAACTTTTATCCCTTTCTCTTACCTGATTTCACATTTCTTTTTTGGTCGCATTATCAAAAACTCAGTAAAATCTGTAACAATCCACGGCAGAAGATGAAATTCAATTATTATGCAGACTATGCCCATAAAATAGTTGATAACACATCCATTGTTGGCCTAATCACTTATGGTGGATAACCAGGTTTTCATTACTTATGCACTTCATCCATATTCTAACGATCTCATTTAACTTGGTTACAGTATTCTTACATATAGAATAATATATAATAATCTTTAAGCTTATATATTTCAGTTCCTTGATAAAGAATTGCTGATAGATGTCGGTTTAGGTAATCTGGAAAAAGTTAAAGATGTGGCGATTAAAGATGCTGTTATCGATAACCAAGGCTATTAGCACCGATATAATTCAAAAATAGTACAACAAAACGTAGATGATATTATTAATACTACTGATAATTATGCTTACTTGACTGATCCATATGATCCTTTTTGTCTGCATGATTGTAGAAACTCAAATGTTTGCGGTCTTCCCATTACCAAGTATAAAATTGAAGATGAATATATACGCTTTTATAATAATAACGGTGAAGAAATTAGTTTAATCCCTAAGATACAGTCTACTCATGATGTTGAGAGATATAATATGGATTATATGTAAATGCTGAATCAAATAGATTTTGTTATACATTATGTGATAATTTTACAATTGCAGAAAAAACACAAGTAATAAAAGATATACACAGTGCCTATGAGGCATTTAAAGAGAAATTTTTGCATTGACAATACTATTCAATGTCTTTCAGATAAAGATAATGAATATTGTAAAGTATATGATGGAAAATTATGTGTAAAAGATACTACTATGTGTATAGATCCTGAAGACTTTATACAGGATAACGGACAATTCTGTAAACCCAGAGAAGTTAAAGTGTATATATTTAATAACAGTATTGATTATTCAAAATATGGTACATTACTAGATTTTTCTAAGGGAGATATAGATAAAACTTCTGGTGTAACATTGGGGAAAAAAATATTGTGTTATAAATATGGTGCTATGGATTCCACACTGGCTCATGAATTAGGCCATCTATTTCCAAAACATTTTGCAGCAGGTAAAGTAAAAGAATTAGAATATGATAGAGAAGTCAAAATACTAGAAGACCATGGTCATAAATATACAGCTAGTGAATTTATAGCAAATGTGATAGGTCAAGAAGTATCAAAAAAAATTATATAGAAAGCCAGAAAATAACAACAGAGAATGACCAAACGGTATAATAGTAGTAGTTTACAGTATAGTGCGTAATAAACTCAAATGTAATTAGTAAATAATTAATATTTTAATTCTATTATTCTTTGGTAAGTGGATAAATAGAAAATAATGGCCCATATCACTAGCATACAATCGTTTTCTTATAAACTAAATAAGCAATCATGTAAAGCTGCTTCTGCAGGTAATTTAGATAGAGTTAAAGATCTCATTACAAAAGATGCTACTATTAATCCGAATATATCTGATGCAACATTGGGTGTTTTTGAAATACCTTTGCATGCAGCGATTAAAAAAGGTACTCACTTAGGTATAGTACAATATTTAATTACAGACGTTAATGCAAAAGATATAATAGGACAGATGCCATTGCACTTAGCTGTTCAGTTTAGCGAGATAATATTGAATATATTGTCAAAGCAGGTGCTGATGTTAATGCAGCAACAATCCAAACCTTTGGTTTAGTTTTCATGGCAGGCAAACCAGATATCGAAATAATACAGTTGCTTGATGCTCATTATGTTGATAATCATGCTAGATATGATCTGTTTACATCTGAATCAGAACTTCATGATTGTAGAAATCCAAATGCTTGCGGCCTATCAATAACGAGCTATAAAATTGATAATCATAATATACATTTTTATGGCAATAGTGGAAAAGAAATTAGCTCAATTCCTAAAATACAATCCAGTTATGCAGTGCATAAATATCATAATAATTTATATCAAAGTAGTGAATCAAGGAATTTTGATAAAGTTCCTGTACAAGTGAGAGATGTACTACCTTATCATTTTATACTCAAATATAAAGGCATAGATTTTATTGTAAATTATGACAACCTTACAGCTACAGAAAAAGAACAAACAAAAAAAGATATACAAAATGCCTACGAGATATTTAAAGAGAAATTTTGCATTGACAATACTATTAAATGTATTTCAGATAAAGATAGTGAATATTACAAAATATATGATGGAAAATTATGTGTAAAAGATACTACTACGTGTATGGATCCTGAAGGCTTTATACAGGATAACGGAAAATTCTGTGAACCCAGAGAAGTTAAAGTTTATATATTTAATAACAAAATTGATTATTCAAAATATGGTACATTACTAGGTTTTTCTAAGAAAGGTCTAGATACAAGTCTTGGTATATCATTGGGGAAAAAAATATTGTGTTATAAATATAATGATATGGATTCCACACTGGCTCATGAACTAGGCCATGTATTTCAAGGAAATTTTGCAGCAGGTAAAGTAAAAGAATTAGACAATGATCCAAACATTCCAGTACTAGAAGATGATGGCAGTAAATTTGACGCAAGTGAATTTATAGCAAATGTCATTGGCCAAGAAGTTGGGAAAAAAAATCATGATTCACTTATAGAAGATTCTAGTAATAGAATGAATACTAATAGTGGCACTGAAAACAATTTCATTATAGAAATACTTTGTTGTTTTATCGGTTTAATAGCATTGTTTTTTTGGTGGAAAACAAGTAGTGACGACGGTTCTGCACCACATCATGAAGATCAGCAGTTATCATTACTTTCCAATGAATCATATGATAAGTCATACTCTGATGATATTATTTAATTGAATGGCAGCCTTGACAAATGATGCAAAAATGGGATGAGGAGTAAATGGTCGTGACTTAAACTCCGGGTGAAATTGTACACCAATAAACCAAGGATGATCTTTCAACTCTATTACTTCTATACATGTGCCATCCTCTGAAATACCACTACATAACATTCCTCCTTGTTCTAAGATATCTTGGTAATTTTTGTTGATTATATACCTATGTCTATGTCTTTCTAGAATAGTAGTCATATTATATATTTCAGCAATCTTAGAACCAGCTTTGAGATTACAAGGATATTCCCCGAGTCTCATGGTACCACCAAGATCAACACTTTGATTATCAGCCAATTTTATAATAGGGTTTTGACATATATAGAATTCTTCAGAATGTACATCATCAAGTTTTATTACATCATGTGCAAATTCAATAACAGCAAGTTGCATACCAAGACATATTCCTAGAAATGGTATATTATTTATGCGAGCATAATTTATAGTTGAAATCTTTCCTTCTATGCCATGATCACCAAACCCACCAGGTACAAGAATTGCGTTAGATCCCTGTAGTTGTGCTTCTGCAAACTGTTCTCTTGAGTTAATCCAATTGATTTTAACCATTACATTATTACATATTGCTCCATGATGCAATGCTTCAACTAATGACTTATATGTATCTGGAAATTCTGTATATTTACCTACTATAGATATGGTAATCTCCTCTCCTATTGTATTTTGTACCAAGTCTGTCCACGCAGTAAGGTATGGTTTTGGTAGGTTTAAACCAAAATGTTCTAATATCTGTGTATCAAGTCCATATTGGTTATATAACACTGGTAATTCGTATATATAATTGACATCAGGTGCAGGAATCACATTAGATAAAGGGACATTACAGAGGTTAGCTATCTTTTCTTTTTGATGTTGAGAAATTTTTTGTTCACTGCGACATAATATTATATCTGGCTGTATACCAGCAAAATTTAGTTCACGCACTGAATGCTGCGTAGGTTTAGTTTTTAAATCTTGTGCTGCAGTGAGATATGGTACTAAAGTTAAGTGTATCAATATCACTCTCTGTTTTCCTAAGTGATAACTTATTTGACGTATAGCTTCTAAAAAAGGTTGACTTTCGATATCACCTACAGTACCCCCTACTTCACATATTAAAAAATCTAAATTTTCTCTACTATTAATAATAAAAGATTTGATTAAATCTGTAACATGTGGAATTACCTGCACTGTCTTTCCTAGGTAATCACCACGCCTCTCTTTTTTTAATAATTGATCATATACTTTACCAGTTGTTATGTTATCATGCTTAGTTGTTTGAATTCCAGTAAAGCGCTCATAATATCCTAAATCTAAATCTGTTTCTGCACCATCATTAGTAACAAATACTTCACCATGTTGAGCTGGATTCATTGTGCCAGCATCAATATTTAAATAAGGATCAAGTTTTCTAATATGTATTTTAAAACCATAAGCCTGTAATAATGCACCAATACTTGACGCTACTAAACCTTTACCAAGTGATGAAACTACCCCTCCGGTCACAAAAATAAATCTATTTATTTTCATTTTATTTTCATTCACTTCCAAATGGAACAGTAGCTTTTTGCTTTTTCTCTGCTAATTCTATTTTTTCTGCAATTGATTTTTTATGTAGCTCTTTTGAATACATCCCTGATAATAATAATGTATTAATGATAAATAACAGTGCGACTATACTGGTAGCCTTATTTAATGTGTCCATGGAGGATTTAATTGGAATGAGCGAGTTAAACCCTTGCTGTGAACTACTAAAACCACTTAATGAATTACCACCAGGTGGCTGTAAGAGCACCACAATGATTAGAATAATAACCAACACTATCTGACATATAACTAATATTGTGGTTGACATAAAGTAAAAGACACAAAGCTTATTAAAATTCTAGAGACATGAAGTAATTCAGTCAAGACTTTACTCACTGAGAGATTTAATTTATCTTATTATTAAAGAATATTGAAAAAATGACAAATGATTACACTAAAGGACATAGGAAGCGCTTGAGAACCAGGCTTATCTTAGATGGTGGGCAATCCCTTCTTGATTATGAAATTTTAGAGCATATTCTCTATTCAGCATATAGCAGAATCGATGTTAAGCCTATTGCTAAGAGGTTAATGTCTGATTTTGGCAGCTTAAATAAAATTTTCAATGCTGGGCTAGTAGCGTTACAAGACGTTGAAGGAGTAAATGATGCAGCAATATCTGCTATTTTTTGTGTAAAGCAAGTTTTTGTTCGTTGTGCTAGAGAAGAGATAAAGAGCTTGCCAATAATAAATAATTGGCAGAAACTAATTGATTATTTAAAAATTAGTATAGGAAATATAAATCATGAAAATTTACGTGTAATCTATATGAATAAAAAGTATCGTTTAATAGCTGAAGATTTACAAAATATTGGCACCGTAGACCAAACTCCTTTATATATTAGAGAAATCATAAAACGTGCTCTTGTTATTGGATCTACCTCTATTGTCATTTCTCACAATCATCCAAGTGGTGATATACAGCCATCTGGTCATGATATAGCTTTAACTAAACAATTAGCCGAAGCCTGTCAAAGTATAGGTATAGAATTAATAGATCATATTATTATTACGTTTAATAACTATTTTAGTTTTAAGAAAAATCATTTATTATAGGTAAAGTTTTATAAGGTAATATATGCAGACTTATTTAAAAATTTTTCTCTACTTATTATCATTTTTTGTAATTCATGTAGTTGAGGCAAGATGGTGTAATTATGAAGATGCTGGTTACGAATCTGAATTTATCAATGAAGATGTTGTTATTAATGCAGATGGTTCTACTAAGTCAATCATAGAATCACAGAATAAGATATTAAAGGAATCTGGACGTAGTACTTTTACTCACTATAACCTTACTTATAACAGTAATATTTCACAAATTACTATTTTAGCAGCTAAGACAATCTATAATGGCAAAGAATATAAGGTTAAAAAAGATATGATAGAAGATAAGCCTATAGCGAGCTCTGGTTATGGTTTTGATCAATTAAACCAGATTACTATATCTTTCCCTAAAGTAGAACTTGGTTCACAGGTGTACTTGAAGTACAAATCTATCAAGAAAAAACAGCCTATAAAGGATTTTTTCGGCAAAGTATTCGGTTTTAGCAGTCTAGGTTGTATAAAACAGTTTAATGGCAACATCAAATCAAAATTGCCGTTACACATTAAACTGAATGATCCCAGAAACTCATTAAAAATTGTTAATGAAAAAAAAGATGATGTACATAATATAAACATTACTTTATCAAAGCCAATTTGTGAATGTATAATAAATGAGCCACAATTCCTAGTTGATAGTAAATATTCGACTTGGATAATATTATCAAGCCTAAACAACTGGGAAGATTTTGCTAAGAAGCTGTTTCCTGGATATTACAATGTGATTAATCAAGAACTTCCTGAAATATTTATGGATATCGCAAACGCTGCTTCTAGTAGAGGTAGTGATACAGAACAGATCAATTTTATTACTTCAAGCTTAAGTGAAAAAATACAATATATGGGTGATTGGCGTACAATAGAAGGCGGTTACTTTCCGAGGGATTTAAAAAAAATTGCTGATTCTCAAGTTGGAGATTGCAAGGATTTTTCTGCAGCTACTGCTGCTATTCTACAGAAGCTTGGTTATAAGGTACAACCATTGTGGGTTACAAGAGGAACAACTGCAGCATTTCTGCACGTTTATCCATTACCTACTTTCACTGATTTTAATCATGTAATGTTAAAAGTAACTAGTAAAAAAGAAAAAGTATATTGGATTGATCCGACTAACATGGTTAGCATGGCTCAAGGCATTTTTCCAGATATTGCTGACAGAGATGCTTTAATATTAGATGATAAAGAAGCTGGTTTAACAAAGGTTCCTAAAATAGATTATCAGAATTCGAAAGTTATACATGACCGTGAGCTGATTATAAAGGATGATCTAGTGGAGCAACGTGGTGTTATTACTATGTGTGGAGAATCTGCTCAGCAATTCACAGGTTATGGTTTGGATGTTTCGAATGATCAGTTAAAAGAGATGGCATTTCATGAAATTAGTGGTACATACCTTGTTGAAGATGAAAAGAAATTCCTAGAATTACCAGATCTCACCTCACGTGTTGTAAAAGATTTAACTATAAAATATGTATTCCAAAAAAAGAATATGACTTATAAAACAAATTTAGGAAATGCATTCACTCTCAGAGCTAATGCATTCACTCTCAGAGCTCATGATTGGCTCCACAGAGTGATCAATACAGCTTCCGATCAAGTTTCAGACATTTTCATAGATATACCACAAACTATTGAAATACGTACGACAATAAAAGACATTAATGTAAAAGATTGTAGTCGTCTGAATTTTAAAGCAAACTCTCCATGGCTGCATGTCAATAGATCATGCAACCATCAAAATGGTAGTACTCAATTCATTGATACTATACTAATACTGAAAAACTTCATTACCAATGAAGAGCTGAAAAGTGTAGAGTATAAAAATTTAAAAAATAAGCTAGAAAGTGATTTTGCAAATGTTTCTGTAATAATAAATTAATATTTATCAGACACATTACGTTTGTACCGTGATAATTTTTAGGTAGGTAGTATAAAATGCAAACAATAAAATCTGGAAAGTCAAAGTTTTTAGACAGAGTCTTTGGATCTCTAGATGCAATCACTAGTTTTATTTTGAAACGTGAAAGTAATCACGTGAATGAAGTTCTGAGAATAACATGGGGGCCGCTATTTTTTGGACTTGTAGTAATGTTAATTTTTTTTGGAATAGGAGGTGTTTGGTCAGTAATTGCACCAATTGAGGGAGCAGTACATGCTAGAGGAGAAGTTATAGTATCTTCAAATAGAAAAATAATTCAGCATCTTGGTGGTGGCATAATAAGTAAGATTCTTGTAAAGGATGGTCAAGTAGTAAAAAAAGATGAGCCTTTGGTGTTGTTAAGTAATGTTAATGAAAAAGCGAATTTAAGTATTACAAAGGAAAAATTATTATCACTTTCAGCAACTGAAGCAAGATTAATTGCTATTAGAGGAGATTTAGATACATTGATTTTTTCGGACTACATCAGAAGTCTATCTAGCAATGAAGTTGTAGACAGAGTAATAAAAAATCAAATCAAATTATTTAATTCTCAGCGAAATAGTATCTTAGGGAAAATCAATATATTACAACAACGTGTAAAACAATTACATGATGAATTAACAGGTATAAACTCCCAATTAAATGCAGCTATTAAGCAGTATGATTTAGTTAGCGAAGAACTAGAAATGAAAAGACAATTACTTGAGAGTGGGCATATAGGTAGACCACATATTTTAGTTTTAGAAAAACAATTTGCTGAAGTTGAAGGACGTGTGGGTCATTATCGAGCAGCAATATCTCAGGTACAGCAAAAAATAGGAGAAAATGAATTAGAAGTAATCAATAAAAAAAATGATTATCAAGAGAAAGCAAATGCTGAACTAAAAGAAATCAGTACATCGATAGATGGCTTAAAAGAGAGGTTAATTGTAGCAGAAGATTCGTTAGCACGTACTATGATTAAATCTCCTCAAGATGGTACAGTAACAGACATACGATATCATACAGAGGGTGGTGTGATACAATCTGGTATGCCGATTATGACTGTTGTGCCATCAGATGATGATCTAGTGATAGATGCTAAAATTCAAACTAGCAATATAGAGGAAATATTATCTGCACAAAGAGCAGGTAACAAGGTAGTGTCTATTGATGGTTTAGAAGGACTCAGGGTCAAAGTACGGTTAACTGCTTATAGTGCACGTAGGTTAAGTGCTATTAATGGTATAGTGACCCATATTTCTCCTGATGCTTTAGATGACCCAAGATTAGGTCGTTCTGACCCAAAATTAGATCGTTATTATTTAATACGCGTTATCATACCAAAGTCAGAGCTTGCTCAGTTTAAGAATGTGTACTTATATCCAGGTATGCCAGCAGATGTTTCAATAGTGACTCAGTCACGTACATTATTATCATTTCTATTTACGCCTATCCTTGCGACACTCGATAGGGCTTTTATAGAAAGATAAATAACACTGCTGGCTTATAAGCTGTCTTAGCTAGTGCGAAGATCGCTTGCTTGAATGAATGTAGAAATTCATTCATTACCTTACCCTTTAAAAGCTATATAGTAGTTATACGGTTTTTTATACTGAGTCAAATATTATTTAACAATACCTAAGAGTAGAAGAAGGTCTATATATGAATATAAGCATAAACTTCATAATGGTTAGTGCATGTTTTCCTTAAACCTGATGCTCGTACGTAGCAGAACTTTGCTACCTTGAACTTGTAACTTTCTCCATCAACAGCACTAACCTTGTTTGCTTTTTTTAACGTAAGTAAAAAGCTCATCCAGTGCTGGTATATTTTGTATTTACTTTTTAAATATAGGAAATTTTTCTACTAAATATTTACGTAAAATCTCAATACCTTCATCAATCTCTGCTTTAGTGATAATTAATGGTGGCAGAATTCTTACCACTTGATCTGACGTGGTACCAACAGTAAGTAAACCACGATAACTTAATTCACGAGCAAACTCTTGATTATCTGTTTTAATTTTTATTCCAAGCATTAATCCCTTGCCACGTATTTCTTCTATTACTGAAAATTCATTAGCCAGATCCTGCAACTTGTTGTATAAATATCTACTATTAATTTCTACGTTATCTAGAAAACCAGGAGCCAGTAACACATCCAGCACAGTATTGCCTATTGAAGTCGCAAGTGGATTACCACCAAAAGTAGAACCATGCATACCTACTTGCATGTACTGAGCAGCTTCTTCAGTTGCAAGACAAATTCCTAATGGAAAACCTCCCCCTATTCCTTTTGCAAGAGCACATATATCTGGTTTAACATCTATATGCTCATACGCAAATAATTTTCCAGTTCTACCAGCACCACACTGTATACAATCAAAAAATAATAATATATCATGTTCATCGCAGATCTTTCTTAATTCTCGTAAAAATTCTGTTTTTATTACCTTTACCCCACCCTGACCTTGTATTGGTTCTACAAGTATCACACCAATCTTATTGTGTACAATAGCTTCTTTTACACTAAAAATATCAGGCTCTATATTGTCACACCAATTAATATATGGTTCAAGTAATTTTGAGAATCCTTTTCTATCGTTCAATGCAGCAGTCAGGAAAGTTCTTCCATGAAACGCGCCTTGAAATGTCAAAATCCTGTAACGGTTTTTCCCATGTTGATACGACCTAGCAATCTTTAATCCAGATTCTACTGCTTCTGCTCCAGAATTAACAAAAAACACAGTATCAGCAAAGCTATTTCTTATTAATTTAATAGCAAAATCATGGGCAGCTTCTACTCTATAACTATTTGAAACGTGCCACAATTTTTCTCCCTGTGTCTTTAAAATATGAACTAATTGTGGATTAGCATGACCAAGACTATTTACAGCTATTCCAGAGTGAAAATCCACATAACGTTTGTTAATGTCATCATATAAGTAAACACCTTTTCCATATGAAAATTTTATATCAACTGGTAAATAAACTGGTACAATTGGAAAAGTTGTCATAAAAATAGATACAGTAAATGCTATATACACAAATCCTACAATGAGGGAGTTCAGTAAATCATTATTTACAATAATATTACAAAAAAGCAATTATATAACACAATCCATAAAATTACTTCTATTAATTTTTACGCTCTTTTCTGGGATAATATATTACAGCCTTTCACTCAAAAAATGCCTACTTTCTTCCTATTACATGACTCATATAAACTTAAAAACTATGTTAGAAAATAGTATTGTTAAAAAACATTATTATCTATTAACAAATAAATATAACGAGTATAAAAATTTTGGTTATATAAATCAATTAGTAAAATTAAGAGCTGAATTGTTACAAATTTTCAATAATGTGAAAGATATTAATTTGATATTATATGATCAAAATGGTAAAATGATATTTAGTAATTTTAATTTAAATATTCAAGGTCATTATTATGAACAACAGGTATTGACAAGCAATGAAATTGATAGCTTACTCAGTCACCAAGAAATATTTTATAACATAAAAAATAGGTTAATTTCAATATTTCCTATTTTCTATGAAAATAATGCAAAGCCATCATTTTTTCTCAAAATTTTTCAAGAATATAACACGTCCTATATTACAATATATAATTTATTTCTAATATTCATAAGCCTATTATTAATCATCTTAGTACTAATAATGTATTACCTGAATACTTCTAACACCCGTATCTTAGCTAAACAGCATAAGACCAACATTGAATTACAGCAAGTAAAAGAAGTGCTTGAACAAGAAAACAGGAATAAATTAAAATTTTTTGCAAGCGTCACTCATGAGTTACGTACACCTCTTAATGCAGTCATTGGATTTGCAGAATTAATCAGGACAATAGACGATACACAATATAAAGAATACGCAGATGAGATACATAATGCAGGCATACATCTACTTAGTTTGATTAATGATGTGTTAGATTTTTCAAAAGCAGAATCAAGCAGCCTAACAGTAGAAAAAACAAAATTTAATTTGAATAAAATAATAGATTCATGTCTGAATATGTTAGCACCCAAACTAAAAGTAACAGGTATTAGCTTGAAAAAAGAAATACCGCCAAAACAACTATTAATTACTGCGGACCCAAAAAGAATGAAACAGGTCATAATAAATCTGCTATCGAACTCCATAAAGTTTACTCCTAAAAACGGTTTGATTAGAATGGTTCTAAAAGAAAACATAGAAAAAAATTTATTAATTATGGAATTTCACGATAACGGAATAGGAATAATGCAGCAAGATATATACAAAGTTATGTCTGTATTTGGACAAGCAGATTCAGGCTATAGAAATGAAGGAACAGGGATAGGATTACCGCTAAGTAAAAAATTAGTAGAACTCATGGGCGGAACTTTTGAAATTAAGAGTGAATCCAATTATGGCACTACAATAATATTAAACTTCTTTTATGAAGAACAGACATGCGAAGATTCAATGAATTTTTAAAACCAATTTGCAGAATAGTCATAAATTTCATCATCTGATCCAGAATCTTCACATAAATATGGAGCTCTACTTTTTATTCTCATTATAAAGTCTTCTACCGCAGTATTAATATCATGTGACTCAGCAGATCTTATACTTCTACCGCTTGCATTGCTATTTTGCATGTGGTCTTCATTTAGATCAAATTTTTTATCTAGGTCTGCATTCTTTGCACATTTGTCTGTTAATTCTGTTAATTTTTTATCTAGATCTGCATTCTTTGCACATTTGTCTGTTAATTCTGTTAATTTTTTATCTAGATCTGCATTCTTTGCACACTTGTCTGTTAATTCTGTTAATTTTTTATCTAGGTCTACATTCTTTACGTACTTCGTGTCTGTTAATTCTGTTAATTTTTTATCTAGATCTGCATTCTTTGCATACTTCGTGTCCAATTTCAAACCATCTATCTTGTCTGTTAATTTTTTATCTAGATCTGCATTCTTTGCACACTTGTCTGTTAATTCTGTTAATTTTTTATCTAGGTCT
>NZ_MJMG01000001.1:336220-350570 GCF_001752665.1 Wolbachia pipientis | reverse complement strand
ATCTCTGTTTTTGACACTTTGTGCATCAATTATGCAGAAGCTTGTTTTTTCTTTTCGATTATTGTTTCGTCGGACCTCGCCAACTATTTTTCTAGCTCTAGAATACTTTCTTTATTTGTGTTCGGTCCACTTCTTCATAACAACTTTGGAAATTCTTTCGGTAACATTCCCCATTGGCAGCCACTTTTCAAAACATACAACACTCCACAAAATACATCCCACCTTCCTTGGTTTTGTCTTCTTTCAACAAGATTCAAGCTCTGGCAATATGATCGCGAACTGCTCTTTACTAACATCACTTGGACTTATATTCTTTTCTTACCTTTTCTTTTAGACCGCCTACAGGTTCTTAGAGAAGAATTTGCGCATCATGTATTAAAACACCTAAAAATAATGATAATGGCACTGAAAAATATAAAGAAACTATTAATAATGTAGAACAAACATTAGAATACCTAAAAAATAATGGTGGTGGTATTGGAAAATCTAAAGAAGGGATGAATAATCTTCTAGAACAAGTTTTGAAGAAGATAAAAGAGCAGAATAAAGAAAAGTCTGATAGTTTAAACACAGAAAAGAGACCAGAAGAAACTAATAAATCTCAATCAAAGAAAGAGCATGATTGTGTACAACCTGGTGTTTTGGAAGCAGTAGATGTTAATAAAGTGAAAGTGATGTTAAGCAATTGTAGCTATGGAAATATAAGTATATGGTCCCAGAGAATAGACCTTATGTATACATATACAGTTGAAAAGCAAATCTCTTCACATAAGAAACTTTTCTAGTAAAATAAGTAAATGTAATAGTATTATACAGCTATGTTTTTATATTTTTGTTTTGTGGCTTATGCTATATCTATTATTTTACTGTTAGCTATTGTAAGACAGAAGCTGAAACTTATAGATGGTTTATCTAAATTAGAAAATGAGTTAAAGCAAACTTTATCTATAAAAAATGAAAACATAGTTGAATTAAAGATTAAAAATGCGGAACTTGCGATAACTTTACAAAAAGAACGTGAAGGAAAAAAGAAAGAAATAGAACTATTAACTACAGCAGAAGAAAGACTTGCAAATACCTTTAAGGCACTTTCACTTGATGCGTTACAAACTAATAATAATAATTTTTTAAATTTAGCTAAGGAAGTAATTGATAATAAACTTAAAGATACAGAAAACAACTTAGAGAAGAGACAAGCAACTATTAATGAAGTTATTGCACCCATCAAAGAAAAACTAGAAAAATTTGATCATGAGATACGTGCGCTTGAGAAAGAGAGGGTAGGGGCATACGAAGGGTTAAGAGAACAAATAGGAGCGCTAATGAATCAAACTTCCAATTTGGCTAATGCTTTGAGAAAACCTCATGTAAGGGGTAAATGGGGTGAGATACAATTAAAGAGAGTGGTGGAAATGGCAGGAATGATCGAGTATTGTGATTTTGACATTCAGCCATCTGTAGTGAGCAAGAATGATGAAAGTATATTACGTCCTGATTTAATAATAAAGATGCCATCAGGTAAACAGATAATAATAGATGCTAAAGTACCACTTGATTCTTATCTTGATGCGGTATCACAAAAAGATTTACTTATACAAAAAGAAAAATTAAAAGAGCATTCATTGGCAATAAAGAAACATATTAGTGAACTAGGAAAAAAGGAATATTGGAATCAATTTAATAACACACCAGAACTTGTAGTAATGTTTCTGACCGGAGAAGGAGTTTTTAGCGCAGCTCTTGAGTATGAACCTGCTTTAATAGAAATTGGTATAGAGAAAAAGGTAATCATTGCAACACCTATTACTTTAATTGCCTTATTGAGAGCAATAGCGTATGGTTGGAAACAAGAAGTAGTAGCTGAAAGTGCAAAGAAGATTAGCGAACTAGGACATATATTGTATGAGCGTATTTGTGGTATGGGAGAAAATTTTAATCATTTACGTAAAAGCTTGAAAAGTGCAGTAGATAATTTTAATAAGACTGCGGGTTCTCTTGAATCAAGAGTATTTCCTGCAGCTCGTGAATTTAATAAATTAGGTATAGATGCGAAAAGCAAGACATTGGAAGTTACAAGAGAGCTTGAATCAATACCGCGTAATCTGCATGTTAAAGAACTACAAGATTCTTGAAGTTAGGGAGGGGGGGTTTTATTGAAACTGATCTTATATACTTCTGTGCTCATATAAACCAATGACTGTAATACGAACTTTAACAGTGAATGATAATGAAATTAGGTTAGATAAATATATAAAAAGATTTTTTCCTAATCTTACACAATCTGTAATAGAAAAATCTTTAAGGAGAGGATTAATTAAAGTTAATGATCAAATGGTCAAATCTAATTATAGAGTCAGTCATGGAGAAAATATTATAATAAAATATATAGATAACGTTCATTTTCATTCAGAATATAAAACACCGGAATTAAAGCCAAATACTAAATTAATAAAATTATTGCAAGAAAACATATTATATGAAGATGATTATATAGTAGCTATTAATAAACCTGCAGGAATTATTGTACAAGGTGGGAAAAATAGCGTTAGTGATGTACTAGATTACATAAAAAGTGAGGAAACACTGAAAATGGTACATAGAATAGATAGAGATACTAGTGGAATAATAATCTTTGCTCGTAACGCAGCAGTAGCTAAGTATTTAATGGGAGAGTTTAAAACACGTACAATTAACAAGACTTATTTATCACTTACTGTAGGTATACCAGATGAAAACAATGGTATTATAAATTGTCCGTTGGTAAAAAGGTATGTTGCTGGACAGGAAAAGGTAATAGTTGATATAAACTCATCGCTAAATGCTGTCACACATTTTTCTATTTTAGAAAAATTAAATCATAATGTAGCTTTCCTTAAACTAACACCTATTACTGGTAGAACGCATCAATTGCGTGTACATCTGGCTCATATAAACTGTCCTATTCTTGGTGATGGTAAATATGGTGGTAGAAAAGCTTTTATTAATGGAATAGTAAATAAAATGCATCTTCATGCGCATTCATTATCTTTAAAGTTACCAAATAACAGGAAGATTGTTCTGACAGCTCCTATCTCTCAACATATAAAACAATCTATTGAAATATTCAGTTCAGTTCACGTAGCAAAGAACTTATAAAAGGAATAGTAATAGCCATTCCTACTGATTTATTGTCTATCTCTTCTGTTATTCTGTTAATACTGTAAAAAGAACGCTCTATTCTACTTAAAATATAATCTATTACCTTTGAATCAATTTTAAGTTGCTTATCTGCAAATCTCTTAATTAACATTATTCTTAATAGATCCTCGCTTGCAGGGGGAATTTTTACGCTAGTGGTTGAAAGTATTCTAGAGTGTAAATCTTTCAATTTAAAATTAAGTCCTGTAGGTGAAATTGCAGAAGTAATGAGCATTTTTTTATTGCTCTCTTTCATATAATTATAACAATGTAATAACGAAGTTTCATCTTGTATATTATGAATATTTTCTAAAATAAAAGCATCGCTATATCTCATATCACTGATAAAGTTATTAATATTAATAAAAATTGCATTATTTACTGATTTCCAAATATGTGCGAGATGAGTCTTTCCAGAGCTTTTAGGTCCAAAAAGTAATAAGGATTTCCACGATGCATTGTTCACTACTGCATCATATACATATTTATTCTCATTTAATATAATATAATTATGTTGGCTATAATCAGCGTAATGATTGTTATTAAATAGATTTAACTGCACTTTAACCACTTTTATAAAATTCACTTTTACGGTACTTATTGACTACCAATTCTGTTGATACGATAAAGATGGATACAATTGGAATAAAAAGCAATATACCTATGAACCCAAAATATGAAGCACAGATAGTAATTCCAAAAATAATAATTGCTGGATGTATGTTAATTTTTTTTCCTATCAATAGAGGAGTTAATATGTATGAATCTAGTAACTGACCAGTTAAAAATAATAATAAAACAATAATACTTTCAAACCATCCGCTAAATTGAGTGATAGCACTTAAAAAACCGATAGTAGAATATATTAATGGTCCGATATATGGAACAAATGTTAATGTACCTGATAAAATTGCAATAACGATAGCATGTTTCAGCTTCAATATACTAAGGGTGATGGAATAAAATATCATCATGATAATGCATACATTTATTTGTCCTTTAAGATAACTAAATATCATAGAATCTACTTTTACAAAAAAATAGGCGACATTTTTTTTGTAAGGTATAGGAATTAATTTATTCACTTGTTCTATAATGGAAGGCCAATCTCGTAGTACATAAAAAAATATTACAGGAGTAATGACTATTAATGATATAAAATTCAAGCTTGAACTTAATACTCCGAGCATAAGATTATTTACGACCTTTAATGCATCTATAAGATATGTTGTGTAACTTTTAAATATTTCCTCAAAGAAATAATTTATATCAAGATTAATATTAAAAAATTCTAATATAGGTAAAATTAATATGGATTCTAGTGATGGTACTTTCTTGATCAGAAAATCTAATATTGAAGTAACTTGTGCACATATAATTGGTAAAACAAGTGTTATACTTAGTATAAAAATTAATAATAATAAAAATGTTACGAGAATTACAGAGTATAAACGCGATATTTTGAATTTTTCTAGTCTACTTACTAATGGGTTTAGTAAATACGCAGCAATACTAGCAATAAGGCACGGGAAAATTATAGGATGCAATAATATAATTGTAAAAAGTAATATAAGGCAAATAACTATATAGCGCTTTTGCATACTTCTAATAACATATCTTGTTTTAGTTATTTTGTAATATTTGTATATACTTTCATATAGATATTTTTGATATAAAATTCCTTTATAGCAATCTGGATAATAATTGTCCAGTATGGTTATTTCTACTAAATTTTCATTTGCTTTGTTTTATTTTCCATTATATGTACCACTATTGAATGCCATATTCTTCTAATACTGTACATTAAATGATGTATAAATCCAACAACATTAATTGTTGCAGCTGGAATATGCAGTAGTTATTCACCTATATTACCTCACTTTACTAATAAGTAATAAAGTAAGTGTAGTTATAAGATTAAATGTGTATAAATCCTACAAATACGCAGCATTAATTGTTGCAGCTGGTATAGGCAAAAGATGTAAGACTTCTGTGCCAAAACAATATATGAAATTAGCAGGTAAGCCAGTTTTATGTCATGCAATAGAGAAATTTCTAGTAAGTAAATATGTAGATTATATTAGAGTGGTAATTAATGAAAATCATGAAGAATATTACAATGAGGCAATAACTGTATCAGTCAAAAGCACAAAATTATTAAATCCTATTTATGGAGGGAAAACTAGGCAAGAATCAGTGAAATTAGGACTAGAAAGCTTTGAACAGATGTCAATTCAATTTATAATAGTACACGATGCTTGTAGGCCTTTCGTATCATCCATTTTCATAGATAGGTTAATTGCATATATGGGAGATTGTCATCACAAGTATGCAGGAATTGTTCCTGCTGTGGCACTTGCAGATACTGTATCATTAGTGAATAATAGTGTAATTGAATCTACACTATGTAGAACAAAGCTAAAAGCGATACAAACTCCTCAAATTTTTAACTTTCAGGAATTATTATTATGTCATAAATCCACAAACAAAATGTTTACAGATGATTCTTCGTTAATGGTCGCAAATCAGAGGAACGTTATAACAATTCATGGTGAAAAAAATAACTTTAAATTAACTACAAAAGAGGATATTAATATGGCACAATTTATACAAAAATTTCTTGTTGGTACTGGCTATGATATACATAGGTTTATTAAGCCTCAAGATTGCTCTCAATGTTTAATAAAAATTTGTGGCGTTGAAATTGAACATGACATGGCAATAGATGCACATTCTGATGGTGATGTTGCAATACATGCAATAGTTGATGCAATATTAGGAGCGTTAGGATGTGGGGATATAGGAGAACATTTTCCACCTAGCTCTTCTACATGGAAAGGGTGCGACTCATCACATTTTCTTGATTTTGCTATAAAAAAGGCAGAGGAATCAGGATATAGCGTATCAAATCTGGATGTTACGTTAGTTTGTGAACAACCTAAAATATCGCCTTATAGAGATACAATGAAAAAATCTATAGCGAAAATATTGGGTATAAGCGATGAATTTGTGAGCATTAAGGCAACAACTGCTGAAAGGTTGGGTTCTATTGGGAGACAAGAAGGAATATCTGCACATGTTATTGTATTGATGACAACATTGATCTGACATTAGACCTCTTTCAAAATTCATACAAATAACACAAAGTTATGAATAGCAGCAATTAAATTAAACCTAAGAGCAAAGAGTTTTCGTCTATTGCGATAGCGATCTGTTAAACCTTTTAAAGAGACCTATCACATTTTCAACTACCACTCTTTGACTTGTAAGCTTCTGGTTATCTTGCTTTTGTTCTTTAATTGATGGTTTCTTCTTTGTTTTTCTGTGTGGCAATTTAACGTTTGCATGTATTTTCTGTAAACCCTGCATCTGCTAGATTTTGGTGCTATTGCTACTTTTGATTCCTTAAATATCCTAAAATCATGTTCCCTCCCATTTTAACATGCTTCCTTCCATTTAAAAATGACGTACAAATTATTTTTTTATTCTCTTTTCCCACAATTATCTACGTTTTTATTGTGTGACGCTTCTTTTTTCCTGAATGAAATTGTTTTTGTTTTTTTTGGCCTCTCTATCGGACTTTCTGTTCCATCTATCACTAAAACTTCATACTCTCCTCAACAGCTCTTTTCTTCCAGGTAACGCAAAATTTGGGCAATGTCTCTTCAATCCATTTTATTATTTTAAAACAGTTACTTTCACTTACACCATAATTTTGCCCAATATGGAAATAAGTTCTGTATTCTCTAATGTATTCTAGTGCCATTAATAGCCTATCTTCAATACATATCTTACTTTTTCTACCACTTCTTGCCTTCTTTTGTCTATCTTCTTTATCTAAAATTTCTATCAAATGTTGCCTTTTTTACTCCTGTTAGCCTCCGAAATTTCTCTCCTTCTAACTTTTCTATTTCTTTATATCTCATCACCTTAAAGCTTTTATTTTACCTTACTTCCTTTGTCTTCTCTATTTTGAAAGAGGTCTATTGTGTGTAACAGAAAATAGTGATGACATAAGTCATGATAATGTACTTCAAAAATTAGCAGAAGAATTTAAGCAATATACATGTCAGAAAGAGTACGCAAAGTATGTAGGTAGCAATGACACAGAGTATCTGTTTGCAATGCCAAAAATCAAAAGATATTTTATGACGGCATTAGGTATAGATATACCAATATATAGACCTGTTACATTGCTACAGTGCATTGCTGATCTAACCAATCATAGTTTGATAAAAATATTTGAATTCTTAATTAAGAGGGGTGCAAATGTTGAGGTATTAGATTGTTGGGAAAACAGTTTGCTATGTTTAACCGTTGATATTAAAGATTTACCTTCTCATAAAATAAAAAGGTATGAGAGAAAAAGTCAATATTTTCAGGATTAAACCCTTTTTATGCCAATAAATATGGTCAGGTTCCTAGCGAGCTTATACCTCCTAGCAGCAATGACGATTACGAACATACTGGAGAAATACTTAACCATGTAAAGCAGAAATGCCAAGACTGTTTAAAAAGAAAGGTATTATTACCAAATATATTACAAGGTAAAGGAAAAAATGTTAACAAATTTCTAATAGTTTTGATGATTTGATCTACGAAGGAGAGGCATTAAGAAAAACATTTGAACATCTCAATACAAAAGATTTAGATAGATTGATATGTGAGCACTTAGGTCTTGAGATTGCTGATAAATTGAAAAATATGTTAAATGATGAATACATAAAAGCACACTTTGGTCAATATGTAAAAGTTAATAACACAAATTATCGTGAAGTGGCTAAAAAAAATTGTAGAAGAACTTTCCTCCTCTACATCAATTTAATCCTGCAGTGGTTAACAAAGATAAGCATCGCTAACTCTAGATCTCTCAATCTTTATGTATTGTAGGTCTAGCAGTAGGAGGATTAAGCAGTAAAGCATTGCGCTGGTAAAAATTACAAAATGGTATTTTAGTAAATTTTTCGGTACGTGTGCCGCAATAAATACCAAATGTTTTATCGCTAGTAAAAAACTCTGTATCTTTTTCTAAGCCCATTGAATCCATAAATTTTTGAGCTTCTATTCCTCCCATACCACGGAAGCTGGTTATAATCTCACACATCTTTTTTTCTTTATCACAGGTAATTTTAATAGCGCATGAAGAATAATCATCCTTAAAGATAGCATAAAATGCTTCAGCATCTGTACCTGATAAGTGTGTTGTTATAGATAAACACGCTTCATTTATTACTTCAGATATGCAAAGATATGGAAAAGTGACAATAGAGAAGATTGTAAGCTTTTTTAACAGTAATTTGACTAATGAATACATTTTATAATACTTTCTAGAGTGTGATATTTAACAGCTATTGTTATTGTTGTCAATATGTGGATCTAGCTTATCTGCATCAAGGTATGCAGATATATGAAGGTATGCAAATATGTTGAAAAGTGAAAATAGACCAGATTATAAGCTTTTTAAAAGTAATGTGACTAACAAATACATTTTAGCAGTTGAGAAAGATAATATTGATGTAGTGAATATTCTTTTACAAAATGGAGCTAATCCGAATTTAGTGAGTGGGGTCCTAACTTGTCATCGACAGGTAAATGCTATACACCTCTTTATACGGCTTTAATACATAATAAAACTGCAATTATTGAGTCACTTTTTAAATTTGGAGCTAGAATAGACATTCTTGATAATAAATTACCAAAAAAGTGGATTATAGACGATGTAGGAAAATATAACATTGGAACTTTAGATTTATTGCTTAATCATGGTATTTCCAGTAGAGATAAAAGTTTAATGTTGTAATCTCTTTCTTATAAACCTATTGGTAAGAGCATTGATAATGATGTTGAACTTGCGAAATTATTATTGCAGAAGGGGGCGAACCCTGAATTTTGTGGTGACTTGGCACAAGATGAATCAAATTGTAGCCCTCTAATGCTGGCTAAGGCGGTATGTAAGGTTTATCTTGATTAAGTCCTGAACCAGTATAGGCCCTTATCATACCTGAAATGCAAGTCATCACACCATGTTCTAGATATTTATCATTACTCTTAAGAACTGCACATAAGATCCCAGCTGTTAGATCGTTAACTTTTTTTCAACATCTAAATTCTTTTGCATTGCTCTATTAACTGGTGCATCATATTAGTCTGCCAAGATGTAGACCATTTTCCCAAAATGCTTATGTATAAACATTTGAATTGGATTAGCCTAGAAGGGAAATTATACTAAAAGTAAAAAGTATAATTAAGGGAAATGACAACGAGACCATACAGTATAAATTTAAGAAAAAGAGTAATAAAGTTTATAGAAGAAGGAGGTGGCCAAGTCAAAGCAGCTAAAATATTCTACTTAAACTTATCAACAGTTAACCCGCTGGTACCTAAAGTACAAAAGAGAAGGCAATTGCCTTTCCAGGAGGCGTTTAGGAGCAAGAAGAAAAATAGATATTATCGTTATAAAGATTATGCTACGGCTGATAAAATAAGAGAACAATTAAGACAGATTGGAATTTCTATTTCTGATAATAAAGATGATACGACTACATGGTGATTGCTAACAAGTACTTTCTTTTGTGTTTTTATGCTTGCAGTCTTCTTGTCGCATTTTTTCTATTTGTTATATTTATATTTAAACGTTCTACCTTAACTTTTTAAATAGGTTGTTAATAAAACTTGCAATGTAATTTTGAGTTTATATAATGCAAGAAATATAATTTATGTTATGTCTAAAATATATTCTAATATAGTGAAATATTGCATAACTGCTGTTTTATCTGGTATATCAGGTTATTATTATGCAATACAATATACTAAAACTAATGATAAGCCTATATTAACAGTAGCAGGGATTGTGCATATCTGTCCAGGTAATAAAGTAGCGCTTATAGAAAGAGGTAAAGAGCCGAAAGGGCTAGCTATGTTTGGCGGGCATGTAGAAGCAAGGGAATCACCTGAACATGCTTTTATGCGTGAGTTGCAGGAAGAGCTCAATATAACAAATGTATATAATATAAAGCTAGTGGGTATACATGGTGAGTTTGGACGTGATCCTAGGCAGCATTCTGTTGAAGTAACATATTCTTGTGCAACACCACAAGTGCCGCGTGCAGGTAGTGATGCTAAGTCTGTAGCAATGTATTCTCTGAATGAAATTAAAGAAAAATTACAAAATGACCCAACAACTTTTGCTTTTGATCATGGTAAGATTATAAAGCACTACCTTGATAATTTAAGTACTTGTAATCCATGTAGTGAACTTTCTAATGTAAGCCTAACTAATCGTATATTTGACAAACATCATATCCATTCTAAAAGTGATCTTACCTACATAAAATAGAGCACAGACCTATTGCAAAATATGAAAAATGGTGTGTAAAGTGGTTTTATGCGTTAATCAATGGTTAATTGATATACTGGAGTAGGTATTGCTTATGTAAAGTTGGCAGTGAAGAATATATTTGTTATAATATAAGTAAAAGGAGTATTATGACAAATATATGGAAAGCACGTAAAAATAGAATAAAGAATGGAATGTATACAAAGATATAAGTGTAAACGTGAGAAAGCAGGCAAAAGAATTCAAATTAGATGATGTGCTATAGGTATTAAAGCTATAATCATCATATATCTAGTTGGATGAAGAAAAGTAACGTTGATAGAACAGGTAGGGAAAGTGCATCCAAAAGATAGTGGAAACTTTTACTTACGTTAAAAAAAGCAAATAAGGATTAGTACTGTTGACAGAGACAAGCCAAAGTGTAGAAATACTACTTTATATGAGCCGCAAGGCTAAAAATGGGCAATTGTCTTCCCAGGAGGCGTTTAGGAGCAAGAAGAAAAATAGATATATTATCGTTACAAGCATATATAGCTCATAAACCTGATGTCCAATTAAAGGATTAGCAAAGCAATTTGGTATGAGGCATATATTATTGGCTGAAAAAATTAGGTTATAGTTATAAAAAAAACCTTTACCTATATGGAAGCAAATGAAGAAAAGAATGAAGAAAAGCGATTTAGATACTTAGAGGCTATAAAAAATTATGAAAAAGTAAGTTAGTATATATTGATGAAAGTGGTATAGAAGTAGGCTGTATTAAAGATAGAGGATGGGGAAAGAGAGGTAAACCTTTGAAAGCTAAAAAAAGCGGTAAATACTATCAACGTTGTAGCAGAATAATTGCACCAATGGTATTCATGCGATACTATTTTATTTAACAAGAATTTTTAATTAAAGAGTTAAAATCTGGTCAGATTGTAATTATGGATAATGCTACTTTTCATACTATAATAAAAATAGCATAAAGGTTTGTAGCATCATTTTGCTTATGGTATTGATTGTGCGCAAGCCCAATGCCACATTTTTCTATAGATGAACGCATACCTTGCACTATATCCTTAATTATAGGCTTATTTTCCTTAACAGCATTGAACATCAAAACTGGTTGATTAAAATAATAACTTCTTTCTTCAAATAGATTAGTAGCTCTTTGCTCAAAGTAAGAATCTGTTCCTTCAATATTTTTTACGTGTGACTTAATAACAACTTCCATAAGAATTTCTCATATTCCATTTTTATTTACATTATTATAGATAACATGAATTTTTCTGCAATATAATTAATTAATTTCATAGGTTTGTAATCTGGCAGAACTTATGAATTTGACGTGTAGAGCTATTACATAATTTTTAATAAAGTTTTGATTTAATGCATACTATAATTAAAGTCAATTAAGGAGTTTATATGCATGATATAGATTTTACACATACTGGTAGTTTAGATGCACTCTTTGATAAAGAAATACCATACGAAATGGTTATTTCAAAATAACAGCACTGGTACACGATTTAACATCTGATAGTCATCTTAACATGAATGCAAAATTTGATATATTGGATGCAGAACATAAGAAAATAGCAGATAAAACAATATTTTACAATGTTTCGAACTACAATGTGTCCAATTCTCATGCTGGAGACAGTAGTGTAATTGATATTAGTAGTAAAGTGTCACTGAAAATTGAAGGCATGATTATGGATAAAGTATGTCACATCCTGGATCTTAAATGTCACATTCCTAGTATCATGGAGATCCAGCAAAATCTTGATAAATTTATAAAAAACTTAGTACAAAACACTTAAAATTTTACATAATATACAGAAGCCATATTTAAAGAATATGGCTTCTGCAAGAATTGCTTTAATAACTTAAATTATCTTTATTATAGGTGCATACTTTTATTGTATTGCACTCCTTCTATTATAGGTTCATTTATGTCACTCGATATACCACTTACACTCTCTTTTTTCTGCGCATCATTAGTTAGTATCTCCAATGCCTCTGGTACTCCTTCCATTTCTCTATGTTCTGCATAATATTTTATCATCTTGTTCTTTTTTGCTTCATTTCTTTCAGCCCAGCCTTCACCTTCAGGCAACAGGTAGCTCATTACATCATATTTATCGTGTAATTTAAACATTGCTGGACTTAATATATCTGTTTCTATATCATAAGTACCAAGAGGAATTAACGTGATAAGCTTTTCCACAACATTTTTGTTTCCTAAATTATCAAATATCTTGATTATATCTACATTCTCATGAACAGGTAGATTAGCTTTTTCCATAACTTGTGAAGAATCAATACTGCTTTCGCTTTCTATCTTGTCAATATACTGTAAGAGTGTTTCTTTACTATACTTACTGGATATTCCATCATTACCTAAAATGCAAGATTCCAGATAAGATCTTCTAATGTTAATGTGATATAACAATATCATCAATTGTACTAATATCTCTTTATCACTGTACATATCTTCGCGTGTAATATAGCTTTCAAATGCTGTACATATTATTTCCCGTTCCAACATTTCATATGCTTTTCGAACGAATTCTCTTTGTCTCATCTTTGTTATTAATTTTTCTTTAATTGATACCTTTATTGCTTCAAGTGTGCCATGGTGAGCCACATCATAGTCAAAGTTAGACAGAGGAAAAGACACAGTAGTACAACCATTATGTACCTCATAACCCTCATATACCTCAGTATCAAAGTGATACATAATATATGTGAATACAATTTTTGGAATTAGATCAGTAAAATCACGTCTAATAATTACTGCACTGCTGGTATTTAATGTATCTATTTCGTTAAACATTCTCATTAAGTTCTGTAATCGTGATACATTAATAGTGCTTAATGGTGCAAGTGGCATATAACCATAAGCATTATACCCACTACTAAAATCCAACTCTTGGCTTAACAATATAAAAAATTCTCTAAACACACTCTTCAAAGGAAACTCACTAATTCCATCGAGAAACTTGAACCTTTCTAGTAATTCTTCCCGCTGTGAATGTGAGAAAAGGACTAGCGGGTTGTTATTTGATTTAGCATTTTTTAAAAACTCAAGTAACTGTAAATCATTATCAAAATCAGACATAATTTTACCTTATTAAAATGTTATTTATCATAGTAATATATAAATTACTTACTGAACATCAATTTTTTTGTTAATATGTATATTTTGGTTTTTTGTTAACCCGTATGTTTTAGTGTTATCTAAATAACTCATTATAAGTAGAATATAATTAAGTATGTAGTGTTCAATAGCAATAGATCGTTGCTGATATTAAAAACCTGTACTTGCCTTAAAAATATATAGTTGTTAGCATATTATACATGACAATCAAAATAGGTACAAGAGTAAGCAGCCTTGCAGTTGCTCAAGCTTTAGAAGTAAAACTAAAATTATTAGATAATTTTCCTAGTTTATCTATTAAAATCAAAACTTCTGGAGATAAATACGCTCATGCCAATCTAGCCGAAATAGGTGGCAAAGGATTATTTATAAAAGAAATTGAAAATGCATTACTTATAGACAGTATAGACATAGGTGTTCATTCTCTTAAAGATGTTCCAGCATTTTATTCGACAGATTTAACAATTCCATGCACTTTAAAAAGATCAAGTCCATATGACGTTCTCATCTCTAGTAAATACAATAATCTACAATCCCTGCCATTAAAAATGCCACAATAGGTGCTTCTGCAATCAAAAGAGCTGTTGAGGAGAGTATGAAGTTTTAGTGATAGATGGAATAGAAAGTCCGATAGAGAGGCCAAAAAAAACAAAAACAATTTCATTCAGGAAAAAAGAAGCGTCACACAATAA
>NZ_MJMG01000001.1:306456-336200 GCF_001752665.1 Wolbachia pipientis | reverse complement strand
GGAAGGAAGCATGTTCAAATGGAAGGAAGCATGTTCAAATGGGAGGAAACATGATTTTAGGATATTTAAGGAATCAAAAGTAGCAATAGCACCAAAATCTAGCAGATGCAGGGTTTACAGAAAATACATGCAAAAGTTAAATTGCCACACAGAAAAACAAAGAAGAAACCATTAATTAAAGAACAAAAGCAAGATAACCAGAAGCTTGCAAGTCAAAGAGCGGTAGTTGAAAATGTGATAGGTCTCTGGTCTTATTTCTATAGTGCTGCCAATTACAACAGGCCTATTTTGTATTGAGTGCATTCCAAGTATTCCAGATTGTGGAGGATTTATTATAGGTGTGGAAAGTAATGAACCATATATTCCACCATTTGAGATAGTAAATGTTGCACCTTCCATTTCAGATATCTGTAGCTTGCCATCGCGAGCCTTTTTACTGAGAGCAGCTAATGTTAACTCGATTTCAGCAAATGACATATTATCAGCATTGCGAATAACTGGTACAACAAGACCCCTATCGGTTCCAACTGTAACGCCTATGTCATAATAATGCTTATATATTATTTCATCTCCTGGAATTTCAGCATTAATTTCAGTGATTTTTTTTAAGTGCCTGCACTGTTGCTTTTATAAAGAATGACATGAAACCTAATTTTATTCCATATTTCTTTTCGAAGCTTTCCCTATATCTTGTGCGCAAATCCATGACGTTCTTCATGTTAACTTCATTGAATGTAGTTAATATTGCGGCAGTATTTTGTGATGCTTTTAAACGAGCAGCAATTACTTGTCTTATTTTGCTCATTTTTACTCGTTCTTCTCTAGGTATAGATTGTATTATGTGGTTTTCATACGTGGGTGTATTTATATGATTAACAACATCTGCTTTAGTAATACGGTTATCTATTCCTGTTCCTTTGATACTTTCAGGATCAATCTGATTTTCTTCCATAATTTTGCGTGCTAAAGGTGCATTTTTATTGGTTGCTATCACCTCATCTTTTTTGTTTAACCTGTTTTCATGAGTTATGATTTCTTTTTTCCTTCTTCAAGTTTTGCTAATCATTGTCCAGGGCTAATCACATCATTTTCTTTGACAAAAAACTCAATTATTTGTCCACTGGTTTCTGCGGTGAGCTCAAGTGCTGTTTTATCAGTTTCCAGTTCAAAAATTACATCATCAATGTCTACTTGATCACCAATATTCTTTTTAATTTTTATTATTCCTTATTACACTGCTATAATTATATGAAAGAAAGCAACAAAAAAATGCTTATTACCTTGTCAGTGTCACCCAAAGAACTTAATTTTACGTTGAAGGATCTAAATTCTAGAATACTTTCAACTACTAGTATAAAAATTCCTCAAGCAAGCGAAGATTTGTTAAGAATAATGTCAATTAAAAGATTTGCAGATAAGCAGCTTAAAGTTGATTCAAAGGTAATAAATTATATTTTAAAGAGAATAGAGCGTTCTTTTCATAGTATTAATAGAATCATAAAAGAAATAGACAACAAATCAATAGGTACATCTATTACTATTCCTTTTATAAGTTCTGTACTACGTGAACTGAAGTAAGTACTTCAATAGACTGTTCTATATGTGCAGGTATAGGAGCTGTAAGAACAACTTCCTTATCATTTGGTAATTTTAAAGATAATAAATATGCGTGCAAATGCATTTTATTTGCTAGAGTAGATATAAAAGCTCTTTTACCACCATATTTCCCATCACAAAGAATAGGACAATTTATATAAGCTAGATGCACACGTAATTGGTGAGTTCTACCAGTAATAGGCTTGAGTTTTAAGTAAGCTACATTATTATTTAACTTTTGTAAAATAGAGAAATGTGTAATAGCATTTTGTGCAGCATTCATATCAACTATTACTTTCTCTTGTCCAAAAATATACTTTTTTATCAACGGACAATTTATAATACCATTATCTTTATTTGGTATCCCTACAGTTAGTGCTAAATAGGTTTTCTTAATTTTATGTGTCTTAAATACTTCGCTACTGTTGCATTACGAGCAAATATCACTATCCCGCTAGTATCTCTATCTATTCTGTGAACTATTTTAAGTGTTTCCCCACTCTTCACATCACTAAGTAGATCACTAACGCTATTCTTTCCACCTTGAACAATCACTCCCGCAGGTTTATTAATAACTACTATATATTCATCTTCATACAATATGTTCTCTCTGAATATCTGTATCACTTTCGGATTAGGTTTAAATGCTGGCTTTTTACATTTCAGATGTATATATTTCTCCATGGTGATAGTTTCACCATAGCTTACCCTATAATTAGATTTAACTTTTTGATTATTACTCTAATTAATCCTTTTCTTAAAAACTTCTCAATAATAGATTGTGTAATGTTAGGAAAGAATTTGCGTATATACTTATCTACCCTAATACTACTATGATCATCTACTATTATGGTTCTTATTACAGTCATTAATAGAGATACAAGTTTCTAATGTCATTACTAGCAAGAAACTGCTGATGTAAGTGATCTCTCACCAACTCAATCCTTCCTTGTTTTTTACCACTTTCCATTCAATTTTCCTACTCAGCCCTCATGTCACACTTCATTTACGCCTCAGTTACATCTATTAAATGGATTTCTCATAATGTAATTTTTCAATACTGGCTAAACTTTGTAACTGCTCATTCCATCAATATATATGAAAAAGCTTCTTTGCTCAATTTGCTTCTTTAAAAATTTTAGTAGCTCAATCAAAAACCTTGATTAAATCTACTTGCATATGTTTAGTGACAAATAGTACTGAGCATAACCTTTAGGCCCTTTTAACTTACACTTCAATTAGCTCGTTATCTCTATACAACACTCAGTTTTTTGCAAGCCAACTTGCATACTAATGCCACTCTTCCAAAATTAAGTGGCCTGAGAGCATTATTAAGAAGTGCATAATCTTCTTCTATGCCAAAAAATATTTAAATATAAAATCATTTGTAGTATCATAAACTTTAGAAAGCAACATAAGAGAATGTGGTACCTAATCATATTAATAAAAAAATTTGCAAGTTTTATTTTCTAAAGCAAATACAAATTTCAAGAATCTTGTAACTCCTTAATATGCAGATTACGTGGTATAGATTCAAGTTCTCTAGTAACCTCCAATCTCTTACTTTTTGTATCTATTCCTAGTTTATTAAATGCACGAGCTGCAGGAAAGACTCTTGTTTCAAGAGAGCCAGCTGTTCTATACTTTTTAAACTTTTACGTAAATTATTAAAATTTTCTCCTATGCCACAAATACGTTCATATAATATATGTCCTAATTCACTAATCTTTTTTGCACTTTCAGTTACTATTTCCTGTTTCCAACCATACGCCATTGCTCTTAATAACGCTATTAAAGTAATAGGTTGCAATAATTACTTTTTTTTCAATACCAATTTCTATTAAAGCAGGTTCATACTAAAGAGCTGCACTAAAAACCCTTTCTCCAGTAAGAAACATCACTACAAGTTCTGGTGTATTGTTAAATTGATTCCAATATTCCTTTTTCCCAAGCTCATTAATATGTTTTTTTATCGCTAATGAATGTTCTTTTAATTTTTCTTTTTGTATCAGTAAATCCTTTTGCGATACTGCGTCAAGATAAGAATCGAGTGGTACTTTAGCATCTATTATTATCTGTTTACCTGATGGCATCTTGATTATTAAATCAGGGCGCAGTATGCTTTCATCATTCTTATCAACTACAGACGGTTGAATATTAAAATCACAATATTCAATCATTCCTGCCATTTCCACAACTCTCTTTAACTGTATCTCGCCCCATTTACCTCGTACATGAGGTTTCCTTAAAGCATTAGCTAAATTAGAAAGTTTGATTCATTAGCGCACCTATTTGTTCCTTTAAACCTTCATATGCTCCTACTCTTTCTTTCTCAAGCATACGTATTTCATGGTCAAATTTTTCCAGCTTCTCTTTGATTGGAGTAACAACTTCATTAAGTGTTGCTTGTCTCTTCTCTAAGTCATTTTTTGTATCTTTAAGTTTACTATCGATTATTTCCTTAGCTAAATTCAAAAAATTATTATTATTAGCTTGTAATGCATCAAGCGAAAGCGCTTTGAAGGTATTTGTAAGCCTTTCTTCTGCTACAGCCAATAACTCTATTTCTCTTTTCTTTTCCTCACGTTCCTTTTGTAAAGTTACTTCAAGTTCTGTATTTTTAATTTTTAATTCAACTATTTCTCTATCTCGTGTGTATAAAACTTGTTTCAATTCATGTTCTAATTTTGATATATAATCTATAAATTTTAACTTTTGTTTTACAATATAGAACAAGCACTACTGCAAGCGCTGTAAAACAAGAATAAAGCAGCATAAATATATAATTGAGATTACATATGCTTATTTTACCAGACAAGCTTTTTATGTGAAGGATTTTTCTTATAGAACTTATATGAAACTATAATAATTACTTTATTTACCTTACGCTCACTAGCCATTTATACTAGAAAAAGCCATACCAAGTAATATAAATAAATTTACACAATACATTTTTTATGTATAACTCATTTGTGAAGGTTTATATGGATCATGAGTAAAGTGATAGAAATTAAAGCACCAAAAACTCTTGGAGGAGAGTCGATCACAGAATGAGATTTCATCTTGTATATTATGAATATCTTCTAAAATAAAAGCATCGCTATATCTCATATCACTGATAAAATTGTTGATATTTATAAAAATTGCTTGATTTCCAAATATGTGCAAAATGAGTTTTACCAGAACTTTTAGGTCCGAAAAGTAGTAAGCATTTCCAAGATGAGTCATTAACTACTACATCATATATATATTTATTTTCTTGTAATATAATATAATTGTATTGACTATAATCTGTATAATTATCATTCTGAAATAGATTTCACTGCACTTTAACCACTTCTATAAAATTCGCTTTTACGATACTTATTAACCATCAATTCTATTGATACAATAAATATGGATACAATTGGAATAAAAAGCAATATACCTATTAATCCAAAATATGAAGCACATATAGTAATTCCCAAGATAATAATTGCTGGATGTATATTGATTTTTTTTCCTATTAATAATGGAGTCAATATGTATGAATCTATTAATTGACCTGTTAAAAATAATAATAAGACAATAATACTTTCTAACCATTCACTAAATTGAGCAACAGCACTTAAAAAACCTATAGTGGAATATATTAATGGCCCTATATATGGAATAAAAGTTAATGCGCCTGCTAAAACTCCGATAACGATAGCATGTTTAAGTCTTAATATACTAAGAGTGATAGAGTAAAATATCATCATAAAAATACACACATTCATCCGTCCTTTCAGATAGGTGAATATTGTGGAATCTACTTTTACAAAAAAATTTGTAACATTTTTTTTATAGGGTATAGGAATTAACTTATTAATTTTTTCTATAATGAGAGGCCAATCGCGTAGTGTATAGAAAAATATTACAGGCGCAATTACCATTAATGATATAAAGTTAACGCTTGAACTAAGTATTTCAAGCATAAAATTATTTGCAACTTTTAATGCATCTATAAGATATGTTGCATAATTTTTTAATATATCTTCAGAAAAATGATCAATATCAGTTCTAATATTAAACAATTCTAGTAGAGGTGAAATTAATGTGGATTGCAGTAAAGGCATATTTTTTACTAGAAAATCTAGTATAGAGGTGATTTGTACACATATAACTGGTAAAATAAGTATAATAGTTAATATAAAAATTACTATTAATAAAAATGTTATTACAATGACAGAATATAAACGTGGTATTTTAAATTTTTCCAACCTATGCACCAGTGGATTAAATAAGTATGCAGCAAGACTAGCAACAAGACATGGAAAGATTATAGGACGCATTAATATAATGGTAAGAAGTAGTATGATACAAGAAATTATATAACGTTTTTGCATATATTTTGCTTAATATACTTAATTATGTATCTAGAAATCAGCTGGCATAACACTCTCTAAGTCAGTATGTTCCATATATTTAATGTTGTCAAAGTAACTAGAAGGAAATGCTTGTAATAAGCAACGATTAAATAAAATATCATTATGATAATTGTTATAATGACAATACGTAGAATCTTGTTCTACGTATGGTATTTTAATAATGCTACTATTATAACTTAACTTTCTTGTCACAGTACTTAATTGTATATGTCGTGGTATTAATGTATCATTAGTGTGGTTTATTATGACTATTGGGATTAGTTTATTTTCACTATATAAACTTTTAATATCATCGGACGGATTAAAATCTAAATTGAAAATTTTTAAAAGAAATGATGGTAAAAGTTTTGTTTGTGGTATAGGATAGTTTTTTACTGCTTTTTCAAATGAACTGAAAGTACTGGTGAACATAGCATCACCAAGCTTTATATCTTTATCTGCAAAGTATCTCATAACTTTTAATATAACTGCTCCACCAAATGAATGACCAAAGAGTGTTATTTGTTCAGGCTTTACACCAGATTCTATAAGTTGCTCTATTTCTTGTATTGAAGATATGTATAAATCTTGCTTCTTGTGTATAAAAGGTATCATAATAAGTACTATAGATAAAAGCAAACAAGATAAAGAGATACAAGATAAAGAGATAAAAGAAAGCGGGATAAGAGTAATTGGTATAAAGTATAGCATTAGAGGTGATACTATAGACATTCCTAGTAATACAAAGCTAACTATAAGATACAAATTATAATTTTGAAAAGCTTTAGGATATTTATGTGCATGTCCAATAATTTGTATATCATGCATTTGTTTACTATCAAGCTCCTTTCTATACTGATACAACGCTTCACAAAAATATTCCATATACTTCTTAGTTTCTTTATGGTTAGAACCCAATCCATCAAAGAATACTACGTGTAATTTAATATCACTCATTTACATACCTCTAGCTTTTACAAATAAATGAAGTATACTAGTACTACTTAAGAATGTCAACTAAGCGTGTATAAACTTAAAAAGTATGCTGTATTAATTATGGCAGCTGGTATAGGTAAGAGATGTGATACTAATGTTCCTAAACAATATATAAAATTAGCTGGTAAGCCTATTTTATTTCATACGATAAAAAAATTCACAGCCAGTAAATACATAGATTATATTAGGGTAGTAATTAATAAGGATCATAAAGAACATTATGATAAGGTAATCATTTCATCAACGAAATTATTAGACCCTGTATATGGTGGAAAAACTAGACAAGAATCAGTAAAACTAGGGCTAGAAAGCCTGCAGCAGATTTCTGTTCAATATGTAATAATACATGATGTCTGTAGGCCTTTTGTCTCTTTAGGATTAATTGAAAGATTGATTAAATGTATGAGAGATAGCTGTGACGGGATTGTGCCTGTAGTTAACATTGAAGATACAGTATCATTAATCAGCGATCACTCAATAGAATCTACAATTTGTAGAACAAAATTAAGAGCTGTGCAAACTCCACAAATTTTTAATTTTCAAGAGTTATTATTACACCATCAATTCACCAAGGAATTATTTACTGATGACTCATCATTAATGATAGCACATAAAAAGTGTATAATAATCGTTCCTGGTGAGAAATCCAATATAAAATTAACTACACAGGAGGATATTGATATGGTAACAAAATTTCGTATTGGTACTGGCTATGATATACATAGATTTGTAAAGACTACAGATAAATGTTTTATCACGATTTGTGGCGTTGAAATTGAACATGACATGGCAATAGATGCACATTCTGATGGTGATGTTGCAATACATGCAATAGTTGATGCAATATTAGGAGCGTTAGGATGTGGGGATATAGGAGAACATTTTCCACCTAGCTCTTCTACATGGGAAGGATGCGACTCATCACATTTTCTTGATTTTGCTGTAAAGAAAGCACACGAAAGAGGGTATGATGTATCCAATTTAGACGTTACATTAATTTGTGAAAGACCTAAAATATCGCCTTATAAAGTAGCAATGAAGAAATCCATAGCAAAGATACTAGGTATAAGTGACGAATATGTCAATATCAAAGCAACAACTGCTGAAAGATTAGGTTCAATTGGAAGAGAGGAAGGAATATTAGCCCATGCTACAGTGTTATTATGTAATACAATGAGTTCCTAGGCTTGCTTAAAGAATAGCAAGAATAAGAATGATGTGAAGAGAAGGAAGACTGATTATAACTAAATAAGGAATTTATGGTATAATAGGTTGAATGAATATGCTAAATGAGGGTAGTATAATGTATAAAAATTTGTATGTTTTAGGTGATAGTTTATCTGATAATGGGGCTTTTGTTGGAATTATAAAACACCTGTCTTTTGCAGAAGAGGTAAAATTTGATCCGCCTGCTTATGAAGGAAAGTCATTTAGTGATGGTAAAGTTGCTGCTGAATGTCTATCTGACTATCTGGGAATAGAACTTAAACCTGGATGGAAATGCTCTATGTGGGGCAGAGAGTGTGAACAAGTAGGTAACAACTATGCAATTTCAAATGCATCAGCTGCTCAGCATGATAATTATATAAGTAGATTTTTCTTTAACAAACTTCGATTAGAGAAGCAAGTGAACGCATTAATTTCACATCATAAGGATATCAGTCAAGATGATTTATTTTTGATAATGATTGGTGGAAATGATATTATGGCAGCTTCATCTCAGAATAGTGATGATGCAAAACAAACGTTAGAACATGCAATAGACGCAGTGTATAATGCTATTGAAATGTTACATCAGAACAATGCTAGCAATATAATTATTGCAAATGCACCAGATATTGGGTTAATACCAGCTTTTAATAAAAACAAAGAGGCATCAAAATTTGCCACAGAGCTTACGGATAGCTTTAACGATCAATTGAAAAACAGTGTGCGAAGTTTACAGCAAAAATATCATAACCTTAAACTAAAGGGGTTTGAACTTAACGCTGAATTTAATAATATCATTAACCAGTATGAAAGCGAAGCCAAGAATTATACAGATGCGGCTACCTCGGACTTTGTAGATAAACTATTAAGCAGTAATAGCTCATGGTATGACAAAGGTAAAATGGTGTCCTATATAGTTACTAGTGGAAGGCTATGGATAAATCCATGTTCTGAGGAAGTGCGTAATGAACATCTGTTTTTTGATTACTTTCATCCAACTAAGCGATCTCACGAATATATAGGAAAGAAGTTATATCAAATGTCTGTAGAATCTCTGCAATCATCTAATTATGATAGTGAAGATGAAGGTGGAAATGATAGGGAAGTTACGTATGATGTAGTTAATATATAAAAATGATT
This sequence comes from Wolbachia pipientis, assembly GCF_001752665.1. Classification (GTDB taxonomy): domain Bacteria; phylum Pseudomonadota; class Alphaproteobacteria; order Rickettsiales; family Anaplasmataceae; genus Wolbachia; species Wolbachia pipientis_A. The sequence goes on along the minus strand of NZ_MJMG01000001.1, from coordinate 326,871 downwards.
GCAAATTTTATTAAGATCCTGCTATTTAGTTTTAATTGTAAATGATAGAAATTAACGGTCCGGAAATTTGTCTAAGTGGCGATAGAAAAAATGTGATAGTTTGTTTGCATGGTTGGGGTGCAAGTGGTGATAGTTTTATCCATGTTGCTAAGATTATGAGTAAATTTTTACCTTATTCACATTTTATAGCACCCAATGCTCCTTTTGTAAGAAAAACAGGAGGTGGGTATCAATGGTTTGGCTTAGAGAATAGAGCAGAGGAGATATTATATAATGGAGTAAAACATGCTGCATCTATTGTAAATTGCTTTATAGATAAAAAACTGAAGGAAATGGGTCTCAATGATACACAGCTTTCTTTAATCGGGTTTTCACAAGGAGCAATGCTTGCAATACATGCATCGTTAACACGTGTACAGCCATGTTCATCAGTTGTGGCATATTCAGGTAGATTTATCGCACCATCTCAAGTGACGATGGATATTAAGTCAACACCTGAAATGTGTATTATCCATGGAGATGCTGATGATGTTGTACCCTTTTCTTGTTTTGATTTATCAGTGCAAACATTAAAAAAGCATGGAGTAAATATTGAAGCACATGCTATCCATGCATTGGGACATATAATTAATGATGATGGAATAAAATTAGGGGTTGAATTTATTAAAAGAAATTTCTGCTTAAAATAGCCCTTTTAACAAGCTATATTAGTTATAGATATCAGTTGCACATTGCATTCGGGCCATGTAACAATTGTTGAAGGGTTTATTACAGATAGATTTTTCATTGTATCTGTTTTTTTTGTAAACCTTGGGAAATACTCTTGAAAATAAGCCTTGATCTTTTTTATTAGTGCTTTAATGATTTCCCATATTTTATCGGTATCAGGAGCAGAATGTTCGTATTGCTTTAATGCCTTTAGTGTAATTCCTACTTTCACTTCTAGCGATTTTATATAGTTTAAAGCTTCTTCAAAATCATCCTGATTGGAACTAAGAGTTTTGTTATGTAATTTTCTTTTTCTAATACTGCGTTTGGTTAAAACTGTAGTGCTAATTTCATGAAAGACTATAGATGAATCGCTTTTAATTTGCCATTCATTTTTATGTTCTTTTAGGAAGCTTTCAGCTTGCTCTGTAAGCTTTAACAAGGTGTTCAACCTTTCCTCAATATTATGATGGTTTTTTATATCATGATTGATATGCCTTATTATTTTGCTATTCCTTTTGTCTTTATTAATTTGCTTTTCAAATTGCTTCCAGAATTTATCCCTTGACTTTTTAGTGCGGCTTTCACTATTTGTCAATTTTGAAGATATTTTATATGATTGAAATTTGGACATCCTTAGTTACCTCAATATTTACTTAATACAGTGTAAAGATACAATAATTAAATTTTTATGAAGAACTATGCCTAACTTAGCAAATATATTACTAGTAATCGCTTCTTTATTATCTTTTGCTTATCCATTTTTTTCCTATCGCTTACGCTTACCTTTTTTGATATTTTTATCTGTCTTTACATCAATGGCTATCTTAGTTTACTGCCATATTACAAATGATTTTTCAATAGAAAATGTATATTATAATTCACATAGTACAAAGCCTCTACTTTATAAAATTTCTGGTGTATGGGGTAATAAAGAAGGGTCAATGCTACTTTGGACTTTAGTATTGACCTTATATTTATTTTTAATGGACATTATCATTGATGATAATAATCTTCTTAAGAGAGTTGCTGTAACAGTACAAGCATTAATATGTTTATGTTTTGTGTTATTTACACTATTAAAGTCTAATCCTTTTATTAAGATGCCATATATAGTTTCAGATGGATTGGGTTTTAATCCAATCCTACAAGATATAGGGCTTGCTATTCACCCCCCAATACTATATTTAGGGTATCTTGGTTTTAGTGCAACATTCTCATTAGCAATAGCTGGACTAATTAAACAAACTGAAGGTAATATATGGGCTAAAATTGTTAGACCTTGGGTTCTTATTTCTTGGTCATTGTTAACTTTAGGTATCAGTTTAGGTAGTTGGTGGGCATACCGGGAGCTTGGTTGGGGAGGATTCTGGTTCTGGGATCCGGTAGAAAATATTTCTCTCATGCCATGGTTAATTGGGATAGCCTTAATACATTTATTACTGATAGTAAGAAACTTTAATGTTTTAAAAAATTTTGCAGTTTTACTGACACTTATAACTTTTTCTTTAGGTATTACTGGAACTTTTCTAGTGCGTTCAGGTATATTATCATCAGTGCATGCATTTACAAATGATCAAATGTATGGATTCTATCTTTTAGTGTTGCTCAGTATGATTACTGGTAGTGCTCTCTTGGTATTTATCTTCTACAAAAGAAAGAGTTCTGTAAATATAACATTCCCTATATTTTCACGTTTTACAATTATTCTTATAAATAACTTACTGTTTATCACAGCTTTTTTTGTTATCTTTTCTGGTACATTATACCCAATTTTGCTTAAGTATTTAACTGGTGAATTAATCTCTGTTGGAACACCATATTATAATATTCTATTTAACCCTATTGTGTTAATCATTTTAATATTTACTATAATCGGACAATATTGTCGTTGGCAGGGAAATAGTCTGTTGCCTATTTTCAGTGAGTATAGGTTTTCATTCTGTAGCGCTGCAGCAATTTTACCGTTTATATTGCACATGCAATTAATGATAATTTTATCTATTGTAATTTCGGTAGGGTTATTAATTTTTATTTTAGAGGCATATAGTAAAAGAATTCGCTTATTTAAATCTTCATTAAGCGAATCTATTACATTAGCACAAAGGGTTTCTAAAACCTATTATGCCATGATGATAGCCCATGCAGGTGTTGCACTTTTGGTGCTCGGGATAGCCTGTTCTATTGGCTGGCAAGAGGAAAAAGAAGCTTATCTTAAAATAGGTGATAGTATTACAGTTAATAAATTTAAGGCAACTTTACAAAATGTTGAATTAGTAAAAGAAAAAAACTTTCATGCAGTGAAAGCAACTATTAGTATTCAAAATCTATTAAATAATAAAATTTTAGGTAATGTAATGCCTGAATATAGGTTCTACCTTATAGAAGGGCAGAGGAATATTGAGAGTAGTATTTACCACAACTTGTTTTCTGATATTTATGTAATAGTAGGGGAATTTAATAAGCGTGCTATTGCAACTAAAGTATATTATAAGCCTGCTATGTCTGTTATCTGGATTGGATCTATATTTATTGCACTTGGATCTTTGCTTGCTATGCTGTAATTTAGATTGACACAGCATCTTGTTCAATTAATATTAAAACATATTTACTTAAGTTCATTAAAGTATGTTTATTTACGAAGCATCTGCTGTACCTTCAACAGGTTCTTTCTTCATCAACTTATTACCGTTAGTTTTAATATCTTTAGTATTTTATTTTTTAATTTTACGTCCACAACAAAATAAGGTCAAAGAACATAAAAGTATGATTAATTCGATAAAGCGTGGAGATACAGTAATAACTTCTGGCGGTATAATAGGTGAAGTGAATAAAGTAGATGAAGCTAATGCACAATTTGTTATTGAAATTGCACCAAAAATTGAAGTAAAAGTTCTTAAATCTGCTGTATCTGAAGTATCGGTACAAGCTAATAAAAAAAATAAGGATAAGGAGCAAAACACACCAAAGAAAAATGATAAAAGTAAAGATTCCTAGTGGGTTTGGCGGTTATTTGTGTGCGGGATATTTGGTGTAGTAAGTAGTGGCAGTTCAGTAGTACAGACTCTGCTTACTGGGTTACAGAAATTGGAGTATAGAGGTTACGATTCTGCTGGTATAGCCATTATAAATAAGGCAGGAAAAATAGAGGTAAAAAAATCTGAAGGTAGGGTTGCAGAATTATGTAGAATAGTAAGCGATAGCGATATGTCTAACAGCACAGTTGGTATTGCTCATACACGCTGGGCTACGCATGGGATGCCTACCTTAAAAAATGCTCACCCAATTCATACAAACAAGGTCGTGGTTGCTCATAATGGTATCATTGAAAATTATCAGTTATTAAAAAAAATCCTAGAAGATCGTGGAATACCGTTTTACACTGATACTGATACTGAAGTTATACCAAATATATTGACTTTATACCTGAATGAAGGTCTATCTCCTATTGATGCTTTATTCAAGTGTATGAATGACCTATATGGTTCATTTGCGCTGGTGTTATTATTTGCAGAATATCCAGATACTCTATTTGTGACCAAACGAAATTTGCCACTTACAATAGGATATAATTGTGGAGCAATATTTGCTGCATCTGATTCAAATACTTTAGGTTCATTTGTGGATAGGATATCGCATTTAGAAGATAATGATGTTGCAGTAGTCAAGTTTGGTAAGGTAGAGATATATAATAATGGTACACAAGTTAAACGTAACATAGAACGTAATAATTTTAGTGATTCTTTAATTAGTAAAAATGGTTATTCTAATTTTATGCTCAAAGAAATTTTTGATCAACCATGTTCCTTAAATAATACTATAAATCAATTTTATAAAGATTTTGTATCTGTAGACCCAAAATTATTCTCTAAGCTTACGCATATTACTATTATCGGATGTGGATCATCTTATTTTGCAGGATTAATAGCAAAATACTGGCTGGAAAGCATAGCACAAATTAGAGTGTATTTGGAAATTTCATCAGAATTTAGATATAGTGCTGTTAAATTAGAAGAGAAAAGTATTGGCTTATTTATTTCACAGTCTGGGGAAACGGCAGATACAATAGAAGCATTACGGTATGCTACATCACAAAGACAGATTACTATTGGTATAACAAATACGTTTAACAGTAGTATAACCAAAATATCAGATATTGTATTACATACTCTGGCAGGTCCAGAAATTGGTGTAGCTTCGACCAAGACTTTCTCAAGTCAACTTGCTACATTAGCATGTTTTACAGTAGAACTTGCAAAAATAAAAGGTATATTAAGTAGTGATGGGTTGAAAAATGCTATATATTCAATTTCTAAACATGCCGAGTCTGTTTTAACCATTGGAAAGATAGAGCGTATAGCTGATATTATACTAAAATACAGTAATATTATTCTTATTGGTAGAGGTAGTGCGTATGGTGTGGCGATGGAAGGCGCATTAAAAATCAAAGAACTGTCATATATTAATACAATTGCGATTGCTTCTGGGGAAATGAAGCACGGCTCAATTGCTCTTATAGATGATGCTGTCATCGTTATTGCCATTGTTCCTTATAATAATTTGTTTTTTAAGACATTATCTAATATACAAGAAATAGTTGCACGCAATGGTAGGGTTATTGCTTTTAGCGATAAGCAAGGTATACCATTTCTTGGGGAAATTTGTGAAAATATAGTGGAACTTCCTGAAACGGATGACTTTATTGCCCCAATTATATATACTATAGCTATGCAACTGCTTGCATACTTTATTACAGTGAAAAAAGGGTTGAATGCTGATTATCCGAGAAATTTAGCCAAATCTGTTACAGTTGAATAGAACATTTTTAAGATCATCAGTAGTACTGATAATAAAGTGAAAAGAACGTAGAAGCAATTAATATACTGAAGTATAAGTGCTATGATTCTGGTAGTGAATTTCACAGTTGATCCATGACTATCTTGGGTTTTTGGGTAGGTACATTCTTTTGTGTTGCTCTATCTGTCCATAAAGTTTCACCTTGTTGGAATTTTTGGTATCTACTAAAGCTTCCTTTTTCTATAACAGTTTTAACTGGCATAACTTCTAATAGGAACTCTTTACCTACTATTTCTCTAATTTTTTGTAGTGCATTCCAGAAGTTTTGATTTTCAACTTTGACATGTATATTATGATAATCTTCTTTAGTATAATATAACTTAATATTGAGTTTACCTAAGCTAGTGTAAAACGTTAAGATAACCGCTCTATTATCTGATATGTTGGTATAATTCCTTTGAAGATCTCTTTCAATTTTTATCTCTATTTCGTTATCACCTATACTTACCACCCAATTTTGAATTACTTCTATTGAACTCTAAAGCTTGTATACCTCGTATTGTCTGTGCAACATTTTTCTTGAGAAAATTCTATATAGAATGTTTTATTATCTATTTCTACACTTTTGAATGTTCCGTTAATCACTGCACTTTCTCTGATTTTTCTGAGTTTTATATGTTTATTGTTTATTTGTGGTTTGATTTTTTGTTCTATTCTTGTGCATATTTTGTTTATTTTCTGCATAATTTTCTCACTGAAATCTGCTCTGCTTAATAACAGAACTGAACTAATCGTCCACAGAAATTCAATGGGCATTTGTTTTGGCATTGCGTAATGCGTAAAAAATTATAGCTTATATATATAACTTATATATAATGAATTATAGCTTATATATTAAATATGGAAGTAAGAGTATGCCGTATAAAAGAAATGCCATAGTAGAAAATCTAAGAGAAGTTTTGACTAGATTAGAGTCTGCAATTGTAAATAATGAATCTCAAATAAAATTTGGTGACTCAAAAGCAGGTATTATTCCAAGCCGTCGTAAGGTTATTGTAGAAAGTATACTGAATCATTTGGAGGATTCTACTAAAGATAACTATAGTATTATGATTGATGCTGAAACTGGGTATGGAAAGACATATGATATTGGATTGTTGAGTTATATATCAGCTCAAGCAGGATATAGTCATCTTATTGCTGTGCCAAATCAGAGCTCTCTAATGAATCAGGCTAAAGACATGATCAGTGGTGCGTTTCCTGTGAATATTTGTACAGCATATTCTATAGATGAATTAATAAATCTCTTACAACAAAAAAATGCTGGACCTACTACACTAATAGTACAACATAGTTTGCTTTTCAAAGAAGAAAATTTTAAGAAATTACGAGCAGTTTTATTCGATCAACAAAAACAAGAGCTATTGATTAGTGTTGATGAGGCTGACAGTATTCATGATGAAGTATCGTTTAATAATTTACGTAAACTTCATACAGAATATAACCCATTTTATTGGACTGCAACACCAGATGCAAGATTCAGTAACATATGTGGCAAAATTATCAGTCCTGCAAGGTCCAATAGAAAATGCATTATCTCTGTAATAAGAGCTGAGAATGTGATTACAAAAACGAACTATGCAACAAAGTTTAAATTAGTGGTTGCTGTATCTTTATTTACAGAAGTAATGCCTTACTTTTTACTATCGCTAGTTTTAAACAAATTTATTCCTTGTGCTACAGCAAAGATTGGTTTGACCTCTGGTGTTGGTTTAGCCTCTTTTATGATAAATAATCTGATAATTGGGTGTGTGCTCATGGTCATTACTGTATTGCTCACGTGTATTGTTTGCTATGTATGCAAAAAAGTATTTGATTTAGATGTAGGGGCTGCTTATTTAAAAAGATTTATTGCTAATTTAAAAAATTTGTTTGAGTATGAAGAGCCTAGTCCAGCATATGAATATATTGAACAATGTGAAGAAACTTTTAAATACAGAGAAATTGTTTCTTGTATTATAGATCCGCAAAATGCAAAAGAAGTATTATCGTTGATAAGATGGAATGTGCATAGCCCTATAACAGAGAGTGCTCTAATCTTAGCTAATGACATAGATAATATAATGAATCTTAATTTTATTTTGCAAAATGAAGATAAAATATATCAAAATGGTAAAATATTACCTCTGAAGCGTCATGCTCTTTATAATCAAATCGAACCTGAAGATGTAAGTTATGGATACTATAGACTAAAGTTGCGTGAACAAAATTTTGTAAACTGTATTAAGCAGCAATATCCTAATATATCAGAAGATTGTATATCAAAGTTAAAAGATAAAATTGATCTTACAAATAGTACTCCTCAATACTTAAAATATAGGGTGCTACACGGGTTTATAGACCTTACACTTCAATATTTGACAGGATACGATAATACTGAGCTGGATAAACAGAGGAAAGAAGATTTACTAAAGTTAGTAAATTTGATATGTAATAAACTCCTAATAGATTGTCCTGATGGAAAAATAGAAGAGCGTGATATTGAAAAGCTTATCTGTTTTCTAGAAGAGAAAGGTTTTAGTAAAGACTTTGCAAGAAATCAGTTATTGCCACAAATCAAAGATGTTATTTTATTTCTCACAAATTACTCGGGTGATAATCAAAAGTTAATTATAGATAACTGGCGCTTAAGTAACGAGCTGCATTTTTTAATGCACAGGTTTATGAAAAGCTGTGATAATTTAAATTTATTCTGTAAACAAAATAAGTGTATATTTGCAGGATTTGATAGCAATGATCTTCATATTGCAGAAAAGAAACCTTTTTTCAAGATATCATATAATGATGGCAAATGTGATGCTGAGTATTGTGATTATGACGATTGTGATATCGAAACGTTAGCTAAATGTGGTTTAATAACCCTTGTAGATGGATCAAAAGGTCGTGGATTTGATAGTGAATACAACCATGTTGTATCAATGTTTACGCAATCTTATAGTGAATTTAATAATCCTTCAGATACACTGCAAAACCTTGGTAGGAATAGAGAACGTAACCCTTATAGACAGTCGTGGTTTTTTGTTGCTTATGGCCGTAAAACTAAATTGTTTGTAGAAGATGTGCTAAATAAGTTAAATTTAGAACAAACGGCTTTTTTCAAAAAGGTTTTGTTGCCTGCTCAGAAAAAATTCAATAAGTTAAAAAAAGGTAGAATTGGTATAGAGCTAAAACAACAGATAGAAATATATGTTGCTAATGTGATAAATAAAAAAGCTGAACATGAAGGTTTAAGGTATGACATTTTAAAGGGTTACATTAATGCATTAGTTTTTAAAACTTATCAAGAATTACATAAGATGAATCACTTCAATGAAAAAGAAACATTGAAGGATCTGAAGAAAACCTTAAAGGATACAGAAAAATATCTTTCCAAATACGAAGACAGAATCAGAAACAAAGGTAGATTAGATATTTTATATAGGATGGGGTATTCTGTTGTAAGTATAATGATGAAGGCTATATATTATCTATGGGTTGCTTCTGATAGAATAATATTTAAAGTGCAACACGCATTAAATATAGGTAAGAATGTTAACTGCAATAAAGCTATCACATATATTCATATAGTCAATAACTACAGCCTTGAAAGAGTATTAAAATGTCAAAAAGTCATGAACAAGGCTTATGAACTAGCTAATAAGTATAGCAATCAAGATATGAAAAAAATATTAAATCTTGTGCAAAGTAAAATATATATTAATGTACTTGATCAATCTATTTCTGCCTTATCGGAAAGTGACTTGTTAACAATACTTAATGTATTATACCCACGTGATGATAATAAAGATAGGTTGAATAAAATAATACAATTCAAGACAGATTTAACTAACTTATCGCAAGAAAAAATGATGGGTAAATATCAGTGTTTAGAATTATTAAATATTGTAAAGTATATCAATAAAGTAAACAATGAAATTGTTAAATGTCAAAAGTATTATTACTCTATAGATGATAATAATAATTCTGCGTCTTGTTTAGGGGTACATTATAAAGTACTCGAAGCACTAGATGCTAGATCTTATTACACGTGGGAACAATTCTCTATCAAGTGGGAACAGAAAGAAGTCGATCTATACTCTCTGGGATACTACTTGGTTAATTTTGTTTATAATATAGTGACAACATCGGCCATAATTTATTTCTGGGATTTGTGTAAGTATTCACTTACGCGTACTATAAAAGTTATTCCTATAAATTATATAGATTCTTTATTCTACACTATTACATCTTTTACACAAACTATTCCTATCGATATTACGGCTTTTGCACAAACTATTCCTATCCATTTTATGGACCCATTTGTTAGCATTTCTGTTAGCATTTTTATGTCTGCGTGGTGTCTGCTATTTACATTTATGCAGTTGAATAGAGATGCATTTACAGGATTTTTATTTGATATTAACATTAATAAAGATGTACTGCTTGATATGAATAAATTAGAGCTTATAGACAAGCAAGAAGAGGTTAACAGTGTTATTAATGTTCAAGGTATAATTAACCTGATTAATCAACAAGAGGGGAAAGATGCTTTTATGCCAGTAACAAGTTAAGATATTTTGTTGTCATACAAATATTTATTGTTAAGCTTAAACTATGAATAAATGTCAAAATAATGGAGCTCTGCTACTCATTTGATGATATACTCTTATTTCCTGCATATTCCGATATGTTGCCACGTGATGTCGACACACGGACCTACTTAACAAATGATATAGAATTGAGTATACCTCTTATCTCTTCTGCTATGGATACTGTAACTGAGTCTCGTTTTGCAATAGTTATCGCTCAGCATGGAGGTATAGGTTGTATACATAAAAATTTATCGATTGATGAGCAAATTGCAGAAGTGCGGAAGGTAAAGAAATATGAAAATTGGATTGTATATGATCCAATTACTATTGCACCAACTAAAACAGTGGAAGAAGCTATTTTACTAATGAAAGAGTATAATTACTCTGGTATTCCAGTAGTTGATCAACAAAAATTGGTGGGGATTTTAACAAATCGCGATATTAGATTCATTGACGATACCAGTGTAAAGGTTTCTGAAGTAATGACACGTGATAAATTAGTTACAGTGCATGAAAACGAGGTAGATAATATATCTGCAATGAAATTACTCCATAAGAACAGAATAGAGAAACTATTAGTGATAGATAAAAATTTTCATTGTATTGGTTTGATTACAGTGAAGGATATTGAAAAATATAGTAAATATCCAAATTCATCTAAGGATAGTAAAGGACGTTTAAGAGTTGCGGCAGCAATTGGTACTGGTAGAAAAGATGGTGTTGAACGATGTGAAGCATTAATTGGAGAAGAAGTTGATGTAGTGATATTGGACACTGCACACGGACATTCTGCTGGTGTGATTAATACTATTAAGGAAATTAGAAAAATGTATCCAGATATACAAATAATAGGTGGTAACATTGCAACACAAGAAGCAGCAGAATCATTAATTGATGCAGGTGTGGATGCAGTTAAAGTAGGTATGGGGCCTGGTTCAATATGCACTACACGAATAGTTACTGGTGTTGGTATTCCGCAGTTTTCTGCAATTAAAAATATTGCAGAAATATGCAAAATAAGGAATGTTCGTTTAATTGCTGATGGTGGAATAAAGTATTCAGGAGATATTGCTAAAGCTATTGCAGCTGGTGCAGATTCTGTCATGATAGGATCAATTTTTGCTGGTACAGATGAAAGTCCAGGTGAGGTTATTATTTACAAGGGTAGAGCATACAAGAGCTATCGTGGTATGGGTTCTATCAGCGCGATGAAGAGAGGATCTGCAAGCCGCTATTATCAGGATAAAGATTCAAAAATGAAATTGGTTCCAGAAGGTGTGGAAGGCCGTGTGCCATTTAAAGGCCCAGCATCGCAAGTTATACATCAATTGGTTGGTGGGCTTAAAGCTGCAATGGGATATACTGGCAACAGAGATATTAAAGAGATGAAAAAAAATTGTAAATTTGTTACAATTACTTCTGCAGGATTACGTGAAAGCCACGTGCATGATGTTATCATTACACGAGAAGCTCCAAATTACGATGGTTGATTATAATTGTGGCGGATCTGGAAGAATTAAAGTTGGAACTTAATTTGTTACGCAAACAAATCAATCGCCACAATATATTATATTATCACAAGAGCGAACCAGAAATTACTGATGCTGAATATGATGCTCTTAAAAAAAGAGTATCTGAGATAGCAGAACAGATACCTGAATTTCAAGAAAATTACAATGATATTGGTGCTATGCCTGATGATAGATTTTCTCAGGTAAAACATATAGAGCCTATGCTTTCTCTTGATAATGCTTATGATAATGGTGACATGGAAAGATTTCTATCTAGAGTTAAGAGATTTTTAAATATCAGTGAATTGGAAATAATGTGTGAACCCAAAATAGATGGTGTATCATTTTCAGCAGTATATGAGGATGGGGTATTTGTTAGGGCTGCGACTCGTGGTGATGGTCACATTGGTGAAAATATCACATGTAATGTTGAAACTATAAAAGATTTTCCTAAATTTTTAGCTGATATTAAAGGTAGATTAGAAGTAAGAGGTGAGATATACATTGCTAACGAGGATTTTATTAAACTTAATGAGTTTGCTAACCCGCGTAATGCTGCTTCAGGTTCTCTTAAGCAGTTAGATGCAACTGTGACAGCAAGTAGATCACTTAAATACTTTGCATATTCTATTATAGGTGGAATCATGCAAACGCAATATGAAGTACTACATAGTTTGCAATTGCTTGGTTTTTGTGTAAATAATCATCAATTTTTAGCAAGAAATTTAGATGAGATGTTGGAATTTTATAATGAACTTTATGGTTGCCGTTATGATTTAGGTTATGACATTGACGGTATAGTTTATAAAGTAAATAATTTATCATTACAAAATCGTTTGGGCAACACCAGTAAAGCTCCGCGTTTTGCAATTGCGTATAAGTTTCCTGCTATTTGTGCAAAAACTAAATTAACTAAAATATCTATACAAGTTGGAAGAACAGGAACTTTAACTCCAGTTGCAGAGTTAGTGCCTGTTAATATTGGTGGAGTATTAGTAAGTAGGGCAAGTTTACATAATCAAGATGAAGTCAAACGTAAAGATATAAGGGAAGGGGATATTGTTACTGTAAAACGTGCAGGAGATGTAATTCCACAAGTAATTGAAGTAGATAAAAGCGTTAGATCTGCAAATGTACATGAATTTATATTTCCTAAAACTTGTCCTGAGTGCGGTAGTCCATTAGAAGGGGCCACAATAATTAGATGTACTGGTGAATTTATCTGTAAAGCACAAATTATAGCCAAATTAAAGCACTTTATATCTAAAGACGCATTTGATATTGAGGGATTGGGAGAAAAACAGATAATATTTTTCTATACTCTTGGCTTAATAACCCAGGTTACTGACATTTTTATTTTAGAAGACAAGCTAAAAAGTTTTGATTTATCAGGACAAGAGGGATGGGGTGAAAGATCTGTCACTAAGTTAATAGATTCTATAAGAAGAAAAAAAGCAATTACTTTAGATAGGTTCATATTTTCTTTAGGAATTCGCTCTATAGGTCAAGTCACTGCAGCATTACTTGCACATTATTACTCGTCTTATAAAAATTGGTACCAATCCATGGTTGCATTACCATCAAATGAAACAGTCATGCATGAGTTATTGTGTATAGCTAACATAGGTGTGGAAACTGTAAAATATTTAGAAATATTTTTTTCCAATCAATATAATATAAAGATATTAAATGATCTTGCATCTTATTTAAGTATTCATTCTATTGATTATGAGAATGGTTCAATTTTTTGTAATAAAACTGTAGTCTTTACTGGCACTTTAACTATAAGTAGGGACGAAGCTAAAAATAAAGCTAAAGCTTTAGGAGCAATAGTGAGTTCCAGTCTTTCCAATAAAACTAATTATTTAGTGGTAGGAAGTAATCCAGGATCAAAATATAAAAAAGCGCTAGAGCTTGGTATAGAGATTTTAGCTGAAGATCAATGGCATAGGCTAACTTCAGTTACAGAAAAGATATCATGAGTATTGCTTTTTGGAAAAAGATAATTTAATATTATCATATTTATCAAGGTGGCTAAGAAAACATTCAATGAACTAGTAGAAATGCACTAGTAGAAGAGATTATAAAATATGGTGATTTAAGGTCTCTGAGTGTTGTATAATAGATCTTGAAGGCTTTGCTCAAGAAACTGATATGTCTATTTTATCTACTTTTAATCAAGATAGAATGATTAAAATTTATAATAGTTATATTTCTATCCAAGAAAGAGAAAAGTTATTTAACTCCTTAAGAAAGATTAAAGATGAACATATGCAACCCATTAGTAAATCTGAATATCTGTGGGATCAAGAAGTAGAATTAGGATATTACCGTAGAAAAGGCAAAGCAGATGGAATAATTAGAAAATATAAACCCTTATTAGAGGAAATAAAAAATAATACTTTTTTAGATAAAGGAATTGTTGTGTGTAGTGTTTAATGAAGTGGGAACCAATAAGAATCATGTGTTTTATGGTGGTAATGTTGATGGTTTAGAACGTGAGCTGAAAATTTCTTTTAATATGGAAATAGTTAAAAGAGTAGTAAATAAACTTTTATATAATACAAGATATGATAGAAAATCACTATTAAATTGCATAGTACACATCTTGATCGCGTACCTGAGGATAATTTATTACACTATCTATTACTACATCATACAAAGCAAAAGACACATGTGTTGTCACTTCCACTATTGCTGCACATGCTAAAGCTGCTTGCCACAATGGCCCTAACATTACATTAGGAAATACAGAATTTACAACGGTAGTCATACCAGCAGCAACTGCTGCTGCTGTACACAGCAAAATTATACACCTTATACACCACGAAATATCTTCTGCTTTTTCTTCATTGCGGTGATCACATTCTAACAATGCAAATGTTACTGATATCAACAACACTATAATGAAGAAAGCAGAACCAGCAATAGTGCCAACCATTAATGGAGATAAAGATGCAGAGCTTAGAAGTAACCCTACTACACAACCAGGTAATGCAAATATACAGTCATCTCTTAGAACTTTAGCAGCTTCCTTTTTCCATAGGAAACTTAAGTGTGAAATACACACAACAGTAGAGAATAATGCTGCAGGTCCTATAATCAATCCTGTAATTAAACTTGTAGCAGTTATTCCAGAAAATAAAGGATTTATAATCTGACCAATAATTGTTGAAGCTACCAGATTAGCAATCAGTATACCTAATAATTTAAAGTAATCTTTGTGCTCAAAACCTTTTCTTTCCTTATATAATAAGTAAACTCCCAATACTGTAGTGACTGAAGCAGCGATAATGAAGTTAATTGCTAAAGGCGATAANAACAGACTGATCGGAGAGCGGTCTACCATAATCTGTACAAAAAAAACAACAAGAAAAAAGATCTCTTGCGAAACAGAAAATTATTCAAAAGAGTAAAAAATGTCTCTTTTTGATAAAATTTTCCTTGTTTTAAAGGCTATCCAACTTAATAGTTTCTTGGACCCCAGAAAATCTTCTCTGAGCATTATTAGGTAGAAATGCAGAAGCATGTTTATACTTGAGCAAGAGACTTGCTAGGTATGACCATGTTTCAGAAACAATTCGATAAAAGCATACTTTAAAAAAGGTGAGTTAATGTTAAATTTAGGTAATCAGAATGAGAATGCTCTTTTAGACTTAAAAAGGGCTATATTATATAAGAATACAATGGCATATTATTTTTTAAGACAGTATTATGACACATCCCAAGAAACAGAAGAAACAAAATATCATCTAGAAGAAATTGATTTTCTGTTCTGTTATGCAAATGAATTATATGAACTAGCAGTTGACAAAACCCTCATAATGAGTGATCAGATGAAAGTTTGTATCCAAACGATGAAACTCAGGTGTCAAATAAAACTCAGGACGATGAACTTCATGTGCCGGATGAAAAAATTCAGAAATTATTTGAGAGCGTAAGTCTATATATGTTGTATGGTCAATGCCTGTACAGATTGGAAAGGTATGATGAAGCTTTAGAAGTATTTACAAAGATCAATAAGTTTTATAATTACATTGGTACTGATGAACGAGATAATTTCATTATGCAACAAACATTGTTAATGTGCTGTAAGTGTTATTTAGATCTCAAAAAATTTGACGAGTTTAACGAATGTGCTGAGGATTTAATAGAGGTAAGTGCAGAAGAGCAAGGGCTCATCTCTATTATTATGTTTTGAATTTATAGGCAACTTTAATGTTACTTGCCTTCTCTATTGATTTGTCAAATGCCAATATAAATGCAACACGAGATTGTCTGATTAAGGAGAGTAATAAGTTAATTGCATATATTATTAAGGAAATGCCTAGTCTGAATAGATATATTGTTCCAACTCATTATCTTATATACTTTGATATAAAAAAGGAATTTACAGAATCACTTCTTTTCAGAGGAATAGTAAGATATACGTTAAAAAATTACCAAGAAGCCATATGAAGCAAGTAATATTGTGGTAGCACGCTCTTACTTAATGCGAGCTATTTGCTATTTCTTATTGGGGGAATATGAAAATGCTTTTCAATATTATAATAAGGCAATTAGTGATAGCTGTGGATTAGGTATGGAACTTTTGACAGACGCTTATACATGGAAAATATGTACCCTACAAGGATTATATAGAGAAAAAGAAGCGTCAGATTTCTTTTCTTGCTTATCAAAAATTAAATGTCATAGTGAAAACCAGCCCAGCAATGATGATAGTAATGAAATCCAGCTATCAGGATCTTTGTCTAGTGATATAGAAATAGAACAGATAATTACAAATGAGGTTACCAAATAGTAGAAAGAACTTGAGAAGTATGTATCTATAAACATTGCGCAAAAGCTCTGTTCAAATCTTTCGACAAGCTATTGATTCTGCTGTTTTATGATCTATTTGAACTATTATGCAATACGCTATACTATATCATCTTCAGGCTATGAGGAAAGGGCTATAAAATCTTGTAGCTATAGTTAACGCAAGTATTGCGTTGATTGAAGTAAATATGCGGTAAAGATACATTCTAGTGTTACTATTAATAAAATAAGTAGTGATACACTTATTATATGACCGTTGTAAATACAACTTGATAACCATGTAAACGTTGTCAGTACTAGATGTCTGATAAACATAGACGCTGCAGAAGCAGTACCTTTAGTTTCAGAAAAGATATTGATTAATATATTGAATATCACTGTCTGGCAAATCGCACCGCCAATAGTTGCAATAACTATGGATAATGTTATGAAAGCAGAGAAATCTGGTACAATGATACTAGTTATTAATAGGAATAAAGCACCAACAGCAATTATAATTGTACCATTTATTATGCACCATCTATATCCAAAATATCGTGCAATATCACCAGAAAACAAGCTAATTAGAGCATAACATGCCACAATTGCACTTTGATGAATAGCATATACAGTACCTGGTAATGCAAATGTTTCCATATATAGAGACGGTGCACAAGTGATAAACGAAATATATATAGAAGAAAAAAGCCCTGGCACTAAAGATAATGCAATGAATTTTATATCATAAAATAATCTTTGATAATCTTTTACCATTTTTCTAAAATTAAAAACTGTCAAATCTTTTTTGGTTTCAGGCAACCAAAGTAGCAGTAAAATCCAAGAAATAATACAAATAATTGCTACACTTGTGTAAATTCCACGCCACCCAACAGCTTCATTAATAAGAGAACCTAAAATTGGTGCAAGTGCAATAACTATTGTTACAATTGCATTCATAATGCCGATAAACTTTGTAGCTTTATTACCTTGATAGCAATCTGCAACTATTGCAAACATAACTACAGAAGTACCTGCTCCAATACCTTGGATAAAACGGAATACTAATAACCAAAATATTGACTGTGCAATAACACAACCTGTAGCGCCTATTAGTAACAATGTATGACCTATGATTATTATTTTTCTTCTACCATAGAATTCAGATAATGCTCCAAATAGCAACTCACCTATGCAAAGACCTAAAAAATTATAAACAACTGTTTGTTGAATAACATTATAGGAGACATGAAAGTGGCTAGCTATATCAGGAAAACTAGGGACTGCTATATCAAGCTCAATGTACTGAGCAATTAAAGATAGAACCAGTAAAAAAAACAATAGCATTTCATTATAAATTATTGCTATAGAATAGTTACTATCAAAATGCAGTATGTCAACTTGTTCTCTCGTCTTTTCCTAAATTATCATCATCAAATTCTTCATCATCAAATTCTTCATCCTCGAACTCTTCATCATCAAACAATTCATCTTCATGATAATGTTTAGATTCATCATGTTTTAATTCATCTGGTTCATTATATACTTCATCTTGGGCGTTATATGTAGTAACTGTATCAGATTCTTCTATGGTTTCGTTATTAGTATCACTTGTGATTTCTTTTTTATTAGAAGAAACTTTATTGGGATCGTAAGGTTCTTGTGTTGGTACATAAGTCTGTTTTAATAATTTTTTAGTAAAAGTGCTATCACTATAATATAAGATCTTTTTTGATTTTATCGGATAAGTAGATTCTATAAGAATAATCTGTTCATCACGTGGTAACATTATAACCTCTTGAGGTAATAATAAAGCTCTCTGGGTTTCAGAAATGTGTAAGGACCTTGATGCTGGATTAAGATCTAAAAATTTTGGCCGATTCAAAGATTCCTGCTCAACAGTTTTATTGCCTATTAATTGTGATATCAAATTAGCTGTTTCCATGTTATTAGCAGCAAAAGTTATTCTATAAGTTGAATTTGATAAGAATGAATTCATTCCAGCTTCTTCATATATTCCTTTAAGTTGCTCTGTATCTTGAACAATTAGGAATAACCTGACCCTATAACCACGAAAATAAGCTATGCCTGTTTGGAACTGTTCCATCTTTCCAAGCGTAGGAAACTCATCCATTAAAAATAGCACACCATAAGGTTCATCATCAGATGGCAGTTTTCTACACAAGAATTCAGTTGCTTGTTGATAAAAAACCTGCATTAAAGGTTTTAATCGAGTTAAGTTATCTGGAGTTAATCCAACATATACTGTGGTTTTTTTCTTTTTAAATTCTAAAATATTGAAATCACTTGTTGCAGTTGCAGTATCAATCAATGGGTTTGCCCATAGTTCAAGTGATGAGTTCATAGTTGATACAACACCTGATCTTTCTTTATCAGCTTTTTGTAAAAAGGCTGCAATATTCATATATGCAACAGGGTGTATTATTTTACCCATTGTATCCAACACAACAGCAAGGTTATAGACTACATCATCGCTACGCATAGTACGTACTACCTCACCAAACGACTTAACTTTTTCTGGTGCAGCAATTAGGTATAACACTACTCCAACAAATAGGCTGCGTGCCTCATTTTGCCAGAAATCTTGTTCAGGCATTATCAGATTGGCTATTTTTTGTACATCATCTACCATTTGTCCTGGTTTGCTACTAATCCATTCTAAAGGATTATAACAATGACTTATCCCATCTGGTTGTGCTGGATTCCATACATATACTTTCTGTTTTTGTTGTTTACGCCAACCGCTTGTAATTTCGTAATTTTCTAATTTTATATCGTGTACAATTACTGAATCAGTCCAAAATAAGAGATTCGGAATTACAAAACCAACACCTTTACCAGATCCTGTAGGTGCAAAGAGTAATGCGTGTTGATATCCATCAGCAATAAAATAACCTCTCTTGTCTTTACCTAATAACAGCCCATCTTTGCTTCTTAATCCTATCTTTCGTATATCTTTTTCTGATGCCCATCGAGAATCTCCATGTAGTGATTCTTTTTTCTTAAATGGCCTCCACTCTATTATTCTTTCGCGCAAATTCCATAAGACAATTAACAAAACGCCTATGGGTGATACAAAAGAAATAATCAGTGCGAGCTTTGACGTTAGTGTATAAGTCTCTGAGTGATTCCAAAATAATTCTATGTAATCAAAAATTGTTGGCCATAACCTCTCAGGGAACTTTGTTATACTAGGGTCAATTCCTCTAAAATCGACTTTATCTGGTCCAAATACTAATAAAGTAAACAGTACGCCAGATAAGAAAAAGCAAAATTCTAGTATACTAAAAGATACTACGCTTGCTATAATAATATTGCGTAAATGACTTTGTTTATTGCTCATACTATACAGCTAAACTTTTTAAGTATAATGATAACTTAAAATTATGAAATACAAAAGAATTTTATCTTTTTTACTTCTTAGAACCTGTTCATAATCTTTTGAGAAGTAAAACAGCAAAAGCTAAAACAACCATTTGCAGGCTAGTGTTGAGCTGTTTCTCGCAGTTTTTCCATAATCGTCCAAAGGAGCGTTCCACAACCCATCTTGTTGGCAGTACAACAAAAGAATGCAGTCTCAACAGTTGTACCAATCATCACTTTTATCTTAGTTGCAAAATTCTCTCCCTGAGTCAACTCTTGATCTCCAAAAGGTTTTCTTTTGCATCACTTCTATGGCACCGCTCCTATCAGTCTCTTGTCACGTAAATTGTATGCGTTGCGTATCTACTGAATATGGCGCTTTACCTTTTTCATACCCTTTCTCTTTAGCAGTATCTCTGTTTTTGACACTTTGTGCAAAATAGGAAAAACTACTTTTTGATCTATTCGAACTATTATGAAATACGCTATAAAGGCTATCCAACTCAATAGTTTTTGGATCCCAGAGAATCTTCTCTGAGCATTAATTTCGCAAAAGGTCTTGTAAAAACAAACCTTTAAAGATATTTAAT
>NZ_MJMG01000001.1:300644-306450 GCF_001752665.1 Wolbachia pipientis | reverse complement strand
TCTGTTGTCACGTAAATTGCATGCCTTACGTATCTACTGCAATATGGCGTTTACCTTTTCCATACCCTTTCTCTTTAGCAGTATCTCTGTGTTTGACACTTTGTGCATCAATTATGCAGAAGCTGGTTTTTTCTTTCCGACCATTGTTTCGTCGGACCTCGCCAACTATTTTTCTAGCGCTAGAATACTTTCTTTATTTGTGTCCTGTCCACTTCTTGAAGTAATCATAACAGCTTTGGAAATTCTTTCGGTAACATTCCACATTGGCAACCACTTTTCAAAACATATCCAATACTTCACAAAATACATCCCACATTCCTTGGTTTTGTCTTCTTTCAATAAGATTCAAGCTCTGGCAATATGATCGTGAACTGCTCTTTACTTACATCGCTTGGACTTATATTCTTTTTATACATTCTTACCTTTTCTTTTAGATCGCGTACAGGTTCTAAAAAAAATGACATGAACTACCTACCTTAGGTTGGGTTGGCCAACCCCATATTTTTCTAGCTCGTTTCTTAAGCTACTTCATCTCGATGTTTTGCATGGGTATTTGATGGTGTAACCAGTTTACTTAGGATTTCATCCCTTGGTCCTATAGCATAAACCATACCATCAGACATTAAAATTACTTTATCCACCACAGATAATAAAGGTAACTTATGTGTTATCACAATAACAGTAGTATTGCGTTGTCTTGCAGCATTAATTGCGTTTATTAAACATGCCTCCCCGTTACTGTCCAGATTTGCATTTGGCTCATCCAGCACTAAAAGCTTTATATTGCCATATAAAGCTCGAGCAAGACCAAGTAACTGTTTTTGGCCACCAGAGAGTGTAATGCCAAAATTCCCTATAATTGTATCATATCCATTTGGTAAACTGAGTATCATTTCATGTATACCAGCAGCTTTTGCTGCTGCTATTATTTCTTCTGCATTTGAGTCGGGCCTCATACGTGCAATATTAGCTTTTACGCTGATATTAAATAACTCTATATCTTGAGGTAAATAACCAATATACTTACCAAAATTTTCACGGTTCCAAGTATAAACATCTGCACCATCTAACCGTACTACACCAGATATAGGTTTCCATACTCCGACAATGAGCTTGGCTATTGTAGATTTACCAGAAGCGCTAGCACCAATGATACCAACCACATCTCCTGGCTCTATCAATAATGATAGACCTTTTATCGTTGGCTTGTTACTTCCATACGGAGTAAAAAATACTCTATTAAATTCCACTTTTCCCTGTGGCTCAGGTAAAGCCATAGCTTGCTCTCTTTTTGGTGATGTTAATATAAGTCTTTGTAACCTTTTATATGACATCATGGCCTGGTTAAAAAACTTCCACGTGTTAATTGCTACGTCAAAAGGTGCTAAGACTCTACCCATTAGGATTGAAGCAGCTATTATACTACCAGCAGATTTATACGCTGTTATCGCAAGATAAGCACCAGTTCCTATGACTGATATCTGCAAAGTTGAACGCAAAAATTTTGTTATTCCAGTTATTATATTTGAACGATTTTGTGCTTTAGTTTGCATTGCACGATTCTGATCATTGAGTTTGCACCAATCAGAAACTATATATTCAGCCATACCCATAGCTTCAACTACTTCTGCATTTCTGGTTGCGATATCTATAGCATGAATATTACGTATAGTTTCTTCATGTGTTTCTAGCAGTATTCGTTTAGTAGCAATTTCGTTTAATATTGCTACAGAAACTAATATTATTACTCCTGCTATTGCAATAAATCCTGTGGATGGATGTATCATAAAAATTACGACTAAATAAATTAATGACCATGGAGTATCAAATAGTGAAAATACGCTATGTCCTGTAATAAAATTTTTTATTGCTGTGAGATCACGAATTGCTTCACCACTTGAAGTTGCACTCTGTATAGATGTTAATCTGATAGATCTTAATATAAGATCTGGCACAATATTTTGATCCATCCAATCTCCAATTTTTGTCATAGCTAAATATCTGCAAGTTTCTAGCATTGCAGAGCATGCAAATGCAACTAGGGTAATAATTGTGAGCATAAGCAATGTTTCTTTGCTTCCACTTGATATAACTCGATCAAGTACTTGGGAAGTATAGAGTGGTAAGAATAGTATGAGTAAATTGATTCCAGAGCTAAACCAGAAAATAAACCAAAATGCACTTTTGCATTTTTCAAGACATGTATGTAATACGCTCTGCTTTAATTCTCTTTTAGCTGACTGTGTAATCTCCATAATTTTTCCTTTTAATAAGTTTACTATTAAAGTTTTACTTAACGTAAATGTAAGAGTAAAGAATTAAGAAACTTAAAGTTGAAAATAAATCAAGATGAATTACTATATTTTAAGTATTGTATTTTAAATGTGAAAGAGTCAAAATGTTTATTCGTAACAATTGCTGGGTTGCCCAATGCTGGTAAATCTACCCTGATCAATAGTATAGTGGGTAAAAAAATTGCAGTTGTGACACCTAAGCCACAAACTACACGTACACAGATACGAGGAATCATAATATATAACAATACCCAAATTGTTTTTACTGATTCTCCAGGGCTCTTTACTGCAAAAACTATCCTTGAAAAATCACTTGTTAAATCTGCATGGTCAGCAATTAAAGGTAATGATGTCACGCTTTTGCTTGTTGATGCAACTAATTATAAAGAAAAGGTTACTGATATAGTGAAGAGATTACGATGCAGATGTATTTTGGTTATAAACAAGATTGATTTAATAGATAGACCTACTTTGAAGAGAACATATGAATTTCTCGGTGTATTATATAACTTTGAAAAGATTTTTATGGTATCAGCATTAAAGAATGATGGGCTTTTTGATTTAATACATTATCTTTCTGACATTGCTCCTGATAGTCCATGGTTTTATCCTGAAAACCAGTCTACTGATTTATCAAATAGTTTTATTGCAGCAGAGATCACAAGAGAAAAATTATTCTTAAATTTATACGAAGAACTTCCATATGCTACAGCAGTAGTTACTGAACAATATATGGAGAAAAAGGATAAAAGTTTAATTATAAAACAAGTGATTTTTGTTTTAAGAAATAGCCATAAAAAAATAATTTTAGGGAAAGATGGAAATAACATTAAAAAGATAGGCATAGAAGCACGTCATGAACTAGAGAGATTTTTTGAATGTCAAGTCCATCTTTTTTTGTTTGTTAAAGTGAGATGCTGGAGTGATCGTCCAGAAGAGTATATTGGTAATGTTTAAATCATTATTAGTATTTGATATTGAAACTATACCAGATGTAAGTTACTGTAAAAACTTATTTAATATTAGTGATGATCTTAGTGTAGAAGCAAGAAGAGACCTGTTAACTAAATATCATCTTGAAGTTACAGGTGGAAAAAATGACTTCTTACGTCAACCTTTTCACCAAGTCATAGCTATTAGTTTTTTACTATGCAGTATTAGTTATAATAATGGGTATGAAATTTTTAGCTTACAAGAAATTAGATCTGGCGGTACATTGCATTCTTGTGAAAAAGAGTTAGTAAAGGGGTTTTTTAACTATATAGCAGAGAAAAAGCCTAGACTAGTAACATTTAATGGACGTACTTTCGATATACCTGTACTTAAATATCGTGCTATGGTACATGGTATTCAAGCAGAATATTTTCATAAAGCTGGAGATAAATGGAATAGTTATAATAAAAGATATAGTAATGATTGGCATTGCGATTTACTTGAATTACTTTCTGATTTTGGTGCATCTGCAAGAATGAAAATGAACGAAATCTGTGCAGCATTTAATCTCCCTGGTAAAATTGCTGTTGATGGGTCGAAAGTTGTTAGTTTATATGATGATGGTAAACTAGAAGAAATTAGAGATTACTGTGAAACAGATGTAGTGAATACTTATCTTATTTATTTAAGATTTATGCACCATCAAGGTAAAATTGCCACTCATAACTATAATAAATGTGTAGAAGAGTTACTTTTAATGTGTGAAGAAAAGGAACATCTACAAAAATTTAAGGAAGAATGGGAAACAGTTTGTAATGGGGTTTTTTATATTTAAAGTCTGTAGACGAGTGGGCTGTAACAGGGTAGAACTGCCAACTGTATCTATCCACAAAATTGGCTTTTTAAGAAGAAGTAATTTGTTGGAATTTTGTAGTTGACATGGTATAGGAAATTTGTTACCCGTTTTATTACGTAACACATAAATAGTGTTATATGCTACATTAATAGTATGGGGTAATTATGTGTAATAATATCAAGAGTAACAAAACACCAGGGTTACAGCATGGAACCACGAACAGTCATGTTCTAGCTCAATGCCTTCTTATCAGCCAGAACAAGGACTTGAATTTGATTATAGATTAGTAACACATCCTACTAGCGATAAAACTTTAACACAACAAATTCAAGATGTTGCTATTGAAGAAACTACTAAACCTATTGCGAAAGAAAGGAAAAAAGTGTAGATAAGTAAACCTTTTGCGATTTATTGGTTTTTTAAGTTCTTTATAGCAGGCAGAAATGGAGCAAAAAAATTCTTGCTCCATGATTCTTCATTTTCGTTAGAAGTCTCCCATTCCTCCCCCCATAGGAGCAGCAGAAGTATTATTGTTTTCCTCAAGAATCTCGACTACCATATTGTTAGTAGTAATGAGCTGACTTGCAGTAGATACAGCTACTTCAAAAGCAACACGTACTACTTTTAATGGATCAATTACACCAGCTGTAAATCCATTAGCATAATTCATAGCTTCAACATTATATATAAGATCCCTATCATTTTGTTTGAGCAGGTGGTCAACAATTACGGCATGTTCAAGACCAGCATTTGCAACTAACCTTCTGATTGGTGCACTGAGAACCCTTTTAATAACATTTATACCTATTTGCTCTTCATCATTATTACCTTTTAATTTATCAAGTGCAGCTGCAGCATAGAGTAACGCAACACCACCACCAGGTACTATTCCTTCTTCTAAAGCAGCCCTAGTTGCATGTAATGCATCCTCAGCTCTGTCCTTACGTTCTTTAGCTTCCATTTCTGTTGCACCGCCAACTTTAATTACTGCTACCCCACCTGCTAATTTTGCTAAACGTTCTCTGAGTTTTTCTTTGTCATAATCAGATGTTGAAGCATTAATCTGGGAATTAATCTGAGTCATTCTTTTTCCTATTGCATCTGAGTTACTATTTTCATTAGAAATTATAGTATCTTCCTTAGTAATTATAACCTTTCTTGCACTACCAAGATCTGTAAGAGGTACCTCTTCAATCTTTACTCCTATGTCATCACTTATCACATTTTTAGCACCAGTTAAGATTGCTATATCCTGCAATATATCTTGTCTACGATCTCCAAAACCTGGAGCTTTTATTGCTGCAATTCTTAAACTACCACGCAATTTATTCAAAACTAGAGCTGTTAATGCTTCATCTGTAACATCTTCTGCAATAATCAGCAGAGGTTTACCAGATTTTACTACAGCTTCAAGAATAGGCAACAAAGGCTGTACGATACTTAATTTCTTGTTTGTAATTAAAATATATGGATCATCAAATTCACAAATCATCTTCTCATGATTTGTCACAAAATGATGAGAAATATATCCACGATCTAGTTTCATACCAAGAGTAAAGTCAACCTCTAATGCTTGAGAGCTTTTACCTTCTTCCACAGTAATTACACCTTCTTTTCCCACTCTCTTGACAGCATCAGCAATACTTCCACCTATTTCCCTATCACCATTTGCAGAAATAGTTGCAACTTGTTTCACTTCATCCGTTTTATCTGAAGTAATAAT
>NZ_MJMG01000001.1:299989-300626 GCF_001752665.1 Wolbachia pipientis | reverse complement strand
TTCTTTTAATACCACATCTTTTGCCTTAAGCATTCCATTTTTAATATTAATACGGTTACTACCAGCAGCAATTGGTTTCAAAGCTTCCTTAATGATATTACTAGTTAATATAGAGCATGTTGTTGTGCCATCACCAACCCTATCATTACATTGTGAGCAACTTCCAGCAAATGAACTTGTTATCATAGCACGCAATGGTTCTTTAGGCTTTATACTCTTCATCACCTTATAACCATCTTTTGTAATTTCTAGACTACCGTAAGGTTTGCTTATCCCTACCGTTAATCCCTTTGGTCCACTAGTGTCCCCTACCGTTAAATCTACCATTGTTGCAACTTCATAAAGCGCTTGTTGCGTTTGCTCAGTATGTTCTACTTTATTAGCCATATATTACCACCTCTTAAAAATCCAAAATTAACAAATTTTTACAACTGCAAGTACGTCAGACTCTTTCATAACGATAAATTTCTCACCATTATGTTCAATCTCAGTACCAGCCCATTGACGATAAAATACTGTATCACCAACTTTCACAGTTAAAGGTACAGACTTACCGTCTGCATTACACGCACCTTCACCAACACCTATTACCTCTCCTTTGGTTGGCTTTTTTTCAGCACTAGGTGGAATCACAATG
>NZ_MJMG01000001.1:219660-299808 GCF_001752665.1 Wolbachia pipientis | reverse complement strand
ANNTNNATCTNNTCTGCANNNANCTATTAATTCTGCTTTTTTATGATCTATGCGAACTATTATGAGATGAATGCTAATTTATACTCTGTATTATTCTCTGTTTCTATATAAGAATTCTGCTGTGTATCTACATAGTAAGTGAGAGTATATTGTGTCTCTTCATAGTTACATTTTTTTTATTTTTTATTAGTGCAACTTTATCTATTTTCTTTACATCGAATTTATCAGATACGCCAAAAGTTAACTTATTTCCAAATGCTTCAAAAAAAATCATCGTAGAAACTTTTTGTGTAATTTTTGATTTTATAAAAAAACCATCTATCAAACGTTCTTCATGCCTTTCATACTGAATTACCTTTCTTTGCTTTTCAAAAGCTCTAATTTCTTCATGAGTGAAATATCCCATTTTTTTAGATAATTGTGGATTAATTGTAGCAAGTAAACCCTTAATATATTCTACGTCTTCTTCAGGCAATATTATAGATAGAATGTTAAATCTTTCGTAAATCTTTCGCTTTGATATGCACCCTTTATATCAAACTGATTACATGATCCAACAACCTCCCACTTTGTTACCTAAAACAATTACTGGAATACTGGATAATTTTTGGTATATTTCTTTCATCGTTTGGTCATTAAAAATTGTACTTGCTCTTTTTACAATATCTGTTGTCGTATTTTCCTTTCTGTATTTGTCGAGGTATTTTGTAGTAAACTGTTCATAACTGTAATGATGAACCTGTGTTGCTTAATGCATACAATAGATCTGCAGTTAGACTTGCCGTTTCACCATGTAACCCAATTACTGAATTGCCCATGCATTAGTGCCATGTGCACCAAAAGTTGCGCTCATCAATTGTATCGCTACGTGCATCTAACTTGACTTCAGGATGCTTATCATTAAACTTTTCTTCTGTTTCAAACAAACGTCTTGCTACTTAATTTGGTCTTCTGCTTTTCATAAAGTCCTTGTGAAGTGTAATAAACTCAGTTAACCTCTGTGTGTGACATATCACATAAATTACCTATTAAAACTAAAGTAACTCCTTATACTATTAATTGTAATCCACTATAAGTTAATAGTCAACTATCAGATGACAAGAGTAGTTAATGTATTGCTATCACTACCAATTAATAGATTATTTTCATATGTAGTAGAAGAAGATGTTAAAATTGCGATAGGAGATTATGTCATTGTACCATTTGGTAATAAACGTTTTACAGGAATAGTATGGCAATATGGTGATAATACTAAACGAATATTAAAATCTATTGAACGTAAGATTGATTTACATGGTGTTAGAGTAAAACTAAAAGTATTTGCAGAATGGGTTTCACAGTATAATTTAATGCCACTTGGCATTCTTGCAAAAATGATTATGGGTGGTGTAATCAAATTAAATAATATAGATAAGCTTATTAACGTACCACAAGAACAAAAAGAGATAAGTCAAATAAATTATCAGTTAAATTCTGAACAGCAGAATGCCAGTGATGAAATTATTAAGCATTTAAACACATACTCTGTGATTTTACTTGATGGAGAAACAGGGTCTGGAAAAACAGAAGTCTATTTATCTGTGATAGCAAAGCTTTATGCTACTGATAAGTTGGGTGAAGCTCAAGTTTTAATACTACTCCCTGAAATTATTTTAACATCGCAATTAGTTAAACGTATGCGTTTAAACATGCCAGAAAATATAGCTGAATGGCATTCTGCGCTTACACCAAAAGCTCGCCGCAGTAGTTGGCTTAACATAGTAAATGGCAATGCAAAAATAATTATAGGAGCAAGGTCAGCGCTTTTTCTCCCTTATAAAAATTTGAGACTTATTATAGTGGATGAAGAGCATGATGCATCTTTCAAACAGGGCGCTGCATATAATGCCAGGGATATGGCGATAATTTTGGCAAAAATTGAAGTTATACCGATCATTTTATCATCAGCAACTCCTCTACTTGAAACAATTTATAATGTTAAAAGTGGCAACTACATTCATGTGCGTTTAAAAAAACGATTTAGCGGTACAGATTTGCCACAAATAAAAGTGGTAAATATGAAAAATAGTAAGCAATGGATTTCAGATGAGCTTTTTGAATATGTTAAGATGACAATAGAAAAGAAGCAGCAAGTTATGCTTTTTTTGAACCGTAGAGGATATGCACAACTGGCAATGTGTAAAAAATGTGGATCTAAAATTTCCTGTTTAAACTGTAATATTTGGTTAACATACCATAAGAAAAAAAATAGACTTTTGTGTCATCACTGTTTTTATCAGATAAAGTTTCCTGAAATATGTACTAATTGTCAAAATAATGAACCATTATTTCTTTATGGTATAGGTATAGAAAGATTATTGGAAGAAATGGTACAATTAATACCAAATGCAAGAACTGCAATTATTAGTAGTGATCAAAAATCAGTTGATAATGTTCTTGATTTAGTCTTAAAAGAGGAAATAAATATTATCATTGGTACACAAATAATTGCTAAGGGCCATAATTTTCCTAAATTAACTTTGGTTGGCATAATAAATGCAGACCTGAGTTTAGAAAATTCTGATCTCAGAGCAGCAGAGAAGACTTACCAATTGTTACACCAAGTTTCTGGTAGATCTGGTAGATTTAGCGAAAGAGGAACTGTAATAATACAAACTCGTGATCCAAGCAGTAAAATTATAGACGCATTACAACATCAGCAGCGAGATTTATTCTATGATATTGAGCTTGAATCAAGGAGAAAAGCTAATATGCCACCATTCAGTAGGTTGATAGCACTTATTATTTCTGGAAAAAGCCATATTATTACGCACAAAGCATCTCATGAGATAGTGAAAAATATTCCATGTCACGACAAACTAGAAGTTTTTGGTCCGTCACCTGCGGCTTTAAACTTTTTAGACGGTAAGTATAGGTATAGGATACTATTAAAGATATACGATAAAAATAGTCTGTTTGTGCAAAAAAATTTAGCATTATGGATAAAAAATATACCTAAAAATATCAACCTAGTAACAGATGTTGATCCTATTAATTTTTTTTAGAACCGAAAGTTGAACGTTATTTTTTGCATGATATATGTATAACTACTGTATTGAGTAGCATGTCATGAAATGTTTGCTTTTTCTCTGAAAAAACAGCAACTCCATACCAACATACGCAAAGTAAATTATTTTGTATCGATAATGAAGCAAGTACTGAGCGCTTGAAGGCTAAACTTAAACTTATTTGTGAGTAATGAGTACTGATTGTACGTATGTGCATTAATTTTTAACCAGGAGTTGCTTGAGATGGTAAAGAGAGAAAATAAGTGCAGTAAATACACCAAGTCACTCTATGTAGTAATAGTGCAACTATTAGTGGTGCTACAGTAGGAATAATAAAGATTTGTTGAAATTGAGTAAAATTTTCTTGCTTTGTCAAAAATAGCAATAATGCTAATAATCCTGCTAATAAAAACGAGACAAGTAAGATTATTAACCAGTCTACTAAATATGCGAGTAAACGTCTTGGCAAACTTGCAATTTGTACTGATTCTTCCACGTATAAACTTACCACTACAACTAGATGAGATTTTAGCAACTTTTTTAAAAATTACAATACCTATTTTATAGATATAGGCTAATTTACTGTATTATAGCAAACATAATCTATGCAAATAAAAGCGTTTTTATTCCCGTATTGCAAGAAGCACAGTTATACCAAATTCTATGCCCCTGGACAGTCTACTTTCTGAATCTTAAAACTCGGCTGCTGCTGTAAAGAAGCAGTATCTAGATTGCCACGCGAATAATGGAGTTTACGTTGTTTNTATCAAACTGTAAAACCTGAAATTCCCCTAGAGTATCCTTTACAACACCAAGATATCTATACCCAACGCTAAATTCTACACCTTTCCTGGTACGGTAACGCAAACCAGATTTAAATTGGTATGCAGTTTAGTCTCTAGTTTTCCAAACACATCCATTCCAATGAGACTAACTCCAACATAAGTATATAATCTATTAAAATAAAAAGTATTTTTCCAATCATAATAAACATTTATCATGCTACAGTTGTACTGTATAAGAGTGTGAATTCAATTGACGGTATTGTATAGCCTCCTTTGCTGTGTGAGGCCACACTTCATATTTCTTATCATTTGTCATCAATGACAAACCATTGATTAAAAAAAGATCATCTACTTGGCTCACAAAACTAACATCTTCTTGTTCAATTCTAAAGTGATGGCCTTGAATCTGGCCTTCAAAACCAGCTGCCAACCCTACACCAAGAGAAATTTCCTGATTTTTTTCAGAGTTATTTTTAGACATAGAATCCTGATGTAACTTAACTCAACATTGGACATTGAGCTTCTATGAGAAAGGTAAAACCGTATCAGTATCTTTAGTCTAACCATCTGATTCAGCAAAAGGCTGCTGTGATAATAATAAAATAAAAGCTATTAGTACATTTTTGTTGATCATATATTGCCTATGTATTAACTGTGCTACATTATAAAGATTTCGTATAGTCTTGTAACCAATTCAGCAAAATAAACATGGCTTTACCTTTACACAGGGAAAATTTTCACTACAGTAAATGTCTATTCTTTGGCAATATATATGTGCTGATCTGCTCAGAAATCTTTCATATGTGCTATGTATTGCTACAGTAGTATATACTATTAAAAGTTCTTTTTTCAATATTGCTAAGTTGAAAGAACCTCTAGATAAATTTTCTATTTCTTATGTGATGCAAGATAAATAGTTATCCCAAATTCTATATTATGCTGGTCTGACAAGATAACACTACCACTGGTACAATTAGGCACATTAAACATATTAGACAAAGCACTGGTCCTGAGAACACATGCAAGGTGCTCCTCCCATCCAACTGTATGTGTTCTGTAATCACCTGAAAACTCATATAAACTATTATCTAAAATGCTAAAGTACTTATACCCAATACTAAATTCTACATTTTTATTACGATAATTGAGACCAGCTTTCAATTGATATGCAACTTTGGGTGGTATCGATAGCCCATAATTTGTTACTATGCCACCAAATCCTACCCAATATAAGGATAGAATGAGTTCGAAAAATTGTTCCAGTCATAGTAAATATTTCCCATTATACCGAAAAGTTATTAGAATTTTTTTGCACATCATATCCTTTTATTAATGTGTTGCTAGTCATAAGTAACTCATACTCATTAAGAATTGATAAACCCTATCAGTTTGGGCAATACTTTGCTAGGTGAAATATAAGCCGGGTTCTGTTTATGTAGCTATTTATCTGGAATAAATGTTACCATTTATTTCATGCGATTTACCCGAGTAGATATGAGGAAAACATAAAACCTACTCTTATCTAATCTTGCTCCTAGTGCTGGTTACTTCAACTAACAATGTTGCCATTGTTATGGTGTGCTCTTACCACACCTTTTCACCCTTACCTAAAACGTTAGGCGGTAATTTTCTGTAGCCCTATAACTGAAGTTACCCTCGGCGAGTGTTACCCGTCACTATTTTCCCTTGGAGCCCGGACTTTCCTCTGTGATACACAGCAGCTACGTATTTCACCTAGAGTTTTATTGTAAGCACAATTGCTATGAAATGCAAATTTTTATTAATTTTGCATAAAGCCCATCTTGTATTACTAAAGTATCATGAGTACCTATTTCTTCTATTTTGCCATTATTCATTACTATGATTTTATCTGTTTTTGGTGCAGTGGATAGTCTATGTGTAATAAAGATTGTAGTTCTATTACGCATGAGGTTATTTAATGCTTTCTGTACAAAGTTTTCACTTTCATAATCTAGAGCGGAAGTTGCTTCATCCAGTATAAGAATTTCAGGATTCTTAAGTATTGCTCTTGCTATGATAATACGTTGTTTTTGACCTTCTGAAAGCTTTGATCCATTTTTCCCAACAAGAGTGTTGAATTGATCTGGCAATTTTTCAATAAATTCCATAGCATAAGCATTAACTGCTGCTTGCTTTACTTCATCATAATTGGCGTCTGGTTTGCCACAAAGTATATTTTCCATTATTGAAGAGGAAAATATCATGTGGTCCTGTGGCACTAGACCAAACAACAACCTTAAATTACTTAATGCGAGTGATCTTATATCATACCCATCAATGGTAATGCTACCTTCATCTGGGTCATAAAACCTCAGCAGAAGCTTTAAAATGGTACTTTTACCACTACCTGATGGTCCTACAATTAAGAGTGATTGACCTTTATCTATCTGGAATGATAATTTTGTTAAAGCAGGTTGATCAAGATAGCGAAATGTAACATCATTAAAAGAAATACCTTTTTGAACATTACAGATATTTATAGAGCCATATGTAATATTGTCCTTTATATTGATAAATTCCAGGACACGTTCTATAATTCCACGTCCTTTTTGTAAATCACTAATGTTATCACCTAAGTTGTTTACAGCTCCTGCAGCGAGTATTGAATAAAATATAAATGATGATAATGCTCCAGCTGTAAGATTGCTGTTTAAAACTTCTCTGAGACCAAAAAATACCAGAATGATTAATGAGCTTATTACGCACATAATTATTGTTGACACTAATACAGCACGCAAAAATGCTAATTTTATGTAGGATTGTGAGACTAAGTTTAAGCGCTCTTCGAAAAAGCTTTTTTTGTTCTCTTCTAATGCAAACGACTTTATAGCTACTATAAATTTCAAATTTTCTTCACTAAGCTCTGCTAGTTCACTAAGCTTGTCTCTTGCAAAACGTGAACAACTGCGCACTTTGCTTCCAAACATAATCATAACAATAAGTAGTAAAGGTATCGTGGCAGCTATATATGTAGTTAGTTGAATATTTGTATATAACAACATTATGATGCTACCAATAAGTACTATAACGTTTCGTAATATTGTTAGCATACTGCTATTCATTATTGACTGTAATACGGACGTATCAGTAATTAACGCCGAAATAACATTCTGCACACTTGTATTTTCAAAAAAGCTTGGCTGCAAGTTGATAATGTTACTATAGAGATCATATCGCATATAGGCTATGACTTTTTCACTTCCAATCCCAATAAAATATAATCTGGTAAATGAAGTAAGAGCCACAGTTAAAACCATTGATATTATTGTTAATAATGAATGTTCCGAAATATCAGTATCAATTGTTTTACCTAATCTTTGACCAAAATATAGAGTGCTTAAAGCTGATAGCAAAACTGCAATAAATGCTATGACAAAGTAAAACAAATAGGGCTTTACATAATAAGACAATTGTTTAGTATCAGGTTTTAACATACATGATTTATAGTAATGCTGGTTTCTACTGTAAGAAAGCATTATACCAAGTGCAATGCTTGAAGACAACAAAAATGAACTACCATAACTGAGTCATGGTAATTTTATACTTCCATGTATAATATAAAGCAGCCTGTTGATCATATCACATACTTAACACATAATCAAATCACACTCTTCTGCTAACTGATTGTCAAAAATAGGCGTAATAATCTAGACCAACAATTAATTCTCATTTTTTACCATAATATAATGCTACTATTCCATAACTCATGTTATTAAATCTAACATTTATAAAACCTGCATTTTCAATTTCCTTTTTAAAATCAATTTGTATAGGAAATTTTCTTATACTGCTGACTAGATATTCGTAAGCACTTCTATCTTTTGCAATTATATTACCAATTTCTGGAATAACTTTAAATGAATATAAGTCATACAATGTAATAAATGCTTTATGTTGATAATGCATAGGTGCAAATTCCAAGCAAGTAAATTGTCCTGCAGGTTTGAGCACTCTATAGATTTCAGTTAAAGCTTTCTTGCGATCTGCAATATTACGGATACCAAAAGCTATAGTACAATAATCAAATACCGAGTCTCTAAATGGTAAATGTTCCGCATCTGCACATACCCATTTGAGCTTGAGCTGATTAGCATTGATTACTTTATCACGTCCATAATTAAGCATATTTTGATTAATATCACATACTGTGATCTTACTGCTTGGTTCTATTCTAGCGATTCTTTCTGCTATGTCCCCAGTGCCACCAGCAATATCTAGGACCTTAGCATTTTTTGTAAAACGTATGCTATTTACCATTGTGTTTTTCCATACCCTGTGCATTCCTAGACTCATTAGGTCGTTCATAATATCATAGTGGCTTGCAACAGAATCGAAGATTTCTTGAATTTTATTTTTTATACTCATAGAATATATTAAATTATATTGTAGAATAAAAACAAGTGCATGAAAAAACTCTTGCATGTTTAACAATTTTACATTTAAATACTAGCTCGTAGTAAACACATAAATGTATGAAAAAATCTTTTATACTGACAGCTTTAGTAATAGTTATAGCAATAATTGTTGCTTATCTATACCAACATAATAAAGCTGACAATCAAAAAGTAGTCAACGTTTACTCAGCACGTAAAGAAGAATTAGTACGTGCATTATTTGCAGACTTTACCAATAAGACTGATATAAAAGTACGTTATATTACAGGTGATGACTCGCAATTGCTTTCTAGAATAGAAAACGGTGGGGATGCGGATCTGTTTTTGACTGCCGATGCAGTGAATCTGATTTTGGCAGAAAGTAGAGGTCTGTTGTCTAAGGTGGACTCAAAAATTTTAAAAGACTCTATACCAGAGCAATTTAGAGATAATGAAGATTACTGGTTTGGGCTTACAAAAAGAACCAGAATTCTTGTTTACAATAAAGATCTTATAAACCCTAATCATTTAACTACTTATGAAGATTTAGCAAATCCAAAATGGAAAGGCAAAATATTAGTAAGTTCTTCAATAAGTCCATATAACCGATCGTTAATTGCGTTTATGATTGCAAATCATGGTTTTGAAAAAACAAAAAAGTGGGTAACTGGGATTGTCAATAATATGGCAAGAAAACCTAGTAGTGGAGATACTGATCAGATTGATGCTGCTGCTGCTGGTGAAGGTGGAATTGCGATAGTAAATAGTTATTATTTTGCAAGAATGCTTGCAAAAAATAAAAAAAGCATGGAAAAATTAGGCATTTTTTTTCCTAATCAAAAGGATAAAGGTGCAATGGTAAATATTAGTGGTGCTGCAGTGGTAAAGAATGCAAAGAATAGAGAAAATGCTATATTATTGTTAGAATTTCTAGTGAGCAAAGAAGCGCAAGAGTTATATGCCAAGGAAAATCATGAGTATCCTATAGTTAAAGATGTGGAAGTATCTGATATCTTGAAATCTTGGGGTAATTACGTTCAAAGTGATTTGCCACTTAAGGAGCTTGAAAAACATTTACTGAAAGCTGTAATGATAGCTGATGAGTGTAAGTGGCGGTAAATTCTGAGGAAAAAAGGGGATGCTGGTCTTCTTTCTCCTTTCATCTGAACACAGAGCTTTCCTGCAAGTTTAAGAAGTTTGATACAGTAAGTTTATTTATCAGATGATATAGTAGATGAGGTTGCATTAGGAATTAAAGTAGCTCTATCTAGCTTCGCAACCGATGGCTTCACTAATGTTAGTGAAGCCATCTCTGCTTATTAATTCTGCAAGCTCCAGATTAATTTTGTTTACAATTTTAGGTCCATGATATATCAAGGCAGTATATAACTGTACTAACGAAGCACCTGCTTTTATCTTTTCATACGCAGTAGTACCGCTTGAAACGCCTCCACATCCTATTAAAAAGATCTTGCCTGAAGTAAGTTTGTACATATCACGTAATAATTCGGTAGAAAGCTTAAATAATGGCTTGCCACTTAATCCTCCGGGTTCATTCTGATAAGAATTTACATTCTCTCTACTTGTAGTAGTATTACTTACAATTAATCCGTCAATTTTACATTCTATAACAAGTTCAGCAATATCTTCTTTTGTCTGTTGGTTTATATCTGGTGATATCTTTAACATTATTGGCTCTGTTTTATCAATTGAACCATGAATTTCTGTTAATAACTGTGATAATTCTTGTTTGTTATGTAGTTTACGTAAATTGTGTGTATTAGGTGATGAGATATTTAATACTATGTAGTTGCTTTTACCACGTACTTTTTTTATTAAATTAATATAATCATCAATCTGGTTTCTTGATTCACTATTTCTTCCTATATTAATGCCAAAAACACAATCACCTGATTTAATATTACTTATTTGTTCAAGAAAATAGTCTATTCCTTTATTATTAAATCCTAACCTGTTGATTATTCCTTTGTCTTTTATTAATCTAAATATCCTAGGTTTTTTATTTCCATATTGTGGGTTGAGAGTAACTGTACCTGCTTCAATAAATCCAAATCCAGTAGCACTTATAGACTGAATAATCTCTGCGTTTTTATCAAAACCAGCTGCTAGACCTATAGGACTTTTTATTTTATTGCCAAAAAAATTTGTACTTAAAGACTCTGGTAGTTCTATAGGTTTAGTATAAGCAGGCAATTTTCTTAATATCATAATTACCAAAGAATGAGCAACTTCAGGCGGTAATAAAAATAATAAATAGTACAGCATTATAGATCTTCTGATTGATTTCTCTTTTTTATAATTCTGTTGATAAATGTATAACAAGGTAGAAAAAAAACAAATAATGCTAGATTAAATATTGCTATCTTTAAAAATCCCTCTCTATATATCTCTAGAGACTCTGCATCTTTACTTACAGACATAAATTTTGATATTATAATGCCTCCTAGATTAGAAAACGCCAAAGATAACATGATTATGCCCATTACTAAACCTCTAATGTGCTTTGGAGCAAGTATGGTTGCTTGTTCTTGCACTAGTGGTGCTATAAATAACTCTCCTAGTCCCATCAATGCAATAGAAGTTATTAAATATATATAACTTACTTTTCCTTCCATATTTGCATTTAAACACCCTATATATAGGATAAAGAAACATATAGGCATAGTCAAAATGCCCAGACCAAATTTGATGGTGGAATGATCTTTACTAAATTTACTATATGTTCCAAGTAAGGTGCCAAATATTATTATGAAAATTGGATTTATTGACTGAGACACAGCAGACGGAATTATTATACCAAACACTTTGTTTACAACGTTTCTTTGGGCGAATAAGTTAATTAACGACCCAAGTTGCATTTCTAGGGCAAAAAAACACATTTGAAACAAAATCATTACTAATAGTGCAAATAATCCTTTTCTCTGTAATCTAGGTAATTTTAGTATTACATAAATAAATACTCCCAACACTAGAAATCCAAAAAAAGCAGTTACGTTAGCAAAAAATTCACTTGATTTAAGCATTTTAGCAACTATAGAAGCAGAAAATAAATTACTTACCAGCAATATAGCAGGAACATTTATTCCTAGTATTTTTTTACTCATTAGATCTGGCCGTGGAGAAATTCCACTATCTCCCAACAAATATTGAAATTTAATAAAAATAATCAAACCTAAGACCATACCACACCCAGCTATACTAAAACCATAATGCCAGCCATATAAATGGGCTACATAGGCGCATAGAATAGCAGCAACAGATGATCCTACATTTACACTGACGTAGAATAAGGTAAAACCTCTGCTCCGTTCTTGATCTTCACTTTTCTTGTAACATGAACCTAATAAGTTAGTTATATTGCCTTTAAACATCCCATTACCTATAGCAATCAATCCTAACCCTAGATAAATTAATTCATGATCTAATTCTACTAACACCATACACAAATGGCCAATAACTATGGTAGTACCACCAAGTACTACCATATTACGAAATCCTGTTAGTTTATCAGCAATCAGACCACCTACTACAGGTCCCATGTAACAGATTGCTGCAAACAATGAATAGATAGCATAAGCTTTTGGATCTGAGTAACCTAAACTGGAAGTTAAAAAAAGTACTAAAAGAGCACGCATTCCGTAATAGCTGAAACGTTCCCACACTTCAACAAAAAGAAGTAGCACCAAAAACTTAGGAAATTTCACTATTTTATCCATAAAAGCCATACCAGAATTTTTCAAAGAACAGTCATTCTACACTAAATTAGACTTGCTGACAATGCAAATAAAAGCGAGTAGACTGAATCCACATTATTCTATACATTTACATTATAAAGTTTATTTATCAATTTATTATGATCAAAGTTATACAAATTAGAAAAACAGGAGGACCAGATGTACTAGAATATATAAATAGAGATGTATGTAATCCACAAGATGAAGAGGTATTAATACGTCATACAGTAATTGGCTTAAATCGTTATGATGTTGAACATAGAAATGGCATACGTAAGCTTAAGAACTTACCAGCAGTACTTGGAATGGAAGCAGTAGGAATTGTAGAAAAAGTTGGTAATAAAGTAAATGAAGGCCTAAAAGCTGGAGATAGAGTTGGGTATTGTACAGCTCCTCCTGGGGCATATTGTGAAAAGCGCGTTATACATCAAAAGTATTTGTTTAAGATTCCAGACAATGTACAAGATGAAATTGCTGCTGCTGTGCTGTTTAAAGGTATGACAGCACATTACTTAGTAAATCACTCTTACAAAATAAAACCTGGTGCTTTTGTACTGGTACATGGTGCAAATGGTGGATTAGGACAGATAATATGTCAGTGGGCACAAGAGAAAAAAGGTACAGTTATAGGTTCTATTAACTCAGATAATCAGATAAATACAGCATTACAAAATGGGTGTACACATGTAATAAATTACAATAATAACGATGCCATTTCAGAGATTATGGAAATTACAAAAGGGAAAGGTGTAGGTGCAGTGTATGACCCAATAGGTTATGATACTAAGAAAATCTCTTTTGAATCTTTATGTATATTTGGTGTATATATTTCTTATGGACAAATATCTGGTATAGCACCTATCAGTTTTTCTTTGCTCAGCTCACGTTCACTATTTGCCACAGGTACGTCTATATATCATTATAAACGTGATAGATTAACATTAGTACTTACAGCAATGGAAATTTTTGAGATGTTAAGGAAAAAGCGGTTAATTGTACGTATTAACAAAAAGTATAAATTTGATGAAATTATCCAAGCACATCATGATATAGAAAATAGAGCAGTAAGCGGTTTGAATATAATTAAAGTTTCATAGACATACTTAAAAATTTAGCATGAATAAAATACATATACCAGTTTTACTAAGAGAAATGCTATCACTATTATCACCAAAAAATGGAGGTATATATGTAGATGCTACATTCGGATCTGGGGGATATAGTAAAGCAATATTGGATTCAGCTGACTGTAAAATATATGCAATTGATAGAGATGAAACTGTCATCGAATTTTATAATAAACTAAGTACTGAATATCAAGGTAAGGTGGAATTGTTTATTGATAAATTTAGCAATATGAAAAACTACCTTGATATTAAAGATGTAGATGGAATAGTATTTGATTTAGGAGTTTCCTCTATGCAAATAGACCAAGGAGAGCGTGGTTTTTCATTTATGTATAATGGACCACTTGATATGAGAATGGATAAATTTTCTCATATTAATGCTTCAACTTTCGTAAATCAGTTATATGAAAAAGAAATTGCGAATATTATATATGATTATAGTGGAGAACGCCATTCTCGCAGAATTGCTAGAGCAATAGTAAGTGCACGACAAAAAAAGCATATCAATACTACATTTGAATTAGCAGAAATTATTCGTTCTGTAGTATTCCGTGGAAAAAGTAAAATTGATCCGGCAACTAGAACATTTCAAGCGATAAGAATATGGGTAAATGATGAATTAGGTGAATTAGAAAAAGGTATAAAAGCTGCATTTGAATTATTAAATAAAGGCGGTAGACTAATTATTATATCCTTTCACTCTTTAGAGGATCGTATAGTGAAAAGATTCTTTCAAGATTCTGAGTCTATTTTCCCTAAAAAATTTTCCCTTTTAAGTAAAAAGGTAATTAAAGTAAGCGAGCAAGAGGTAAATGAGAATCCACGCTCACGTTCAGCAAAATTAAGAGCTATAGAAAGAGTACTGTGAAGACATTTTTTTAGCATTTTAGAAATATTTTCTCAATCACAGAGTTCGCACTTTTTGAAATCTTGTGCCCTCTATTTGCTAAAATTTTGTACACAAAATAACCTAAGAACCTAAAGCTGTATTGACTACACATTCAATTTCAATAGTAGAATGTGCAATCTTAAACTTTTCTAATAATACATTTTTTATACCGTGTAAAATTTCATTACTATGCTTACTTACCTTAATATGCACAGTGATTACGCAATAATTATCAGATAATGACCATACATGTATGCGGTGTATATTTATAACTTCAGGAAACTCTGACATAATTGTGCTTTTAATTTCTTCTATTGATATTTCTTCAGGGGTACCTTCAAGGAGAATATGGCAAGAATTTTTTATGATCTTATAACTGCTACTTAGAATTATTATACTAACAAATATAGATAATATTGGATCAGCAACCTGCCATCCAGTAAACATTATAATAATAGATGCAAGTGTTGCAGCTATTGAGCCTAATATATCCCCTATGACATGTAATATAGCACTCTTTATATTTATATTATTTTCATATTTTTTATGTAAAATTAGGAAAACTATTATATTGGAAATTAAGCCAAGTATAGCAACTTCAAGCATTATGTTCCATTTTATATCCACTGGAAAAATAAATCTTTTTATTGATTCAATAATAATGATTACTGCTATTAAAAAGAGAGTTAAGCCATTAATTAGCGCTGCTAATATCTTTAATCTGTGATATCCATATGATCTGTGTAAATCAGATCTTTTTGTTGAAAATTTCTGCGCTAACCAACTTAAAATCAGGGTACAAAGATCAGTAAACATGTGACCTGCATCTGATAACAACGCTAATGAGTGTGATACAATTCCAGCCATTATTTCTAGTAGCATAGTTATAGCAATTATTATTACAGAATAAATTAAGCGCCTTTCCATATAAAAACTTCTATCATAAATCAACGTGGGTAACACTGGATTCGAACCAGCGACCGCTTGCACGTCAAGCAAGTGCTCTACCAACTGAGCTAATTACCCATCGTGGCACATAGTATAGTGATGTAGCAATACAAAAGTCAATTTTAAAACTTAAAGCAAGGTTTTACAATAACCA
The DNA here is from genome assembly GCF_001752665.1 of Wolbachia pipientis. Taxonomy (GTDB): domain Bacteria; phylum Pseudomonadota; class Alphaproteobacteria; order Rickettsiales; family Anaplasmataceae; genus Wolbachia; species Wolbachia pipientis_A. Next base: position 284,709 of record NZ_MJMG01000001.1, on the reverse strand, counting down.
TAATTACTATTACTATTATCAATGCTGTTACAGTTTCATTTAAGATGCGGAAGTAAAGATCAGTTCTTTTGTTTAAACCTGCACCAAAATCTTTTCTATGTTTGGCACATAGCATGTGGATAATCAACATTAAGAGTATTGCTAATATTTTTATGTGAAACCACACATAATAGTATGCTCCTTTTTTTACCATCAGTGTTATCCCCAGACCTAATGAAAAACACATGGCAGGATTTACGATATATTTTAAAAGTCTCTCTTCCATTGTTTGTAGTAAAAAATCACTTTCTGAACCTGGCTTTACAGTTGTATGATATACATATAGCCTTGGTAGATAGAGCATACCTGCCATCCACATGATAACAGAAATCACATGAAAAGCCTCAATCCAATGATAGTAGTACATGATATTTTAAATTTCTGGTAGTATATTAGTTTATTTAATAGAAAATATCAACATGAAATCAGGGAATTTTACGAAAGATGAGATAATTGGATTTTACAAAAAAATGCTACTGATACGTAGATTTGAAGAAAAAGCTGGTCAGTTATATGGTATGGGATTAATAGGAGGATTCTGTCATCTTTCTATAGGACAAGAAGCTGTCGTTGTCGGTACTTACGCAGCATCACAACGAGATGATACATTTATCACAAGTTATAGAGATCACGGGTTAATGCTTGCATGTAATGCTGACCCAAATATTGTAATGGCAGAGCTTGCTGGTAAAGCAACAGGATGCTCAAAAGGTAAAGGTGGTTCTATGCATATATTTGATATCAAAAGAAAGTTTTTTGGTGGACATGGAATAGTTGGTGCACAAGTTCCAATTGGTACTGGAATAGCATTTGCCAATAAATATAAAGAAAAAAACAATATTGTATTCACATATCTTGGCGATGGTGCCATAAATCAAGGGCAGGTATATGAGTCATTTAACATGGCATCTTTGTGGAAATTACCCGTGATCTATATTATAGAAAATAACGGATATGCTATGGGAACCTCTGTACAGAGGTCAACTCTAGTAACCGATCTGTATAAAAGGGGAGAAAGCTTTGGTATTACTGGAAAGCAAGTTAATGGTATGAACTTCTTCTCTGTGTACGATGTTACTCGTGAAGCAGCTGAATATTGTCGTAGCGGTAATGGTCCCATACTTCTCGAAATGAAAACGTATAGGTATAGGGGTCATTCAATGTCAGATCCTGGGAATTATCGATCAAAAGAAGAGGTTGATAATATGAAGCAACATTATGACCCAATAGATGCTATAAAGAAACATATAATTGACAATAAAATTGCTTTAGAAGAGGAATGCAAAATTTTTGATAAAGAGATACGTAGCCTAGTTAAGGAATCAGAGAATTTTGCAAGAAGTAGCAACGAACCAGAAATTAATGAGCTATATAGTGATATTTATAAATAATTTAAAAAAGATTATACCAGTAATTAAAGTTAAACCTGTCATAAATAATAAACATGAAAGCATATTTAATGGCACCCTAGTGCTGTGAGTATTTGCATTACTAAAATACATTTTTTCTATAATCTTTAACACATATATCAATGTAATAAATGATCCTACTGCACATACCATGAGTGCAATCCATGCATTAGATTCTATTGCTGCTTGTATTATATACCACTTGCTTACAAAACTTCCTGTCAGTGGAATTCCAATTAATGCTAAACTCAATATGGTAAATGCTAGTGCTACATGTGGCATTGATTTTCTTAGGTTTTCTATTGTATGAGACTGGTATGTAATGCACCCAACAGCCATAAATAATGATGACTTTATTATGCTGTGGTTCAGCATATGCAGTATTGCTGCAACTTTTGCATTTAAACTTAAAGCTAATACTATATAGCCAATTTGGCTAATGCTAGAATAAGCTAACAATCTTTTGATATCATTAATAATAATTGCATATACCGAACCATAAAGAATTGCAGCAAGTGCAAGAATCATTGCAACATTATTGAATGTAGAAGGATTATAGATAGAAAAAATTCTGATAAATACATATATCATCACTTTAGTAACTGTACCTGAAAAAAATACGCTCACAAAAGTCGGTGCATGACTGTATGCATTGACCATCCAATTACTTAACGGAAATAATGCCATTTTAACTGCTAAACCAACAAAAATGAAAGCTAGACCAAGATGTACGATTTGATTTGGCTGTATTCTATCAGCTAAATCTTGCATATTTAAAGTGCCAGTCATTGAGTATAATAAACCAATTCCAAATAGATAAAATGTTGCACCTATAGTTCCACTGATTAAATACTCAAATGCTGCTACCAATGCTTCTTTATCTTTTCCCATTGAAACAAGTACGTAGGCAGATAGAGAAGTAATTTCTAGGAAAACGTACAGATTAAATATGTCATTTGTAACTAAAATTCCTAATAGCCCACTTAAACATAGTAAAAACAATGAGTAGAAGCCAGTGATTTTGTTTTGACTAATTTCTTTTTCATTAACGTGAAACCCATATAACACGCTCATTAGAGCGATAAAATTTACTAAAGTTATTATCAAAGAATTAAGTAAATCTATTCTTAATTCTATTCCATGTGGTGGAACCCAATCTCCCACATTATAAGTAATGACTGTACCATTATATGTTTTAATCAATAGAAGAAATGATATCGTTAAAGTAGTGATTGTTGTTATAAGAGAAATAAGCCAAGATATTTTGTGTTTTTTAGTAAGAAAGCAGCAGATTGCCGCAATAATTGGTATGATAACTTGTAAAATTGGTAATTGCATATTCACTGTTAAAGTATTAGTATATATAATGCTTTTTATTAATCACAATGTTATTTCATAAATACAGATTAGTAGGTAAAGATGAAAATGGGAATTCTTATTATGAATCATCCACAGGAAAAAGGTGGGTAATGTATAATAAAACTCCTGATCCTACAACAGTGCAACCAAATTGGCATATGTGGCTTCATTATAGTGATGATACATTACCTGTTTCTAGTAAAAAGATACATGTAAAACATGCTGCTGGTACTATAAAAAATAAAAATTATTATGAAAGCTGGAGTCCTGATAATTAAATATGAGAAGGTCTAATCTACTTGAAACAGTTGCTGGAATATTCGTCTTAATTTTTACTATTTTTTTGTTCACTTTTGTTTGTAATAAATTATACCGTATAGAGAAAAGTCATGAGAATTGTTATAGCATATATGGTCTCTTTTCTGATGCTAACGGCATAGATCCAGGGGATAGTATAAAGATTTCTGGAGTCAAAATTGGAAGGGTAACTGGTGTAACACTTGATAAAGATACTTATGTTGCACGTATTGATATGTGCATAAATAGGGATATCAAGTTGTCAATTGATAGTGCTGCTACTATTACTAGTAATGGCGTGATGGGTAATAAGTTTATTACCATTACACCTGGAGCGGATACCAAATTACTTGCTGATGGTGGTAGATTACAACATACTCAGTCTGAAGCAAATATTGGAGGGATTATAGATAAAATTTTCGGTCTATTTTCAAGAAGCTGATGAAAAATATAATGCTAGTTGGTGGTGGAGTGGGAAATGCAGTACTGTTTTCAATTGGTAAAGCAGCTCTTGCAAAAGGTAATAAAGTTTTATATTTCACGGGCTATAAAAAGTTGAATGATCTGTTCAAACGTACTTTGATAGAAAGTGCATGCAATGTAGTAGTATGGGCATGCGAGGAAGGGCTAATTGAAACAGCAAGAATGCAGGACTATGCTTTTCAAGGCAATATAGTTGATGCGATGGTCTATTATAGGCAGCAGCTAGATTCTATTGATAAAATTATTGTTATTGGATCTGATAAAATGATGAAAGCTGTAAATGAGGCAAGAAAAACAGTTTTAAGGCCATATTTACAATCAAATCATGAAGCAATATCATCTATCAATTCCCCTATGCAATGCATGATGAAGGGAATCTGTGCACGATGTATACAACGACATGTAATAATGGGAAAAGAAAGTTTTACTTATAGTTGCAGTAATCAAGATCAGGATATGAAATCTACAGATTTTGATTTTTTAAGTGTGCGTTTAAAGCAAAATAGTTTACAGGAAAAATTAACTGCAAAGTGGATACTACACAGCGTTTAAAATATGAAATAAGAGAATATTATAGAGATGTTAGAAGAAATATTATAGATTGTAATCATGCCGCGGAGTTATTAATCAATGCATTTAATCAAATTTTGAATTATATTCAGGGTAAGATAGTTGCTGCTTATGTACCTATTGATGGTGAAATAAATGTGATACCGCTAATGCATCATCTACTTAATTTAGGCTATACAATAGCTATTCCTGATCAAAATAGATTATTAGAATTTAAAGAATGGAATAAAGTAGATAAAACAATAATCGTACCTGATACAATCATAGTTCCTATTGTTGCATTTGATAACTGTTGCAATAGATTAGGTTTTGGTAGTGGTTGGTATGATAGAGTAATAGAGAAGCTCTCAAAATTATTTATAGGTGTAGCATATGAAGCGCAATTCAGTAGGTATATACCTACTGAAACACATGACAAGCAATTAGATATTATTATTACTGAAAAGTGTTTCAGAGTTTGTACCAAAAAAATAAAGTAAATGAATCATAGCAAGCTAATTATGGATATACCTAAATAAATGGCAAACCTCCACTAAAGTGGATAAAGCCGTGCTCATTCTCTGGCAACACATATCACGTTGTATTATAGCACATTTCATAATAGTTCGAATAGATCAGAAAAAGTAGTTTTTCCTATTTAAACCTATGTGCTACCATCTCTTTACTTTCTCCTTCATATAAAGCTTCTTTTGCCTTCTTCCTTACTATATGCTGCTGGCACTAACCCTCCTAAATACACATTTTATTATTATCTTCGGCTATTGAGGAAAGGGCTATACATTTGCTTGTCTTATATTCAATTATTTTACCACAGCTTTGTTCTATAACACTTGCAATATTTAAGACTCCAGCTTCATCATAATAATTTCCAATTACTTGTAAAGCAAGCGGTAATCCTGTACTAGAAAGTGCAACAGGGACAGAAATAGCAGGTAACCCTGCTAAGCTTGCTGGAACAGTAAAGACATCATTTATAGACATCATTAATGGATCAGGTTTTTCATTTAAACCAAATGCTTCTGTAGGAGCAGAGAGCGTAAGTATATAATCTATTTTTTCAAATGCTTTTACAAAATCACTGCGAATTAAAGCCCGAGCACACTGTGCTTTTTCATAATACTCATTATAATGACCTGAAGAAAGTGCATAAGCACCCATTAAAATTCTTCTTTTAACTTCTTTACCAAATCCTTCTGCTCTCGTTAATTCATACATATCTTCAAGAGTATCAGTGTCAATACGTAACCCATAACGCACGCCATCATAACGCGCAAGATTAGAGGATGCCTCTGCAGAACAAATTAAGTAATAAACAGGTATTGCATATTTAGTATGCGGCAAGCTAATTTCAACAACTTCAGCACCATTATCTTTTAAACAAGTAGCAACTCTCTCCCAGTGGTATACCATTTCTTCTGAGATGCCATCCATATTATACTCTTTTGGTATGCCAATACATTTACCCTTTATATCGTTAGTAATAAAACTAGAAAATTTTGGCACAAGTCTATTGCTAGTTGTGGAATCTTTTGCATCGTAGCCACATATAGCTTCAAGCATTAATGCTGCATCATAAACAGAACGTGTAATAACACCAGCCTGATCTAAAGAACTAGCAAACGCAATCATACCAAAACGCGAGCATCTACCATAAGTTGGTTTTATACCTATTACTCCACAATAAGCAGATGGCTGACGTACAGACCCTCCAGTATCACTTCCCAACGCACCAGCACATAAAAATCCAGCTACTGCTGCTGCAGAACCACCAGATGAGCCTCCAGGCACAACTTTTGCTCCATCGTTCCTTATCCACACATTTTCAACAGGACCAAAATAACTATTTGTATTGGCAGAACCCATAGCGAACTCATCCATATTAAGCTTACCCAGCATGATAGCTCCACTATTTGAAAGCATATTAAATACAGTAGAGTCATAAGTTGGAACAAAATCTTGAAGCATTTTTGATGCTGCTGTTGTGCGTATCCCTTTAGTACAAAATAAATCTTTAACTCCAACTGGTATACCCATCATTAAGGATAAGTCATCCATTTGAGAAAATCTTTTATCTGCAATTTTAGCAATTTCTAGAGCTAAGTCAGGTGTTTTAGTTATGAACGCATTTAATTTTTCATCTGCAACCGCATCTACATGTGCTTTTATAAGTTCAACAATAGAAAATTCTCTTTTCTTTAGACCTTCATGCATTTGCTGAATACTTAACTTGCGTAACTCATGCATCAATTATTTAACGTTTCAAAAGATTAATTGTAGCGACAATCAAATGGAAAATCCAGCTCTTTATAGCCAGACTAAAGCATTAAACCTAAAAACTCTCTGTTCACACGTAGCTGCTGCAGCTACAGGCATATCTAAAGTACGTTCAGGTCCCTTAGAAATAGAAAGTACAACAATAGAAACAGTTACAACCGCTGCTGTAACCTGTTGCCCATACTTTCTAATACTACTGCTGCTATTATACCTATTACTAAAGACGATAGAAATGCGATGAGCATAGTGCTTCTACTGCTTACGCTTTGTTTAGCAGAATTTGATTGATTACTTCGCACATCACTTGCATTATTTTGAAGATTTACATATCTATTATATAAATATGCATCAGACAACAATACATCGAAGTTCTGTAGGATCATATTAACTGCTTGCACAAGACATTGCTCTGCAGTGTTCTGTGTCAGATTTACAATGTCATTGTTGATCTCATTTAAAATAGGATTAGCATTTGTTTTTAACTGTTCTAGTGATTTTTCATCTTCATTTTTACAAGAATTAATATAATTAATGAGCTTTTTAATTTTTTGGCTTAACGCACTACCTCTTATCACATTTACTACATTATTAAAATCATTATTTATTGATATTTGCTCCGCAATTAAATAATTCATTCAACGCATTCAGACTTTCTAAATTTGGAGATAAATCTCCAAATTTTTGTATTATATTATTCATTTCATCATTGGCAAACTGATAAACCACAGACTCAGAATATGATTTAATAATATTTTTAAAATCATCTAAATTACCACGTACATTACCAAATTCATCATAAAGAGCATGACACAATGAGTTATTATAGTTGTTTATGAATGCATATTAAAACCTCATAAAAATTATTAACCTTAATATCTATTGTGCCTTCCTGTAGTATAGCTTTGATTGTTTTTACATCACCATCCCTGGAAGTATCAATTAAGTCACGAAAAGACGCGCTATTACCTACATTAAAACTATTAGACATAAATACCTCGCTATGCCATTAATATACTTATATTAATATAATCTAATTAATTTTTTAATATCAAGCAATTTTTATAGATAATCTCAGACAAAATCAAATAATATCTAGGCTGTGCCATCACGAAAATGTGTCGTCAAAATTGATTGCATAGTTTCTAGCTAAAAGTTTGAGCCTGGTTATATTAATAATAATTTAATCAATTCTGGTTAAGCATAAACAACTATGAGTAAGAATAACATCTATAAGTTATTTATTAGATGGTTTTTACTGTTAGATCCTCAATAGGATCAGGTGTGAGGCTAGAGGGTTTACTAGGGTGCCGTTGACAAGCACCCTTACTGCACCTTTAAAGTGTATATCAAGGTTAGATAAATGTTTGTTAGTGTTTTTGATAAAAAGTGGGAAGATCTACCTAAAGTCCTAAAAAAGCGTTATGCAAATCGTGCTTACAGCGATGATCTGGTAATAGTTGATGGTAATCTCGATGTGCATTGTTCTTGGCTGATATATATTCTTAAGCCGTTATTAAAATTATTTAATGTACTGGTACCACATCAGGGTAAAAACGTGCCAGTTAGTGTCAGCTTATTAAGTAAACCAGATTCTGATGTAGTATACTTTAATCGCACATTTTTCTTTAACGGTAGAAAGCCATATCTTTTTTATTCAAAAATGGTCCGTATAAAAGGAGATGATGTTATAGAATTTATGAATTTCGGTATAGGATGGCGCATGCGCTGCTTCTACAATGGAAAGAAAGTAGTATTACAGCATAAGGGATATGTATGGAAACTACTTGGTATTCTAGTTCCCTTACCTTTAAATCTATTGATAGGTAAAGGTTATGCGGAAGAAGAAGCAATATCGGACAACGAATTTAGAATGTACTTTGAAATTAGGCACAGGTTATTTGGTAAAATCTACGGTTACGATGGTAACTTTATTATTAGAGAATAAATAAAAATGGATCGGAAGGTATTAATACTTGGAGGTTATGGTAATTTCGGCAAAAAAATATCTGTCTTACTTGCAAAAGCAGGTATCAGTATTATTATTGCAGGACGCAATAAAGAAAAATTAGAGAAGTTTCAAAATACAATAACCTCAGAATATCCCAAAGCTTTAATAAGCAGCGCATTATTGAATATTGATAAAGATTTAAGCAGAAAATTACTCAAGCTAAAACCTGTTATCGTAATTAATACTTGTGGTCCATTTCAAAATGCCGACTATTTAGTGGCAGAAATATGTATAAAACATAGAATACATTACATAGATTTATCAGATGATAGAAAGTTTGTAAAAGGTATTCATGCATTAAATGCCCATGCAGAAAAAAACAATGTATTAATAGTAAGTGGTGCAAGTACTGTACCAGGATTGTCTTCTGCAGTGCTAGAACACTACAAAGATAGATTTGCTAAAATAGAATCTTTAATCTTTGGTATTAGTCCAGGAGACAAAACAGAACGTGGCATTGCAACAGTTGAGTCTGTTCTTTCTTATTTAGGCAAGCCACTAGAACCTTATCCTGTTAATACAGGAAAGCAGTGTTACGGTTGGCAAGATATATATCGTCAACAGTACCCTGACATTGGTAAACGTTGGATGGCTAATTGTAATATACCAGATCTTGATTTATTACCTCAACATTACGGTCTACAACATATACAATTTTCTGCTGGCACAGAAAGTAACATACTACATCTTGGCATGTGGGTCATATCATGGTTAATCAGACTTGGCATCCCAATTCGACTTACTAAATATTCTAAATTTTTATTACGTATTAGTAATGTGTTTAGCGTATTTGGTACAACACATGGAGGAATGCATATGCTAATTAAAGGTAAAGATAATAACAACAATATAAAAAAAGTAGAGTGGTTTATTATTGCCAAGGAAGGTGATGGTCCTCAGATTCCGTGTATACCAGCAGTAGTCATTACCAAGAAACTGCTATCTGGTAGTATAAAAGAGTATGGTGCTATGGCTTGTATTGGGCTGATCACATTAGAAGAATATATGCAAGAATTAAGTGGATTTGCAATTAAACAGTATGAATTCTGTAGTAGATAAATATCAAGAAAGAAGTATTGACTTTTTCATTGTACGGTGTAACCTGAGATTATGAGACAATCTGGTATATAAAAGTGAGTAGGATTTGCGAATTAACAAACAGAAGAAAGGCTGTTGGTAATAAAGTATCGCATTCAAATCGCAAGACCAAGCGTACTTTCTGCCTAAATTTACATAAAGTTACATTATATAGTCATATATTAAATAAAAAATTTAGATTGCGCATAGCAGCAAGAACCTTGAGAACTATAGATTACAAAGGTGATCTCGATGCTTTTTTATTGAATACAAGGACAATAAAATTAAGTGAAAAAGCTCAAAAAATAAAAAGAGAGTTAAAAAAAACCTTAGCAAAAAATGCAGGGTAAACCTCAATGGTTAAAGGTCAGAGCTCCAAGTGGTAAAGTATTTGAAGAAACTTTAAATACTGTTAAGTTATATAATTTGCATACAGTATGCGAAGAAGCAGCCTGCCCAAATATAGGTGAGTGTTGGAATAAACGCCATGCAACTGTAATGATACTGGGTTCTGTTTGTACTCGTGCATGTGCATTTTGCAACGTGGCAACAGGGGTTCCTGAAAAATTAGATCCTCATGAGCCGGAAAATCTTGCTAAGGCTATAAAGAGGCTCAATCTAAATCATGTTGTGATTACTTCCGTTGATCGTGATGATTTACCAGATGGTGGTGCATCACAATTCATAAAATGTATAAAAGAAATTAGAAAGATTAATCAAAATACAACCATAGAAGTTTTAACACCAGATTTCTTAAATAAAGATGGAGCATTTGAAGCAATAGCTAACGCTTTACCTGATGTCTATAATCACAATATTGAAACAGTGCCTAGGTTATACATAAAAATTAGGCCTCGTGCACGTTATTTTCATTCTTTATATCTGTTAAAAACAGTTAAGCAAATTAATCCTGCCATCTTTACAAAATCAGGACTAATGGTTGGACTTGGAGAGACAAAAGAAGAAGTATTTCAGGTCATGGATGACTTACGCAGCGCTGAAGTTGATTTCATTACTATTGGTCAATACTTACAACCAACTGCAAAACATGCAAAACTAGATAGATACGTCACACCAGAAGAGTTTGACCACTATAAATATATAGCCTATTCCAAAGGATTCCTAGTAGTGGCATCTAGCCCACTCACTAGATCATCATATCATGCAGAAGAAGACTTTAATAAGTTGAAAGCATCTTATGCTAATGTCTAACCTTAACCAGCATATTTTTTTGAGACAATTTTTCAAAAAATTCCCTAAGAGGTTTTACTCCGCTACTAGAATCGTAAGGTTGCACACAATCAATATTACTACTTGGAGCATTCTCAATATGTTGTTCTGTATCATGACTCTGTACCATAATATCATGGATTCTTGACCCTTCACAAGATGATTCATATCCAGAAGAAGCACTGCTCCTTCTTTTTTGTAAAGTATCCCCTGCTGTTTCATTATTATGTGTCCCAATGCCCGGGCTTGGTTTTTCAGATTCACATTCAGGATAAGAAGCACCGCTACTACTTGCGTCTTCTTGGATTCCCTTATAAATAATCTTCTGTGGTGATACATTATTACTATTTGATACATTGTTACTAAGCTTATTATGGCCTTTCTTTAGAAGAGAAGTATCATTATTAGTAATATCTGCTCTAGAACTTTCACCTGGTAATTGAGATGTTCTAACATCGTCATCTCCCCATTCATCTCTATCCTCTGGTAAACCATCATCACTTGCACTGGACTTCTCGAAATGTATTCTATTACTCAGACTATCCATCCAAGGTTTGCTACTACCTAAAGTTTTGTTATGGTTAATATTTTTATTAACTGGTTTAAGCTTAATTTCACCATTTTTTATTTTTTTTATTCGCTCAAACAACTCATCTGGCACTTTCTTATCGTTCTTAGCAGCAGCGCCACCATTATGATGGTTTAGATCTAATTCCAAATTGTTTACTTCATCTTTTTGTTGAGATGATAACTGACCCTTTATATCACCATTATTTTGTTTAAAATTTGTTTTTGCGTTCCAATTAGCAGGAGGCAGTGGAGGTGCTGGAGGTGGTTGCACACAATTAACCTTATTACTTGGAGCATTCTTAATAGGTTGTTCTGTAGCATGACTCTGTGCCACAATGCCCGGGCTTGATTTTTCAGATTCATATTTAGATTCCCACTCTGAATCATCTTCCATCTGCAATCGTCTTTTCTTCAGTGCTTCCTGTAGTACTTCGTGTAATGTAAGTGCTGGAGAAAGAACAGTAGAGATGCTACCATTTTTTAACCCCTCTGGCACTTTCTTGTCGTTCTTAGCAGCAGTACCACCATTAGGATGGTTTGGATGATCTGATCTCAAATTGCTTACTGTATCATCTTTTTGTTTAGATGATGACTGACGCTTTACACCACCATAATCTTGTGTAACATTTGTTTTGTTGCCAAAACTAGCAGGAGGCGGTGGAGGTGCTGAAGGAAGAACAATAGAGGTGCTAGTCAAAATCTCTGCTGATGATGACTGACTCTTTATTAATAAGTATAGTGCTGACATAATCACAACTACTGCACAGACAGCAAACACTGGACCAAGACCGGAAGAGTATATGCCAACAGCAACACTAGATGCGAACAGCGTCAACACAACAATAGAACATTTTAATTTTGAATTAACCATACCTACACCTACCATTTGCTTAACATAAATTAATAATTTTTTAATGTAATGATAAAGACGCAGATAATAGCTGTCAAGCAATTTAATTACTGAATAAAGTATAAAAGCTACACCAAAAAGTGACTCTTACGGGATTCGAACCCGTGTTACCACCGTGAAAGGGTGGTGTCCTAACCACTAGACGAAAGAGTCAACAACAAACTATACATAACTTCCCAACCAAATTCAATCACTTTAAATCCATTTAACTAAAGGCGGCATTGACATCATAATTGCATCTGGATTACCATTAGTTATCAAGCCAAATCTAGTACCACGATCGTACAAGAGATTAAATTCCACATATCTTCCACGTCTTATTAATTGATGTTCACGCTGTGCTTCTGTCCAAGGTTCATTAATATGTCTTTTTATAATATGTAAAAAAATTTCTAAAAATGTTTCACCAACAGCTTTTGTAAAATTAAAATCATCATGCCAATCTCCTGAGTTAAGATTATCATAAAAAATACCACCTATACCACGTGATTCTTGCCTATGTGGTAAGAAAAAATAGTCATCACATTGGTGTTTAAATTTTATATAATATTCAGGATTAAATTTATCACATGCTGTCTTAAGTGTATTATGTATATACTGATAATCAGCTTCATCATAATACATCGGTGTAAAATCTATACCACCACCAAACCATTGCTTTGAAGTGTATATCAATCGTGTGTTCATATGTGCTGCAGGAATAAGAGGTGATTGCATATGAGACACAATAGATATACCACCTGCCCAAAATTTTCCATTACTTTCATTTGCACCAGGAATCTCATTTATTACCGAATCTGAAAACTTTCCATATACCTCAGAAACATTGATCCCTACTTTTTCAAATACATCTCCATAAATAATAGTAGACTCACCTCCCCCACCATCTATGCGTTTCCATATTCTTTTGTTAACTTTTGGTTCTTTAGCAAATTGTTTCTCAAGTAACACAAAAGATTCTCTCACTTTATCCCTTAATGTGTAGAACCACTCAACAGCTAATTTTTTCTGTGTGTCTGTTGCTTTTTCCATACGCTCTAAATTAGATATCGACGAATTAATAAATATATATAATTATATTAATATAATAAAAATATCTAAAATGAGCAAAAGATATACAGATAATAAAAAAGAAAATAGAGTAGATTTTATATTTAGAGATTATGGCATGCCAAGCATTATAGCTGCTACCATTATATTTCTGCCTGTAATAATAATATCTATACTATATTTCTGTGGTATATATGATCCACATATTAACATAGAAATTAACTTACTTATTAGCATCATGATAGCTCTATTTGTTGTGTATAACATTAAACATTATAGGTACATGCTTAATGCTATAGAGTTTCAAAACGCAATATTTGCCAATGCATTGAATCACAATACAGAATTTTGTGTAATTTTACATAAAAGTGAAGATGTTGTTTATGCTGATGCAAGATTTTACGAAAGATTTAGAGACCATATAGATAGCGAAATCTCTTTAAGCAAAATTCTTGAAGTAGTAAATGTTTTAGAAAATGAACGGCAAGCATTTTACCATGCTTTCAAAAATAATACTTCTATATATACATATGTTTCCTTAAGCAAAAAAAACAGAATATCGAGTTTTCTATTATCTTGCGAACCTGTACTAGATAACCCTCAAATTTCTATAAATGAAAGTAAAATTTTGAATTTATCTCTAGTACCAATAGCACGACCACGTGGATATTTTGTATTAAAAGCAACTAAAATCAATAAAGAACAAGTATATGAAGAATTAATAGAAAAGCATAACATAGGTACATATATTGCAAACACTAAAGGCATCATTCTATCCACAAATAAAAGATTCTTGGATATATTTGAGCTTACAAAGCTTGAAAAAGGTAATTCAATGAATGATTTTATTTCAAAGTTTGAGTCTGGTGATATAGAAAATAGAAATGACATCTTGTTTTTCACAGCAAACTGTATTCCATTTAGAGCATGCATGAGCACCACACTATTTTGTGATAAATATAATCACAGCTACATATATGGGTTCATTACACCATCAGAATCAAATATTACAGACTATCAATTACACCCATGTTTTGCAAATGCATCTATTGCAATAGCACAATGTGATGTCAATGGTAGCTTTATTAAAAAAAACCCAGCTTTAACAAAACTTGCAGGATCAAATGAAAATTCAATTTTTAAAGTAATATCTACTGGATATCATAGAAAAATACGTGAATATTTTTCAAGCAATAGGATAAATAATGCGTTTTTTAATGTTCAGCTTGCTAATGCTAATAGCATAAAAATATACTTTAATAAATTTATCCACAATAAAACTATTTTTATACTCTGCTATTTCGTCGACAATAGTGAACATAAAAACCTGGAAATGAAACTTGAGCATTACCAAAAAATGCAAGCAATAGGCCAACTGGCTGGAGGTATCGCTCATGATTTTAATAACATCTTAACAGGTATCATAGGGTTCTGTGACCTACTCCTATTGCAACATCCAGCTGGTGATCCGTCTTTCGGAGACATAATACAGATACAACAAAATACAAAGCGTGGATCCAACTTGGTCAAGCAGTTACTCGCATTTTCTAGGAAGCAAACCCTACAACCAAAAATTGTAGATGTCAATAGCACAATAGATAATCTTTATGAGATGATCAAGAGGTTAATAGGTGAAAATATAAAATTTACTACTCATTACGAAAGAGATTTAGGTGCTGTTAAAGCAGACCAAGGACAATTAGAGCAAGTCATTATTAACCTTGTCGTAAATGCAAGTGCTGCAATGGAAAAAGGAGGAGAGTTAATTATATGTACTTCAAATAAAAAGATAGATTCACTAAATTCCACATTTCAAGATATGTTTTCTCCTGATAAAGAAGCAATTGAACATGGAAACTATGTGTTAATTGAGATAATCGATACTGGATGCGGTATAGATAGCAGTATCATTGAAAAAATATTTGATCCATTCTTTTCTACTAAAGATATTACCTCTGGCACGGGGCTAGGTCTTTCAACAGTATATGGAATTGTTAAACAAACCGAAGGATATATTTATGTGAGCAGCAAAGTGAATCAATGTACTAAATTCTGTATATTCTTACCTATGGTCTATGTGTCAGATGAAAATTACAAAGAACAAAATATCGAAAAAGTTGAATCTTTTACAGCAAATGAAGTAAAAGAAGGTGGTATAATCTTATTAGTTGAAGATGAAGATTCAGTAAGGGAATTCATTACTAAAGCACTAACAAGAAGCGGATATACTGTAATAGAGGCTAGTATAGGTAGTCAAGCGCTGGAGATAATTAGCAAAAAAAATCAACATATAGATCTCATTATTACTGATGTAGTTATGCCAGAAGTCAGCGGGCCAGAAATAGTAAAAGAAGCATTAATTCATAGGCCAGGTATAAACGTTATTTTTATCTCAGGGTATGCCGAAGATACATTCTTGAAGAATGAGGATATTAATATAGGAGATTTTCATTTTTTACCTAAACCTTTTACTTTAAGTGAATTGGGAAATAAAGTCCAGAGTGTGTTAAAAAACTTACATAAGCCTGTTTAATTGACTTCTCTATAGAAATCTTTCAATAAACTTATTTCTTTTACCCACATAGTATCACCATTTGGTGTCTCCAAATATTTAGGAATATTGCGAAGCTTCGGATGCTGCATTAATATTTTGAAGCAATTTAGACCTATTTCTCCACTTCCTAGATTTGCATGACGATCTTTCCTTGAATTTAACCCAAAAATAGAATCATTGACATGTATAGCATAAAGATGCTTGAGGCCAATTATTGACTCAAATTCATTTAATGTATCTCTCCATCCAGTAAGCGTACAAATATCGTAACCTGCAGCAAAAATATGGCATGTATCCATACAAACTCCTATCGGTACTTCTTGTTTTACATTTTCGATAATGTCACCCAGTTGCTGAAATGACCAACCAATAGTTGAACCTTGACCTGCTGTGGTTTCAAGTAGTAGTCGTAGCTTTGTTTCCTTGTTAAAAAATGGCTTAAACCCTCGCAAGCTTTGTATAATGCGGTCTATACAAGCTACTTCACTATCACCAGTAGCAGCACCTGGGTGAAAGTTTAAATAATCTATCTGCAATGCCAAGCAACGTTCTATTTCTTCTACAAAAGCAGTACGGCTTTTAGCTAACAGCGCATTATTATTGGATCCAAGATTAATTAAATAATTACCATGACTCATTACATATTTAATACCAGTAGTATCGAGTGCGGAATACCATTCATCCAGATCAGCACTGCTTAGTTTCCTACCTTGCCATTGACGCTGATTACTTGTAAATAACTGTATAGTAGTAGCACCGATTGATTGTCCGTGTAACAACGCTTTATGTAGTCCACCTTGAGTAGAGGTATGTGCACCAATATACATACAGTATATTGTCTCTCACATAATCAAAGAACCAGAACTTTTCACAGGTTTACCAACTTCAACAATAAATAAATTTTCGGGATCTAGTAGAAACTTAGCTAGTGCATTTACTTCATCTAGCTTAACCTGATTTACATAATCTATATAACTGTTAAAATAGTGTGTGTCTAGGCCATTCATTTGTATAAAGCTTAACCGTGATGCTATGCGAGCATTACTAAACATAGAAAAAACATAAGAATTTACTATATCTATTTTTGCGTCTTTGAACAATTGCATATCAATCCCACTTCTCTTTACTTCACTGAGTGTCCCTTTTATTGCTGATATAGCCTTAATAGTATTACTACTATCAGTTTGTATGAATCCATATATACTATTACCGTGTTCACAATTGGCCATATAAAAATAAACACCATAAGTCATAGCTAAAGTTTCTCTAAGTCTACGCATCAATAAAGAGTTTAAACTCTGACCACCTACTGCATTCATTAAAACCAAAGCATTATGATAATTAGGATCATTATAAGCTATACCTTTTTGTGCAAAAAATATGACACTATATGGTATATTCATATCAATATGCTTATTTTCTGCATGACCAAAGTCGTTTTTTACAGGTAGACTTTTTGTAGACTGTGATTTTTGTAACGGTAGTTTAAAGAGATACTTATCTAATAATGCTTCTATTTCTCCACTTTTTACTGCACCCACTACACTAATAACAATATTATTTTTAGTAAAGTTACGTTTTATATAACCTAAAATATCTTCTCTTGTAAGACTTGTTACAGTACTTAAAGTTCCATATACATTTCTCGCATAAGGATGCCTTTTATAAATTAACTTCGTTATCTCTTGCATCCCAATTAAACCAGGTATCTCCCTGCAGTAATTAATGCTTACTTTGACAAATTCTCTAGCTCTACTTAACCCTTCAGGATCAACTTTAGGACGCATTATAGCATCGCTCATTAATGCAACACTTTCTTCTAAATTTTCAGATAAAGTATCTACAGAAATTGTAAAATCTTCCAAGGTAGGATTAAAAAACAACTGTATCCCCTTATCATTAAGCTTTTGTGCAAATTCTTTAGCACTATTTTCACCTGATCCTTCTTTAACAACTAAAGAAGTAAGAAAAGAAAGCCCCTGTTTTTCCGTATGCTCATATGCTGACCCAGCACCTTTAAATGTCACAGCTATTGAAACCTTTGGTAAATCATGATTTTCAACAAACAAAAACTTAAATCCTTTCTTAGTGACTACTTCTTTTATTTGAATTTTATTATCTGCATATAAATTACAACTCATATAAAGAATAAATATAAATATAATTTTACCTATTTGCATGATTTATTTCCCCCTGAGGTAGTAAACGACCAACTAACTTATTAGCAGAAACAAAAATAGTATGAAGCTTACTATTAATATCTTCCAAGTTAATATCATTAATTTGATTATATGTGATATCTATCTCTTCGAGAGGAATATTAAGTGCTAACTTTGAAGTATAGAAGTGTGCAATACTCTCTAAGCTAGAGAAATTATTAAATTGTGCTACTTTGTAGAGATATTTTGCTCTTTTCAATTCTGTTTCTGTTATGCCGTCATGAATAAACTGACTAATGCTACTTTCAAGCTCCTTCTCCACTGCATCTATATTCACCCCATCTTTCGGCAACACAATAATATCAATAAAACCATTGCTAAAAGTTATTCCACTGTAACCAGCATATACTAATACTGCGATATTCTTATCACAGACTAGATCATTATATAGCCTGCTAGAGTTATCTCCACCCAACTGATGAGCTATCAAATAAACTATTAAGCCTTCCTTAATGTTATCAAATTTAGGTACTTTATAACGCAAAAGTAACTTTGGCACTTTTGTTTGTTGACTTTGAAGAGTTAACACCACATTAGAATTATGTACTGGCTCTTGATTTGGATAATGCCTGATTACAGGGCGAGATTTAATATGGCCATATTTTTCTTCTGCAAGTTTTAATGCTTCATCAAATTCTACATCACCCACCATGAAAAGTATTGCATTACCAGGATGATAATACCTATCATGGAAATCTTTTATATCATCATAAGTATAACTCCGTATATCTGCCTCTAAACCCATAACAGACCTGCCATAAGCTGTACGGTAAAATACATGATCTATTTCTTCATATAATAAAGCCGTAGGATGGTTTTCAATATTAGTTTTCCTTTCCGCTATCACGATATCCTTTTCATTATCCATTGTTTTACTTCTTTCATGACTTAATTCACTTAAATTAAAAGCAGACATCCTATCCGCTTCGATTTCCATAGCTAATGGCAAGTCTTCTTTTAATACTAACTCCCAGTAACAAGTATATTCTTTTGTAGTATATGCATTATTTCGAGCTCCAATACTTGCTAAAGTAGCTGCTATATCCTTAAACTTTCCCATTGTTTTAAACATAAGATGCTCAAAATAATGTGCTAATCCTGTTTTGCCAATAGGATCATCCATACCGCCAACTTTATATACTACTGAATGTAATACAGCTGGGATACGGTTATTTAATACAACACAAACCTCTAAACCATTTTTAAGTTTAGCACATTGGACACCTGATTGACCTGCAAAAACTGAATTACTAAATAAAACTGAATTACTAAATAAAAACACAGCGGGTAAGAGAAAGCTATAAAGTCTACGCAACATTGCTTGACCTAAATATATATAATGCTGAAAGCATATTGTATATGGTTTTATCAGTCAATAGCTTTATGCCGCTGACAGATAAAAGTATCATATATATACCATTTGTACATTAATATCAGCATTCCACCCGCTATATAGCAATCTGCTAAATTAAAAGCAGGCCAATACCAATCACCAATATGAAAATGTATGAAATCATATACGGCTTTCCAGTATATCCTATCAACTACATTGCCAATGGCACCACCAATCATAAGAGTAAAACCTATACAGGTTAGCCTATCATTAGCCTGATATAGTAAATATAATAATATATTAATTATAATAATAGCAAAGACTGAAAATAATAAATCTCTATATGGCAATGTACTAAATAGTCCAAAGCTAATACCTGAATTCCATACTTCTATGAGTTTTATAAAACTACAAATTTCAATATATCCTTCTTCATCAATCAACGCATTGACATATAACTTACTTGCCTGATCTGCAAATGCTATAATTATTATAACAAGCAAATATAATTTTTTCATTTCTTTACTTTTACATTACACATAAATTTATATCAGAACACATAAATTTATATCAGAAATTTGCATGAACTCCCTTGATCTACAAACGTGCATAACACAATATATTTGTATAACCAATTGACACTAAGCTTATTTCTTATATTATAACAATTATTATAATAATTAATTATATAATTAGGGTTAAAATTATGGGTAAGGTTGCAGTAAAAGTTATAATATATACAAAACCAGGTTGTTCATATTGTATTAAAGCAAAACAGTTATTACATAGCAAAAACATAGAGTACGAAGAAGTTGATATAATAAAAAATCCTGAGTTATTCATAATAATAAAGTCTGAATATGATGTAAAAACTGTACCGCAGATTTTTATTGTATATGAAGATGAAAGTAAGATCCATATAAACGGATATGATGAATTAAATCGTATTGATTGCATAGGCAAATTAGATAGCATGCTACATTTAACAAGCAGTCGAGATGATGGTATAGGTCATGATAGTAGTGATCACAGCAGCACTAATGAACCTGATAACGATAGTTATCATAGCAGTAATTTTGATTCTACAGAACATAACATGCAAGATCCTGGAATTGAAATAATGTAAGTTTAATTTAAATAAATTTTAATAAATTCCACATAAAATTTGTTTGACAAGCTATAAAAGGAGATAAGATGATACGCAACATTTCAATTATCAATAAAAATCTTCTGAGTATTGAAATAACAAATCAGCAGGTGCTTGAACACTTTATTAAAATTTGCACAGTACTTGATAAACATAAAGCAGCAAAAGCACTTTTTGCAGATGAGGTGACAATAGAGTATAAGCAGCATGATAGCATAGAATATGTAGAATTATATAAAAATAACAATTTTTTATATCATGATATTGAAAATATAGTTTATCATCTGTATGATCATGGAATTAAAATCACAAACAGCATAATGGCAAATACTATTACAGCTGCACATGCTCTTGAATCAAAGGGAATAGCATTTTCTCTCTTTAATAGTTGTCTACAATGCAACATCAGGGTAAATAAAAATATATTTACAATTACACCTATGTGTGAAAAACATTTATGGTTACAGTCACATAACAGCAAAATGTTAATAAACTCACTAAAGAGTGTAAAAACACTATATTACTGTGTACTAAAAAAGAATACTGTAAACTTAATAGTACATTCTGATGTACAGCAAGTCATTAACATAATTACAGAGTCATTAATAAAGTCTAGTTTATTGGCAAAAAGTAATGAACAAATACTCAAAGCAAAGTTAAGACAGCTTGCCTTTAAAGATCAAGCATTTATTGAATATTCTAGTATTAAGACTATTAATCAATATCCACGCAACCATCCTTTGCGAAAATATGAAGGTATTGCTAAAAATATAGAAGATATTTTATGTGATTTTATAGAAGGTGAAGGTGAAAGCAGTGAATCAGCCGTAGAACGGTTAAATCAAATAAGCCTTAAGCTTTCTCCTGATACACCGAAAATTATTACCAAAACAATAGATAAACTTGTCAAATTTCATTGAGCTTTAATAGACATATAATTTTCATCATGTTTAGCAAATACCGTATCTGCTAGGAATGTAGTTTTATTGAGCATTATACCCTGAACAACAACACTGTTTTTTTCTGAAAACATAGGAGGCAGTATTCCTTTATATACTATACTAATGCTTTGATTGAAATCTGTTATTTGAAAAATAATTTCACTATCATTTTTAATTATACTATTTTCAACAACTATTCCACAAATACGTATAGGCTTTTTCTTGTGTGGTAGCATTACAGCTTCACTTACAGTATAAAAAAATGAAATATTTTCCTTCAGTGTCATTAAAACAAAAAAAATTATGCAGCTTAAAGCACAAAAAATTCCGGTAACTACAAGTAATCTTTTATGTCTTTTTTTCATTATTTTGCTCAAGTTTTCGCAAAAATCTTTCGCTGCGTTTATAACGAGAAAAAGCAAAAATTAGTTCTCCTATCATCAATATGAAACTAATAAAATAAGCACAAAACACCATTAAAATAGCTCACCTGTGTCAAAATAAACTAAATCTTCATTTTCCTGTTTTAAGATTAATTTACCATCTGTATCTATACCAGTAAAAATGCCACTAAGCAACTGATCAGCCAATTTTATACTTATTAGCTCATTTAGTTTAAAAGCCCTCTCCAGCCATGCTTTTCTTATATCATAAAATCCGTTAAGTATCCATTGTTTTCTTAATTTATTAAAATTTATTATCAGCATTGTAAGCAAATCCATATTAGATAAAGGGTTGCAATAATTACTAATACAAGTTGATTCTTGCAATGGCGCATGTACTATATTAATACCAACACCTATTACTAACCAATTTGAGTAAGATTTTCTTTCTATTAGTACTCCACTGATTTTTTTACCATCAATTAATATATCATTAGGCCACTTGTATTGAACACCTAAATTATCTACAAGTGATAATAAAGTATGTCCTACAGCTATAGCAGTGATAAAAACAAACTCACTAAATTTACCTACTGGGTTTATTATAAAGCTTATATATAAATTGCCTTCCGGAGATAGCCACCTTTTACCTGTACGTCCTCTGCCATTTGTTTGTTTGTCTGCAATAATTACAGTTTCATCAAATATGCCCTTGTCAATTAAATCTAGTGCTTCTGTGTTAGTACTAAAAATTTCTTTATAGTGATAAATGCAGAAGTTGGAAAATGTTTCCATAAAAATTTTTAATTATAAACCTTACTGTTTAAGGCACTAATATTTTATTGCATAAAAAGAGCTCAGTCTATATAATTATATTATACAAGGGCGGTTAGCTCAGATTGGTAGAGCATTTCGTTTACACCGAAGAGGTCGGCAGTTCGAGCCTGTCACCGCCCACTCAATTAAAGCTTTAGAAAGTGTTTTGAAAGTCAGGATAAGAAAGGATAAAGTACCTATCCTGGTAAAATTTTCAATTTTCGCCATAATGGTAGTTTACTCATTTCAAAACAAGCAAACTACCATCATTCATTTTATCCTTTTGTAGGATGCTACGTTCTTCTTTGATTTGCTGCAGGTTCTACTAAAGGTTCTACTACAGGTTCTACTACAGGTGCTCCTACAGGTTCTCCAGCAATCTTGGTTTTTAAAGAAAAGTATAGCTGATTTGTAATACCTGTAATAGCATTAGTAACAGCACCTATCCAACCTACAGGTTCTTCTACAACAGGTTCTCCTACAGGTTCTTCTACAACAGGTTCTCCTACAGGTTCTTCTACAACAGGTTCTCCTACAGGTGCTTCTGGTGCTTCTACAGGCTGCTCGATACTGCCAGAAAGATCATTAGCAGGATCATTAATAGGACCAGCGTAATACCATGCTGTATAAGTAGCAATAGCAGCAATTGCAGTGAGAACTACAGAAAGAATTCCATAACTCATACAAACATTACTATATGTAAAACATATATTATGAAACTTCTCTGCAATTGCCAGGTACACTACAGCACTTAAAGCAACACAAGTTAAACTTGCAGAAATCACTATATTGTACTTATCAGATTGTCTAATCATTTTAACCTCCACTATAAAATAAAAATATTGAATGTATAGCGTATTTCACAATAGTTCGAATAGATCAAAAAAAATAGTTCCCTATTTTAAATTTTCCTTTTCGGGCTATTAAGGAAAGCGCTATATGTCCAACTTCCTTAAGTATGGAACAGTTGTTTATTGTTGCAACATATTTTTTTCTTTATTGCATAAAAATTATATGAAGAATAGCAGAAGAATTTGTACTACATTATACTATGAACAGTGGCCAAAGCTTTTTGCATATCTTGATTAGAAAGCGGTATAAGACCATATCTGAATAAATAACCGCTTTTATAGTCAATTGCATACATCACTTCATTAATAAATTCTTTTAGACTACGCACAACACCTACATGACTCTTCTTGATATAAAGATATAATGGTCTGGCTAATAAATATTTCATTGATGATATATTCTCATAAGTTGGCGCGATTCCAGCAATTGTACTACCTTGTATTTTATCCTGGTTCCTTATTAAAAAACTAAAACTTAATATACCTAGAGCATCCTTATCATTATTTAGCTTATGTATTATTATATTTTCGTTAGTCCCTACTTCTTTATATACTTCATCATTTCTGATATTACTACACGCTTTTTTCCTTTCTTCAATATCCTTATAAGTTTCTTTAAAAATTCTTGCATTCATACATGAATACTGATCAAGCATGATAAAATCTATTAAAGTATCGTATGTACCGGTGTTCTGGTATGGACCATAGATTTCAATTTTACTTTTTTTGAAAATTTTACTTATATCAGACCAATATTTCTTATTATTCTTGACTAATTTATTACCTTGCTGGGTATATGCAGATAAAGCATCAAAAAGATCTTTTTTTGTAAAATCATACTTGTCGCTTTGCTTTGAATTCGCAATTACTACACCATCGTAACCAATAACAACTTCTATTATTTCACCAACTTTATTTCTTTGACACAATTCAATTTCAGCTTTTCTTATAGGGCGAGATGAAGTGGTAATGTCTGGTGCATTTTCCTCTATTCCTGAACAAAACATTTTAAATCCAGCGCCACTTCCTATTGACTCTACAATTGGAGCTTTTAAAGAAGATGAACGATTAAACTCATCAGCTATAAATGAAATAAAATGATTGACTGTTGAAGACCCAATAATTCTCACATATTCTCTCGTACCAGCACTCAATAATGGCGTAGATATTATAACAAGCACTAAACTAAGAAGAAAATTTTTAAAATTAATCATTATTGTTATGACATAAACTGAACAGGTGCAATGAACTTCTTTATATATTCGTTGTTACTATTTTGTATCTCCTTAATAGTACCATGAAATATAATATTACCTTCATATAATACCGCTATTTTATTGGCTATTCTAAATGTACTATATATATCATGCGTAATAGTAACAATTGTAGAATGAAGATTTTTTGATAGCGACATGATTATCTCATTTACTATATTCGACATTATTGGATCTAATCCTGATGTTGGTTCATCTAGAATAATAATTTCAGGATTATGTGCGATTGCCCTTGCTAACGCTACTCTCTTTTTCATACCACCTGATAGTTCTATTGGAAACATATCAGATATATTTTCCTCTAAACCAACACTATTAAGCTTTTCTATAGCCAATTGTTTTGCCTTTTTTTTATCAATATTAAAACGTTTTTTATAATTAAAAGATATATTTTCCCATACTGTAATATAATCGAATAAAGCAGAATTCTGGAATAACACACCAAAGCTTTTACTTTTGCTATTTACATGTATAGACCCAGAATCTGGAAGTAGTAATCCAATTATAGTTTTTGCAAGAACAGATTTTCCACTACCTGAACCACCAAGTATAGCCAACGACTCTCCACGTGAAATATTAAGGTTTAGGTGATTTAATACTACTCTGTTATAAAAAGATAAACAGAGATCTGAAATAGATATTACAGGATTACACATAAACCAGAGTAATCACATAATTCGTAAGGATAATTAACACAGATGACAAGATAGCAGTTGATGTAGTGGCAAAACCCACTCCACGCGCTCCCTCCTGGCAATGATAACCGTAATAACAACTTACAATAGAGATTACAGAGCCAAATACAGTTGATTTTACTAACCCTGTAATAAAGTCATGCATATCAAAAAATTGCATCGTATATTTAATATATACACTTAAATTATGATCAAATTGTAAAACTGCAGTAATATATCCACCAAATATTCCTATTAAATCCACACATGTTGTTAATATAGGAAACACCATAAGTGATGCTAAAATTCTTGGTGCTATTAAATACTTAAAAGGATTTACATTTAGAGTTATCAAAGCATCTATCTGCTCAGTAATACGCATCGTACCAATCTCTGCTGCTATTGCTGATCCAGCCTTACCAACCATTATTAAGCTAATCAAAACTGGCCCTAATTCTCTCATGATAGTAATTACAACAATTTTTGGTATAATTTCTTCTTGATTAATTAACGTGCTGCTTAAACTACTCTGTAAAACTATTACAGCTCCTATAAAAATTCCAGTTAGACCAACAATAGGCAAGGAAAAGAAACCTATCTCTATCACTTGTCTTATTATACTGCTAAAATAATATGGTGGAATAAAACTATGATAGATTGATCGAATAAAAAATATAAATGCGTTTCCAAATGTTAATAAAAAGTTGATAAAATATCTACCAATTATTCTGATATCAAAAAAATTCACTTTATTATTTTCTTTAATCAGCTGGCAGTATACCTCATATATATTTAAAGTTCAATATATATGGCTTTTTTACAAAATGCTTTGCGTTTATCTATTCTTTTAATAAATTGTTCATCCTATCAAGGGTGCGCTGCAAAATTATACATGCAGAAACTTTATCATTGAGTTTTTTTGATTTTATAATCGATACTCCATAAAGTTTAAGAGCATTAGTAGCAAAAGATGTAGAGAATCTTTCATCTTGTAAATATATATTTACTTTACATTTATTTACTATTTTATTTGCAAAATGAATTACCTTGTCACACCATTGATTCTCATAACCATCTATTGCTAATGGCAATCCCACTACTATTGATTCAGCCTCATTTTCTTTTAATATTCTATAAAAATACCCAAGATCTTTACTAACATTACGTCTGTGGTATACACTGTGTGCAATTGCTATCAATTGTGTTATATCACTAAATGCTACACCTACTTGCTTTTCACCCATATCTAGACACATAATACGTTTGCTTTTAGGAATGAACCGAGAAAATTCACCTAACTCTCTATAAAGAGCAACCACTGTGTTATGCAGTTAACAACGAGAACTCATAAAAAAACTCATTAACAGTATCAACGCTCTCTAGATTTTTTACACTCATTGATTGATCGATTCTTTTGACTAGATTAGACAATACCTTATTAGGTCCTATTTCAATACATCTTCTAGCACCATGTCTTATCATATATAGGACCATTTCTCTCCATCTGACTTTACTTACAATTTGCTGAGCTAATAATTTCTTTATATTTTTTGCATTATCTTCTGCTTGAGCAGTAACATTTGATACTAAAGGAACTATAGGACGAACCATTTCAATATTATTTAGAAATTCTAACACATCCTGATCAGCTGGCTTCATAAGAGATGAGTGAAAAGGTCCACTTACCTGTAACTTAATAACCCTTTTAACGCTTGAATTTTTCAGTGCGTTGATTAATACTTCAAGTGCTTCAAATACACCACTAACAACGATTTGTTCACTACTATTATCATTTGCAATTTCACAAACTTTACTAACCCGAAGTGATTTTAATATATCTTCAACTTCCGCTAAGTTTGCTCCTAAAAGCGCAATCATACCACCATTGCAGCGTGCAGAAGCTTTACCCATAGCTTTGCTACGCACTTGTAATAACTTTACCGTTGATTCAAGTGTTAGAGATTTTGCCGCACATAATGCAGTATATTCACCAACAGAATGCCCACATATGTATTTCACTCCATAATCTATAAATAGAGATTTGCCAAAAACATGCTCTAACACACGTAAAACTGCAATTGATACAGCCATGATAGCTGGTTGTGCATTTTCTGTATCAGTTAATTCCTCAATAGGGCCATTAAAAATGACGTGGGATAATTTTCTATTTAATATATCATCAACTTCATCGAATACCTGCTTTGCAACAGAAAACTTACTGTATAAATCTTTTCCCATTCCAACATATTGAGAACCTTGACCAGGAAAAACAAAAATCATAAATCACTATAATTATATCATTAATTATGACACAATATTTAGTTCGTTGTCAATTCAGAAAACTTTGAATGACCTTGATTTAATGCTATATGTGCTGCAACTAATTTTGCAATTGGTACTCTGTATGCAGAACATGAAACATATTGTAAACCTAAGTTAATAAAAAATCCTATAGATTTTGGATCTGCTCCGTGTTCTCCACATATACCTATTTTTAGCTCTGGGCAACTCTTTCTACCTTTTGTTACAGCAATTTTCATCAATTCACCCACTCCTTCTACATCTAATACCACAAATGGATCATTTTCAAAAATCCCAGCCTGCTTATAAGTATCAAGAAAACTGACTGAATCATCACGTGAAAGCCCCATAGTTGTTTGAGTTAAATCATTTGTACCAAAGCTGAAAAATTCTGCATGTTTTGCTAATTTATCAGCAATAAGCGCAGCCCTTGGTAATTCTATCATGGTTCCAATTGAGTATTGCACATTATTAAAATTTCGTGCTTCTTCTCTTGCCATTTCACATATAAGTATAAGCTCTTTTTCACTGATGACGAAAGGTATCATGATTTCAGGTTTAACTACAATGTTTTTCTCGTTTCGTAAATCATACACAGTGCTCAATATTGCCCTAATCTGCATCCTATATATTTCAGGGTAAGAGATAGCTATTCTGCAACCTCTATGCCCTAACATTGGATTTTGCTCTGATAATTGCTCTACTTTACTGCGTATATCTTCAATAGACCTACCCAGTAAATTTGCCACTTTTTTGATGGATTGTTTATTATTCGGTAAAAATTCATGCAGAGGAGGATCAAGTAACCGTACCGTGATTTCTTTGTCCACCATCATAGAAAATATCTCCTTAAAATCTGATTTCTGCATTTTTTCAAGCTCTTCTAACGCGTTTACCCTTTCGTCTTGACTATCAGCTATTATTAGTTTTTGAATTAGATTAATTCTATCATGAGCAAAAAACATATGTTCAGTGCGGCATAAGCCTATGCCTTCTGCACCGAATTTTTTTGCAATTTCTACATCTTTTGGGGTATCTGCATTTGCCAGTACTTTTATTGTTTTTATCTCATCAACCCATTGCATTATAGTTTCAAATTCTTGAGATAATTCTGGTAAAATTGTAGGAAGAATCCCTAATATTACTTCACCAGTATTGCCATTAATAGTGATAGGGTCATCTTTATTGATTTTTACTTCACCTAGTACAAAGAAACCTTCATTCTTATCAATGTGCAAACCATTTACACTACAAATACATGGTTTGCCCATACCACGAGTAACAACAGCAGCATGTGAAGTCATGCCTCCCCTAGCCGTCATTATACCACTTGCAATATTCATACCATTAATATCCTCTGGGCTAGTCTCTGACCGTACTAAAATTACTTGTTTACCTTGCTTCACAGCCTTTTCAGCATTATACGTGTTAAAAACTACATATCCAGAAGCTATACCTGGAGAAGCAGGCAACCCCACCCCTATTACTTGTTTATCGCATTGAATATCAAATATTGGATGTAACAAACTGTTAAGAGTATTTGGATCAACTTTAAGTATTCCATTATTTTTTGTAATCATTTTTTCATTCACCATATCCACTACTATCCTGATATTAGCTTCAGGAGTGCGTTTACCTGATCTAGTTTGCAGAATCCATAATTTACCATCTTGTACAGTAAACTCTATATCCTGCATCTCCTTATAGTATTCTTCCAGTTTTTTACATATTATATATAGTTCTTCATATACCTCTGGCATTAATTTACCCATAGTGTTATTATTGATTGGTAAAGGAGTATAAAAGCCAGAAACTATATCTTCTCCTTGAGCATTGAGTAAAAATTCACCAAAGCATTTTTTCTCTCCTGTTGAAGGATTACGTGTAAAGATAACACCAGTAGCAGAATTATTATTTAAGTTACCAAAAACCATGGTCTGTATATTAACTGCAGTACCTAGATCTTCAGAAATATTATGTATACGTCTATAAGACACTGCTCTTTCATTTTTCCAAGATGAAAACACCGCAGTTATTGAGCTTAGTAATTGTTCATTTATATTTTGCGGAAAATGTTTGCCTGTATTTTCATATACTATGTTCTTGAAGTCATTAATGATCTGCTTTAAAGTGCTAACATCTAGATCTACCAAACTTTCTACGTTATTTTTACATCGTGCACTATCAAGAATATCTTGAAACAGGTAGTGATTAAGCTGCAGTACAACATTAGAATACATAGTGATAAAGCGGCAATAACTATCATAAGCAAAACGTTCATTACTTTTTTTTGCTAATCCAATTACGGTTTCATCATTTAAACCAACATTTAAAATTGTATCAAGCATACCTGGCATTGAATCAATGCTACCTGAACGTACAGAAACTAATAAGGGATGATTAGGGTCTCCAAATTTGCAGCCTGCATCCTCTTCTAAAATAGCCATAAAGTTCTTAATCTCACCACATAGATTATCAGGCAACTTATCGTTATTATAATACATTTTGCATACTTGAGTGCAAAGTGTAAAACCTGAAGGAACAGGAATACCGATATTGCACATTTCAGCTAAATTTGCGCCTTTACTGCCTAGCAAATTTTTCATTTCTGCATTGCCATCACACTTACTCTGGCTAAAGTAGTATATTAATTTCTTTCCCATATTCTTTCGGAGCTTTTATAGTTTTACCTGTTATATTAGATTTAAACAACTAAAGCAAACAAGATAAATTAACAATAATTTAAATATTTAAAAGTTAAAATAGTAATATATTTACATTTTTAATAGGAGGTAAAAATGAATAGTTTTTTAGGTTGGTTGGGAGTTGCTAAAAAATCTGATATTGACTCAGCCATATTGTCAGTAGTTACAAAGCTTCAAGCACAATCTGCAGAGCATGCTAGACAGTCTCAAGAACTACAAAAAAAGCTTGAAACATTAGGGAATGGATGGAATGCAGTAACTGAACAAGTTGCAGATCTTGCAGAGAAAGCAGGCGGAGCATCAGATTATGTACAACAAGCATTAGATGCACAGTCACAACTAAATACGGTACTTACTGTCGTTGCAGGGACAATAGTAGTTTGTGTTGTAGCTGCTTTAATTTACCAGCATATCAAAGCAAACAAACAAGAAAAATTTCATAATCAAGAAGAATCTTATCAAGAAAAATCTTACAATGAGGATAAACCTAGTTCTCAGATAAAATCGGAGCACACTACTCAAGGCATAAAGCAGCCAGAATTAAAAGAATATGGAATTGTTGATTAAATACATAACTAAGCAATAGCGCATTTGCCGCTATTGCTTACATTATTTACAGGTTGTAGGCTATAAGAAAATTCAGTAGAAAAAGGTGTTTCGTTATTTGTAAGTTGTATAGCACAAGAAGATCCAGTAGAAGAAGGTGTTTCATTTCTGTAATGTACTATTAACAGGGTGACACCTATAAGACCACCTATTACAGTAATTATACCAGCTGTTAACGATATTATAGTGTAAAAACTAAGTAAAGTTAGTAATACAATTGCACAACAGGTTATAGCTATTATATATTTGTTACTCATTATATTAAAGTCAGATCTATCAATCTGGAATTTCTGGTTACTTCCAGAACTCTTACTATTATCTAGATCAAGTTGTACATAACTTGTATTCGCACAGTTTTTTCTTTCATTATCTGTCATTCCTTTTGGTATATCTCTATTATTAATATACTTTCTCTCATTTCTCACGTACTCTCCATTCTTATCTTCATGTAAATCAATACCTGAATCTTGCATATCATCTCTTTCTTCACTGATGTTACTACTAACCCAATCAGTCTCAGGTTCTTCTGCTATATCAGATAAATTAGTAGTGATATAATCTAGATGAGAAACGTGTTCAATATAGTTAGGTTTAACAAAACTTTCTCCATTAGTCACTTCTCTACTCTGCATACGGTCACTGCAGATCTCATAACTAGCATTATGATCTACACTTTCTCTTACAATATGACTTTCAGGTATATAAGGTTTACTGGGAACTTCACTAATCTTTATTCCATATCCATTTTTTGCTATATCTAAGTCAGCAAGTAATGTACTAATACCATCGATTTCTTCACAACTTTGCTCTTCTGCTAATAATTTACGATGTCGATTAACAGCACGTTCAAGCAAGACAAAAA
This sequence comes from Wolbachia pipientis, assembly GCF_001752665.1. GTDB lineage: Bacteria > Pseudomonadota > Alphaproteobacteria > Rickettsiales > Anaplasmataceae > Wolbachia > Wolbachia pipientis_A. The sequence goes on along the minus strand of NZ_MJMG01000001.1, from coordinate 252,767 downwards.
GTTCTAAACTATCTATATTAATTTGCCTTATTAAGCCAATCACTTCCTCAATCTTACATTTATCAATGGCTTCTTCTATATCTTTCTGACTATATATATAAACAGTCTTGTAAGGTATAACTCCTTCCTCCGTCACATAAGATAAAAGGCTCACATGATTAGATTCATCTGACAATAATAACCCATCATCCCACAATAATGTATCTTGTATTTCATCATCCATTATATTCTACTTTATATCTAACCAGTAAGTTTTTGCTATTTTCATTTTTAATGTCAAGTAATTAATTTACCTTTAGACCTTTTGCGAAATTAATGCTTAGAAGATTTTCTTGTGTCCAAAAGTACCACTGACTGTTAAGTTGATCTTGTAATAGTTTTTAAAACAAGAAAAATTTTATCAAAAAGACACATTTTTTACTCTTTTGCAATAATTTTCTGTTTCGCAAAAGATCTAATATTCTTGCCCTATTTTTGAGCTTTTTATAATTTATGCCCATTTCATATACACAAAATACTTGTTACACTTTCTTCTTTGCTTCCGCAATAGGTTTAGTTCCTTCCAAACCTTATTTTTAGAGTTCATATCCAGCTGATCAAATTAAATCTAAGGACAAATCGCTTTCGTCGATTTCGATATTTGTCAGTAAAAACGTTTTAACATCCCAATAATGTTTTCATTAAGTGCACGTCGACCAGATAAATTTCTATTTGCTTTCCTCTCTTCCTTTGTTAGCGGACGTTTTTTGTTTTTTTCTTTGGCAATTGGCTATAGCTATGGATTTTATGCAATCCCTGATATCCTGTATCTGCTACTCCTGTTCTGAAACCGTACATTCGATTCTTTAAACAAACGAAAATCATGTAATACTTCGCTTCCTTTACAACTTGGCTTTTTAACGTGTGTCTTTTCTTTCTTCCAGAGTAAAAACAGCGCTGTTTTTTTAGGCCATTGGATAGGTGTTTCCGTAACATCAACTAACACAACTTCATGCTCCATATCACTTTTAATAATGCTTTTCGTCCTGGTAAAACAAACTGCCTCCTCGTTCTTTCTTTTTATCTCGTAATTGCTGTAGCACTTTAACCATGTCTTCAAATGTTGATTTCTTTGTCCCTGTTAAACGACAAAACTCCTCTGTTGATAGTTGATTGACCGCTTCCCATTTCATTAAAATCCTCCCATCCCATGACTTATATAGAAACGATCTTGTTAATGGTTTGAAAAGAACTCTTGTTGTCAACCATTGAGCCCTCTACTTACTCTCTTCTTCTTTTAGGCCTTTTATTGCCTTGTTAAAGGCTTCCCTCTTTATCCCCACCAGACATATTGATTAACCATCTTTATTTCTTGATATTCTATGTGTCTCCTTATTTATGCTTAACATATATACATCTTCTTTTAAGATATACAAGGAGTTTATTCTTCTACATAATATAAAACAATTACGTTAAGTGAGAAGGATTATTATGAGTGTTAGCATAGCATTCTTTTACCACTATATCAGAAACATAATATCCCACACAACCTACACCTACCCCACATAGAACAGATAAAACAGCCCCAGGAGTAGTAAAAATATATAATGCCATAGTAGTAATAACTGCACTTGCTATTACTATAGACAATATTAGATTTCCTCTGTGCTCTGCTATCCATAAAGCACCCTTAACTCTGCAACTTTGCTCTGCTATCCATAAAGCACACTCGACTCTGCAACCTTCTGCTACATCTCTCGGAGTCTTCATGTTTTCAGTTGTTGCATTAGCATTTGCCCCTTTATTTATTAGATACCTTACTACTTCTAGTTTACCATAATGAGCAGCCAAATGCAAAGGAGTTATTCCACCTTGCATTTTCACATTAAAATCTACCCCTCCTTCTTCTATTAGACACTTTACCATTTCCAGATCACCTAGCATAGTAGCTACATGCAAAAGAGTACACGCAAATTTACCTATTCCTTCACTCGGATCCATCCCTTCTTCTTCTATTCGCAACCTCATTACTTTTAAAGTATCAGATAAATCAGCCCAATGCAAAGTAGTCAGTCCATTATCATTTCTTTTCTTATATACCAACCCTTTTCTTTTTACCCCTTTTTCGTCTATTGAATATCTTACCCCTGCTAGATCACCATGAAAAATAGCTTGTACAAAATCATCAAAATGATTACTTAACATTTTTACCTAATAAACAATATAATACTATATTATATACAACAAAATCTAAGATCAAGGGAATTTTTCTAAAAATTCTTCTGTTTCGCAAAAGGTTTACTGTTTTTGCATTGAGATCATAGCGCTCAGCAAGTTTTGCTATGCTCTCTTGACTATTTTGTATAGCTCTACGCACTGTCCCTCTGTTGTTTTGGCGCACCAATGTAATATCTGCCCCCATAATAACTCCTTAAATGATGCATCTACCACTCTTTGGAACTGTACACCTAGTTAAATATCAACATTATCCACATTCAATGCATTATTGTTAATAAAGTCACGACGTGGCTCAACTATGTCTCCCATTAGTATGGAGAACATAGAATCAGCTAGTTCACAATCTTTTATTTCAACTCTAAGCAAAGTTCTCATTTCAGGGTTTAATGTAGTTTCCCACAATTGATCGGCATTCATTTCTCCAAGTCCTTTAAACCTCTGTAAAGTTACGCCTTTTTTCCCATATTCAATAATTGTTTTTGCTAATGCACTAGGAGAGGTAATTCTGATTCTATTATCCTGGGCTTGTAAAAATGAATTACCATTAAAGAGGTCGATTATACCTTCAAGTAAACTCAATGCATTCTCTATATCTCGATTCTTAAGTAAATTGAAGGAAAATATATATTTATCTGCCAAACCTTGAAATAGCCTAGAAATATGTATCTCGTTGTCTATTATCGCAGCTTCCCATATATAATCACTGTATAATAATTTTAAGTGATCTCTAATCTCATTAGCAGAGGATAAAGCATTCTTTTTATATAATATCAATAATGCTTCCAAAATATCTTGTGGTATTTCTCTGTTATAATTTTTACTGATACTTGAAATATTTAAACATTCATCTAAAACTAAGCGTAAATCTCGACCTAATGTTAATTTTTTTACTGCTAAATCTCTTATATAATCATGAAAACTTTTATCATCTTTAATATAAGTATCTTTAGCATTCCTAGTAACTTTATAAAGAGGTGGCTGAGCTATATACAGATACCCTTTTTCAATTACTTCACGCATATAACGAAAGAAAAAAGTTAAAAGTAAAGTTCTGATATGTGAACCATCAACATCAGCATCTGTCATAATAATTATTTTATGATATCTAACCTTTTCAATATCGAAATGTTCATTACCTATTCCTGTACCAATTGCTGTAATTAGGGAACCAATTTCTGCTGATGAAAAAATACGATCTAATCCTACACGTTCTACATTCAAGATTTTTCCCTTTAAACTAAGCACAGCTTGTGTCCTACGGTTACGTCCTTGTTTTGCAGATCCACCAGCAGAATTACCTTCCACTATAAACAGCTCAGATAATGCAGGTGCTTTTTCTTGGCAATCAGCTAGCTTCCCTGGTAAAGTTGCAATTTCAATATTATTCTTACTTTTCACTAATTCACGTGCTTTGCGTGCTGCCTCTCTCCCCTTTGCGGACCTAATCACTCGCTCCACTATACTAGATGCTAGTTTCGGGTTAGTCTCAAGTATTGTAGCAAATTTCTCAGCTACAATAGTTTCCACCGCTGTACGTGCTTCTGAACTTACTAATTTATCTTTTGTTTGTGAAGAAAATTTAGGATCAGGCATCTTAAGTGATAACACACAAGTTAATCCCTCTCTAATATCCTCTCCTGTCAGGTTTAATTTAGCTTTTTTTAGAAAGCCTTCACTAGTTGCATAATTATTGATACACCTTGTTAAAGCAGACCTAAACCCTGCTAAATGTGTACCACCATCACGTTGCCTTATATTGTTTGTAAAACACAACATATTCTCATAATAAGAATCATTCCACTCCATAGATAGTTCAAGATTAATGCCTAGATCTTCTATATTGCCTTTTATATTAGCAACTTTAGTAACAGGAGTTTTATTTTTATCCAAATACCGTACAAAATTTGCAGTACCACATTCTTCACTATTTTTATCACTAGCCTTGTCTTTATCAGAGTGATTAAAATGAAACTCCGTAGATGATTCATCATATAAAGTAATATGGATATTTGAATTCAAAAATGCTAATTCTCTTATACGACTTTCAAGTGTTGAAAAACTAAAGTTTATGCTGCTAAATATCTTTTTAGATGGCATAAATGTAACTTTTGTACCTCTTTTGTTAACGTTCTCATTTACTACTTTTAGTGGTTCAACAGAACACNNANNCTCAAAACGTATAAAATATTCTTTCTTGTTACGCCATATAATTAATTCCAACCAACTTGATAGTGCATTCACAACTGAGACACCCACACCGTGTAAACCACCTGACACTTTATAGGTATTATTATCAAATTTACCACCAGCATGCAGCTGAGTCATAATTACTTCTGCTGCTGAAACACCTTCCTCTTCATGAATATCAGTGGGAATACCACGACCATTATCAATAACAGATACCGAGCCGTCCTTATTAATAAGGACTTCGATCTTGTCACAATACCCAGCTAAAGATTCATCTATCGCATTATCGATAACCTCGTATACCATATGATGCAAACCAGACCCATCATCGGTATCACCAATATACATGCCTGGACGTTTCCTTACGGCATCAAGCCCTCTCAGAATCTTTATCGAGTCAGCATCATAATTATTTGTCATTAAATAAATTGTTTTTGTATTTATATGACTTTACATTAAAATGCGTTGGCTAGCAAGGTTTTAAGTTATAAGCAGCGAATTTTAATAAGTATAATGCCTTGTTGCGCTTCTTAAAAGAAAGCACTAGTAGACCATAGAAATAATAGACTTTTTGTGAAATTAATGCTCAGAAGATTTCTGAAGCTCAAAAAACTGTTAAGTTGGATAGCTTTTAAAACAAGAAAAATTTTATCAAAAAGACACATTTTTACGCTTTTGCAATAATTTTCTGTTTTACAAAAGGTCTGTGGTAAGTAGACTTACACATGCAGTTTGTAAAGATTGCTGAAATTTTTTATAGATTAGGCATTTGAAAGGACAAGCAGTACATAATTGTCTTGTTAGCATAATGCTATTTTATGAGTATGTGTTGAGTTCTTTATGTCAAAAATAGTAAAGTTTATTTTACCTTTAATGCTTTTTATTGTCATAGGGTTTTCTCATTATACAGATAACCCTATAGTAAGTTTTGAGCCATTCTTTAAGAAAAACGACAGCTCTGGTATTATACCGCCATTTCCTACATTAACAGATTTTGATAACGAAATACTTAGAATTTGTGGGAATTGGGGATCACAACCAGATGAAAAAGACTTCAGAATCTTATTAGATGACCCACAATATCAAACTATAGTACAGAGGATATATAATGCACTTGATCATCAAGTTATTACACCAAATGCAGATTTAGAGTTGTTCAAAGATGAATTAATACATATTTGGTTTACAAACAGTGGAATCGAAAAGGAAACTGTAGGATTTACACATATTTTTTGTGGTCAACCAGATAAACATGGATTAGGTGGTATGCATTTTGTTGGTAGATATGTTGAAGCCCAGAAAAACAAGTGGGCAGGAGCAATATGGGATAACAGATTCATATGTAGCAAAACAGACATTAAACCGCCTGTTTACACACTTGGTATACAGTATTTAGATCCAGCAGATGGAGAAATAAAAGTCAAATGTCCTGGTGGATATGCTTATAATCTTCATGCTGACGATATTTTAATATTTGCTTCTACGGCATTCAAGGAATTAGGTAAAGACGGAATGTGTCTATATAAAATAGAAAATGATAATTATGAATCATTATTTATCAGGCATAACGGTGCTATACTAACATTTTATCCAGATTTAACACCTCATGGTAGCTGCACTTGTACACATTAAGCTGTTCCATTTACCAGGTCAAAGGGTAGCATAAAAAAATCAAAAGTGGCTAGAAAATTACCTAAAACTTATATTCTGAACCTTGCCAAAGATTGATTATATTTTGATGATGTTTACAAAACACCAATACTGCTATAATAAATAGAGTTAAAAAAAGGCCATCGGATAAAAAGAAGGAAGCAATTGTAGCTGCTGCCATAGCACTCAGGGAAGCAAGTGACGAATATCTAAAAATCAAGAATACAACCACCCAAGTAAATAAAAATACTAAAACTATCTGTATATCAAGCGCTAATAGAACTCCTAAAGTTGTTGCAACACCCTTTCCTCCGCCTTTAAACTTTAACCATAAAGGAAACATATGTCCTAAAACTGCTAAAATCGCTGCAGCGCAATAAAATTTCTGTGAAATATAAACCGCAATAAATCCCTTCATAGCGTCCAGTAATAAAGCACAAACAGCAAGTTTTTTATTGCCAGTTCTAAGAACATTTGTTGCACCAATATTTCCAGAACCTATTTTCCTTAACTCTATTCCCTGTATTCTTGTAATAATTAAACTAAATGGTATTGACCCCAATATATATGATAATATTAACTCCATTTTAATTAATCTTATTGTTTTTTAGCCTATTTAAATAGCATTCTACTTCATTGCCAATTTGACCACTAAACAAGATAAGAGCTACAATATTAATAAAAGCCAGGCAAGAAAATAAAGTGCCTCCTATATTAGCAATGGCTATAATGTCTGTAGACAACCCAGAAATAAATGCTACAACAATAACTGCTACACGGTAGATTATAATACTCTTTGCACCAAACAAATACAGCCATCCCATTTCGCAACAATACACAAATGAGATTATCGAAGAAAATGCAAATAATGGTGCTGCAATAATCAAGAGTATTGGAAACCATGACGAGACAGATTCAAATGCTTTATACGTCATTAATATTCCTTCACCTATACCCGCTTGATATGCACCTGTAATTACTATAGTTATTCCCGTCAAACAACAAACTAACATCGTGTCAAAGCATGGTTCTATCATTGCAACAAGCCCTGTCCTTACTGGTTCTTTATCTTTTGCTACTGCATGTGTAATTGATGCAGAACCTACTCCTGCTTCACTGGCAAAAATTGCTCTTTGGATTCCAGCAATAAATGCACCTGTTGCTCCTCCGTTAATAGCGTTAAAGTCCACCATACTTGTAAATAATATTTTCAATGTATAACCAAGATTGTGCACATTAAATGCGATAATTACAAGACAACTGCATACATATATAATCGACATGATAGGCACTAATGCTGAAGAAACTTTTGCGATCCTCTTGATTCCACCAATAATGATCATACCGAGTAGTATAGAAATTATAGAGGAGAGGCACCACGGATGCGCATCTATCCAACATGAATAACCAGATAATATAGAAACCATTTGATTTGTTTGAAATGCAACACTTCCTCCTAAACCTGAAAGCACAAAAAAAATCGCATATGTAGAAGCTAAAAACATCCCAAGTTTTTTTAGACCAATTTCTTCTAATCCATTTCTAATATAACAAAAAGGACCACTGAACAACTTGTCTTTACCTTCTGTCCTATGTCTAAATGCTAGTGTTACTTCAGCAAATTTTGCCGACATACCAAAAAAACCTGTAATGACCATCCACGGTATTGCACCAGGTCCTCCCATAGACACCGCAATTGCAACACCTGCAACAGTGCCTAAACCCACAGTGCTGGAAAGGGCAGTTGCAAAGGCTTGAAAATGAGTGATGTGACCATCGTGATGATCTGTATCATACTTTCCGCATAAAATAGCAAACGCATGCTTAAACATCCTTATGTTAAGAAACCTAAACCGTATAGTTAAAAATATATATCCAAATGCTAATAACAGAAGCAGAAATGGTACCTGAAAAACCTTAAAGAACAAAAACCTATTTATAAAGTCATTTATCTCGATAAATACAGTGTCGTAACCATCTAAACCATATGCACAACTAACAAATAGGCAAAAAAACGCTATATAAAACAATCTATAAATCACACAATACCTTTTAAAATCAATTAGTTTTTAGCATAGACATAGTACAGAAAATACCTTGTTCTTATTAAGAATGCAAACGTTATAATAATCCAATAGCTACTGACAATATTTATAATTAATTTGTGCTAAATAAAAGGATAAAATGCAGTCGTCGTTTTTTAAAAAAGTTATAATCTTATCTACATTTATTCTTCCATATCTTTGTGTATCTGAAGTAGCAAATGAAGCGCATCTATCAATAATTTCGCAAAAGACCTAATATTTATACTTGTACTTTGTATATACTGAAGTAAGATTAAAGTTTATATATCCTCTAATATTTCCCATGCTAGATGACATGCACGAAGAGTGCGGAGTATTTGCTATAAGTTGTAACAATGATGCAGCATTTAACTCAATATTAGGTTTACATGCATTGCAGCATAGAGGGCAAGAATCATTCGGAATAGTTACTAGTAGTAGCAGCAGCTTATTTTGCTATCACTTTCCAGGTCAGGTAAGCAGTGCATTAGATGATATAGAAGAGATAAAACGGTCTTTACCAGGTAATTATGCAGTAGGTCACGTTCGATATTCTACAAGTGGCAATAAAATAGGGGCACAACCACTAGTAGGCAAGAGCAAATTCGGTGATTTTGCTATAGCACATAATGGTAACCTGATAAACACTATAGAACTGCGTAAGCAGTTAGACACAGAAGGATGTACCTTTCAAACAGAAATAGATACAGAAGTGGTACTACATTTGACATCGATTAGTACGAAAAATAATTTCTTAGAAAGCTTTATAGATGGGTTAAAACAAATACAAGGTGCTTATTCCTTTGTAGCAATTCATCGAGATACAATCATTGGAGTACGTGATCCGGCTGGAATTAGACCTCTTGTTTTAGGAGAAATAAATGGCTCTTATTTATTTGCTTCCGAAACTTGTGCGCTTGATATAGTTAATGCAAGCTTTATTAGAGAAGTACAACCTGGTGAATTAGTAATGGTTGACCAAAATGGTAAATTAACCTCTATGTTCCCATTTATACAACAGAAATCAAGATTTTGTGTTTTTGAACATATCTATTTCTCAAGACCAGACAGTATAATGGAGAATAAATCTACATATGAAATTAGAAAAACAATAGGCAGAATGCTCGCAGAAGAAAGCCCTCCAAATAATAATATAGATATAGTGGTACCCATACCTGATTCTGGGATACCATCAGCTATTGGATACTCAGAATATTCAGGTCTTCCTATGGAACTTGGAATAATTCGTAATCATTATATAGGTAGAACATTTATACAACCAACTGCTGAAGTACGTAAAGTAAGAGTCAAGTTAAAGTTTAATGCTAATAAGAATATACTGAAGGGAAAAAATATTATTTTAATAGATGACAGTATAGTGCGAGGCAGTACATTAAAAAGTATAATCACCATGCTTAAAGATGCAGATGTAAAAGAAATTCACTTAAAAATTTCTAGCCCACCAATAAAACACCCATGTTTTTATGGTATAGACACTCCAGAATGTAAGGATTTAATTGCTGCAAATCTTTCTACAGAAGAAATGCAAAAAAGCATAGGAGTAAACAGTCTAGCATTTTTAAGCATTGATGGACTATATTATGCTATTAAAGGAGAAGTACGTAATAATGCTACACCTCAATACTGTGATGCTTGTTTCACTGGTCACTATCTTACTTTCCCAAGCTTAGATTAAACTCTATTAAACCTTTAAAACAAACAAAAAAAGCTTTTCATTAGACAACATAAGTGCTAAATTGTTAGAATTAATCTTTTTATAACGCTATGTGCTTTAATTTGCCCAATATCAATAGAGGAGGTTATCCTTTTATAATAATTTTTTTTATAGCATCATGCATAGCATTTTCCATATCTTGGGGACTTGGGATGACATGTTTGTTGCCAACATTGCTATGTATTTACTTTTTTCGTGATCCAGCAAGGATCATACCAGAAAATACTGATTTTATACTTAGCCCTGCAGATGGTGTAATTACAAAGATTGACGAGGTCAGTCACCCAGATGCCAAAGAAGAAAAAAAACTCAAATGTATTAGTATATTTCTCAGCGTGCTAAATGTGCATGTAACCCGTATACCGATATCTGGCACGGTAAAAGAAATGCATTATAAAAAAGGTAAGTTTGTATATGCAATGAATAATAGCTCATGTAATGAAAATGAAAAACAAGTCATTATAATTGAGTATCAAGAAGGAAAAGAGATTATAGTAGAGCAAGTAGCTGGATTTATTGCACGACGTATTGTCTGTAATCTGCAGATATCACAAAATGTGAAAGCAGGAGAAAGATTTGGAATAATTAGATTTGGTAGCAGGGTCAATGTATTTATTCCTACTGATCTAGCAATTCGGGTAAATATAGGACAAACTGTTATTGCCGGTGAAACTGTAATTGCAGGCCTAAATCAAGAAGGAGAAAAGCTTGCCTACAATGTAATATGAATGATCATGACAACAGTGGTATGAATGATCATGACAACAGTGGTAAGCTGTTACCTATTACTAAGTTATTTCCAAACTTTATAACTTTATTAGGATTATGTTCAGGCCTCACTTCATTAAGATTTACGTTCAGTGAACAATGGGAACTTGCAGTAATTTTTATTATTATTGCTGCTATTATAGATGGTATGGATGGTAGAATTGCTAGAATCTTAAAATCTACTAGTGATTTCGGTGCACAACTTGATTCTTTTGCAGATTTCCTTAATTTTGGTGCAGCACCTGCATTTCTCTTATATTTCTGGAAATTAAGGGAGATTAAAGTTATGGGATGGATGCTAGTGATGATACATGTTATATGTATATCAATAAGGCTTGCTAGATTTAATATTTCATTAAATTCAGAACAATCTCGCTTAGATAAGTTCTTTTTTTCAGGTATACCAGCTCCTGTATGTGCCATACTTTCTTTATTACCAATCATGGTTGGCTTTCAATCCCATGATTTATTATTTATAGAATCATTTTTTAATACACGCAATACAGCTTATTATTTTTTAACTATCTCTTTATTATCAATCAGTCACATACCTACTTTCTCTGCCAAATATATTTATGTTCCTAAAAATTTATCCTATATTTTTGTATCATTTTTTGGAATATTTATAATATTCTTTATAAGTAAGCCGTGGATTACATTACCAGCCTTAAGCATAGTATACATATGCACAATTCCAATAAGTGCTGGACTTTATATATATTTTTCGTATAAGCAAAACTCTTTAAAACAAGAAATTTAAATCTTTCAACACAATAATATCTTCTCTATTAGGACTAGTTGAAATCAAAGATATTGGTACACCTACCAACTCCTCTATCCTTTCAACATATTTTACTAAATTAATATGTAATTTATGAGAAAACCTTTGGCCATAAGTATTTTGCTGCCAACCAGGTAACTCCTCATACACTGGCTCAAGCTTTTCTTGCACCTCATATAATGCAGGTAGATAATCAAACTCATCGTTGCCACATTTATACTTAATACATATTTTAACTGTATTAAACGAGTCAAGAATATCTAATTTAGTTAAAACTATACTAGATACACCAGAAAGTTTAACTGCCTGACGTATTAATACAGCATCAAACCATCCACACCGTCTTTTTCTATTGCTTACTGTACCAAGCTCTTTACCTCTAGTAAATAAGCTATTACCCACGTCATTTTTCTGTTCAGTAGGAAATGGACCATTACCTACTCTGGTCGTATAAGCTTTTGCAATTCCTACAACATGATTATTAGAGAATAACCCTGAACCCAATATTGCTTGTGCTGCAATAGTGTTACTTGAAGTAACAAACGGGTATGTACCATGATCAATATCCAAAAATGTACCTTGTGCACCTTCAAAGATTATTTCTCTACCTTCAGCTTTAAAATTACTTAAAATATTCCATATACATTTCTTATACGGAAGAATTTTTGACGCAATACCTAGTATTTCCCTCATTATATCTTCTTTATTAATTAAGTCGCTACCAAAACCTTGTCTTATTATATTGTGATAATTAAGTAAAACTTCTATCCTCTGATCCAATAAATCTTGGCTTTCCAGATCACATAAACGTATTGCCCTTCTTCCTACCTTATCCTCATAACAAGGGCCTATTCCCTTATTTGTCGTACCAATTTTATCTGAATCTTCAAATAACGCCTCCTTTGCTTTATGCACACTTAATATTAAAGGACAGCTTTCAGAAACCATCAAATTATCTGGATTAATTTCTATACCTTTGGATTGCAGTAACTCAATCTCTTTAATTAGAGCATATGGATCAAGAGCAACACCATTTCCTATTAACGACACTTTACCAGGCCTAAGTACTGCTGAAGGCAATAAGTTTAGCTTATAAATTTGGTCATCTACTACTATAGTGTGTCCCGCATTATTGCCGCCTTGAAACCTAACAACTGCATCTGCTCTGCTAGCAAGATAATCTACTATTTTACCTTTACCTTCATCGCCCCATTGCAAACCTACAATTACTATATTTCTCATTAAAAACTACATAAACAAATAAGCATAATCTCATCCAATATCATATCTAAAAAATCCTTCAGGCCACTCTAAAAAACTCAGAGCTGAATATACTTTACCTTTAGCTTCTTCTATTGTTTTCCCATACGCAACAATATTTAATACTCTTCCACTATCAGCAACCCAATTTCCTTCCATATCTCGTTGAGTACCTGCATGAAATACTAAAACATCATGCATACCTTCAATTTGATCTAAACCTTTAATTACAGTCCCTGTTTTATAATCATCAGGATATCCTTTACTTACTACAACAACACATACCGTAGATGTATTATTAAGTTTTACAGTGTTAATATTTAATTTCTGCTGTGTGATTGACAGCATTAATTCTAGCAAATCGCACTCCAATCTAGGCAGTATTACTTGCGTTTCTGGGTCACCAAATCGCACATTGTATTCAAGAAGCTTCGGGCCATCTTTAGTAATCATTAACCCAGCAAAAAGGACCCCTCTATATGGTGTACCCATATTTGCTAACGCTTGAACTGTAGGATGTATTATTCTTTCAATAATTTTTTGTTCCATATTTTTACTCATCATTAAAGGTGATGAACACGATCCCATACCACCAGTATTTGATCCTTTATTATTTTCCAATATTCTTTTATAGTCCCTAGCACAGCCAAGTACTGTTGTTTTTACACCATCAATAAAGACAAAAAAACTGATTTCTTCTCCCACTAGAAATTCTTCTATGATTATTTCTTCACCTGATTTACCAAATTTTTTCTCTACAAGCATCAGGTCTATCGCTGAGAATGCCTCATCTTCTGTATTACATATTATCACACCTTTTCCTGCTGCCAAACCATTTGCCTTTACTACTAGTGGGCACCGTATTTTATTATTTCTTATAAAATTTTTTGCTAAACTTTCATCAATAAAATACCCATATTTCGCTGTCGGTATGCCATATTGCTTACATAATTCCTTTGTAAAAGATTTTTCTGCTTCAAGTTTTGCAGCTGCTTTACTTGGAGCAAAAACATTTATATCTTCTGCTGCCAAACTATCAGAAAGCCCATTTATTATCTGTTTCTCTGGACCAATAACCACCAATCCTATATTTTCTCTCTTGCAAAACTGTACTACATCTATTGGGTCATCAATATCTATATTAACAAGAGTGGCTAAATTTTGCATAGCTTGTCGACCAGAAGCTACATATAGCTGCGTTAACAGCGGTGACTTGCTTAAAGACCATAGTATTGCATGCTCACGCCCACCAGAACCTATTACTAAAACTTTCATCTCTACTTATCCTTTATAAATTTTATCTACTATTTTTACATAACAAAAATTAACGCAAACTAAAAATAGTGTGACATCCAATATATTTTTGCAACACATTTGGCATTGTAATTGATCCATCAGAGTTTTGATAATTTTCCATTATAGCAATAATAGTTCTACCTATAGCCAAAGCTGACCCATTCAAAGTATGTAAGTATTTTTTTGTTCTAGAAACTTTAGCGTTCATCCTTCTCGCTTGAAATGCTCCGCAATTTGAACAACTAGATATTTCCCTATATTGACTCTGTCCAGGCAACCATACTTCTATATCATAGGTCTTCTGCGCAGCAAAACTCATATCGCCACAGCCTAATAACACCACTCTATATGGAAGTTCAAGCCTTCTTAATACTTCTTCAGCAATATTTACCATACGTTCAAGCTCAATACTTGATTGATCCTCATCAGTAATGCTCACTAATTCAACTTTACCAAATTGATGCTGCCTCATCATACCCTTAGTATCCCGTCCAGCACTACCTGCTTCTTTACGAAAACACTCTGAATATGCAGTAAATCTAGTCGGCAATACCTCTTCATTAACAAATTTATCTGCAACTAAATTGGTAAGCGCCACTTCACTTGTAGGAATTAGCCTCAACCCATTACTGGTTAAATATGAATCGTCAGAAAATTTAGGTAACTGTCCAACATTATACATTGCTTTATCTTTTACCAATGCAGGATGATATACCTCAGTATAGCTAAATTCATTGGTGTGCATATCAAGCATAAAATTAATTAATGCACGCCCCAGTTTAGCCAATTCTCCTTGTAACATTACAAATCGTGACCCAGAAATTTGTGCTGCTTGCGTAAAATTCATTAACCCTAGCCTTTCTCCTAATTCATAATGTAATTTGGGTACAAAAGTAAATTGTTTTTTTTCCCCCGATTCTTTTACTTCCACTGAACTTTCACCAATGGGCAAATTCTCTTCTGGTACATTAGGTAAATTAGAAAGCAGGTTTAATAACTTCTCTTTTACCACCTTTTCCTTCAGGTGCACCATCTCTATTTCACTTGTAATATTTTGTGACAACATTATCTCACTTTCACATGTATTTTGGCTTGCTTTGAGCTCCCTTATTTGTGTAGTAAGCTCATTGCGCTGTTTATGTAAACCCTGCGCTTTAGTTATCAATGCACGATCCTCTTGATCAAGCTTCAATATTTCAGCAGAAACAGGTTGAGTTAAACCCCTGCTTTTCATTGCTTTATCAAATAAATTAGGGTTTTGCCTTATATACTCTATATCGTGCATATCTTATATCGATCCCACTATAACTTACCCTAAAATTTCCTTATACTCAACAAAATTTAATTTGACACTTTATTTAGCAATATATTATAATAATGCATAGTATGTGGTGAGATTATATGGTACATGACAGTAGTAAACATAATTTAGATAAAGATAGTGGCGTAGCAGACTGTGAGTCGCTAAATAGCGTGAGCTCTTGTTCTTCAAGTAGTGGTACTGATGGCAGTTTCAACTCTTATATAGAAGATATAAAAACCCTTGTTCACCAAACAAATAGAGAAAATTATATTTACTGGCTACGACAACATGACATTGCAGATATTGCAAGAGTTGTGTACAGGTATAAAGAACCTCAAGAAGAACCTCAAAATGAAAGCACAGTAGAGGATGTCTTTTTCTATGTTATAGGTGACTTCGATCACTTCCGTGAAAAATTGCAAAAATATAAGGACATGGTAATAAAACAAGAAAATCGACAAATAATATTCAGTTCAATTCTGAATGTAGGTAGTATTCACTGGGTTACACTTGTTATTAAGTATAATCACGACAATCAAGATTTCACTGTATATTACTGCGATTCATTTGGTAGAAGCCTGCCGTTTTTTAGTAATAGTAAAGCACAAGATGTACAAAAAACACTCGGAGTGTGTCTGGAAGAACGTAAACAAAATAAAATAACAGTACCATTAAACAATGATCGGATAACAAGTGCATTGAACGAAATTTTAAAGACATATACTGTAAGTAGTCCTAAAGTTAAACAACAAAATGATGGATACAATTGTGGTATTTTTGCTCTTGTCAACTTAGGCAGGATAACACGAATGTTCAAAAAAGGCAGATCCATTGAAGAAATCAATGATGCATACGCAAATTATGCACTTACCAAGGAAAAACTCAATAAAATAAGGAAAGATTATAGTATCAAACTTCAAAATGATAAAATATGGCAGGAAAGGGCCTCATACGGGCCAGAGTACTTTGAAGACAGAAACATATCACCACCTTCTGAAGACAGAAACACATCTGAAGACAGAAACACATCACCTTCTACATTCTTAATTGCTGTTACACTTACTATCGCAATTAGTGCTTCATGTTACTTAAAATTGAAAGTATCAGCAGAAGCTATGATAATAACAGCTCTTATATGTATTGCAGCTATAATAATCATTGCGCTACTTCAAGATTGTATTAAATCTAACAGTGGGGTCCTTAGTAGTCCTCAACTTACTCCTCATAATATTCAACTTACACCTCAACTATAGATCAAGACAAGGGATTAGAATAACCTTTTGTTTATACCTCATAAAAAGTAATACTTTCAATAACTTGGTTTTTCCGATACTTTTGGTAAAAATATGCAGAATATTTATCTATAAAAACGTACCTGGTAGTTTCCAGATTTGTTGTATTTCTTATAAAAAATGGCAAAATCTGTTTTGTTTACCTGCATACAGCAATATATGCACAAATTTTACGTTGTCTTTTTACATAACTATCTACTTGGATATGAGTAGTTTACTTGAATATAAGTAACAGTCTCTATGATGTATTTTCATGAACTTTTTATTTATGTTCTATCCTCAAGGTATAGCTTTAAACTATATATGTTTCTCTTGCTTATCAATTACGTTTACAATTTTTACACCACTGCTGTAGCAATTTTCTCGTTGATTCACAGCTTTTTACTTACTTATAAAGCTATTTCATATTAGCAATCACTATTTTTGGTTATTTAAAAATAAATTTTAGGAATACCATATTCACTATTAATTAATAATTAACATGTGTAATTTGTTAATAAAACTTTGATTTATTATTTTCCTTAGTTATACATATTACTAAATTATAAATTATTTATGGGGTGTTGAGTATGCGTATATTATTAATTGAAGATGATCCAGTCAGTGCGAAAACAGTTGTCAATGCGTTAAATTCCGACGGACATTTTTGCGATGTTGTAACATCTGCACAAGATTATAGCAATAATATGGTCTTTTCAAATGGAGACTGCTATGACTTAGTCATCCTAGATATACATTTACCTGGAGATATTGATGGATATGATATATTACTAAGGTTAAGAAGTGCAAAAATTAAAGTACCTGTTTTAATACTTTCATGCATATCTGCCGTAAACCATAAAACCAAAGGCTTGAGATATGGCGCTGATGATTATTTAACTAAACCATTTCATAAAAGTGAATTACTAGCCAGAATCAAAGCTATAATACGTCGTACTAAAGGTCATCCAGAATCAGTCATAAAAATTGGTAACATCCATATTAATTTTGATCATAGAATCGTTCAAGTTAAGGGTAACACAGTACATCTCACCAACAAAGAATATTCTATGATAGAATTACTTGCCCTACGTAAAGGAACAGTATTAACAAAAGAGATGTTTTTAAACCATTTGTATAACGGCTTAGATGAGCCTTCGGACAATAAAATAGTTGATGTATTTATGTGCAAACTGCGTAAAAAGCTTGAAAATGCTAATGATGGCAGAAGCCATATAGAAACTGTATGGGGCAGAGGATATGTGTTAAAAGAATTCGCTGATGATGAAGAATATTCTGATCTAAATGTAAATGAGAGTAAATAAAAACAACCAAAATTAGTTGCATGAAAGTTTTATCAAGATCTACGTACTAGGTAGTGTACACTTAACGCAGCTAAAGAATAGAAGAAGCAAAAGCAACAAAACCAAGGAAAGAGGATTTCTTTATCGAAACAAGAGAAAATACGTCTAAAGTGCTTAATTTTACTAAAAAACACTCGATTATTAGGTTTAGTCCTTTGTAAAGATGTCAAAATTTTCGTATTTTATCTTCTTTCTTTACTCGAATATTTTTGATAGTTTTCAAAAACTCATGGATTATTTTCCAATCTTCTATTTTTATGTAAAATTTATACATGGTAGCATCTCCTTATATTTGTACAATAAAAAGATGTTACATCATTTTTTTATATTATTGTATTTCCCTGGTTCCATAAGTACACACTACCTAGCAATCCAGATTTTTTATCAACATTAATGGGATAGCAAAGGGATAATACAAGCAGCATCAAAAAAACAGGGAATAGCCAATAACGCAACAAACAAAGTTAAAAGTAATTAGTAGGCAAAAGAAGCCAAATCAAAACCACTTTTTACACAATATGAAATATGTGCCTTAATATCTGCTATAAGAGAATATCCTTCTGCTTTGTCACTAGTTTCTGAGCATATAGTGCCATTCCTTTCTTCTTCATTTAAGGAAGCTTCAAGAGTTTCAAGCAAACTATCAGTAATCCTGATCTTTGTAAATTGTGATTGTAATGAAAGTAAGTTACTTCTATCCAAGATGCCGCTACATACACACTGGTCATGACTAATAGGTAACCTACTAAAGAATTCTTGTTCTCGTTGGGGACTTATAAGGGTTTCCACAATATCTACATTTAATCCAAAATCTGATTTAAATATATTGTCTACAATATCAGTTGTAACACCAACTTTCAAATCACATCTGTAGTGCAATCCTTCACCCAGATAAGAACATAGAGCCTCTAATGCATACTGATAAAAATCAGCGGAATGATTATGGAGAGGTTGGTTAAATATTAAATCTTTCAAAGCCATGTTTACTTTTACACCAAAATCACCATCAAATACCTTTGAAACTTCCTCGTATAAATGATTATCATTCGAACCAATTGCTTTTTCCAAGTCTTCAATCCTAACTGCATAGGAAGAAACATAAATCCCCATTTTGTACTCTATTAATTATAATTGTATTAGAGTATATACTTTTTTTTTACTTAAAGCAAGGTGCATTTTTTACAATCGTCTTCAATCTCGTACTATTTTTGAATAGACCCATTGCGAAATGCCAGAAGAAGAAATAAGGATGAGATGAGTGCAAGAATAAGAAAGAGTATTGAAGGTTCAGCAATGATATTGAATCTCATATTGTGTTTCTTCTAAAAATTACGGTAAATATGTGACATAATTTTGAAAATCTTTATTTGCCTAATCTTATGTGCTATTTTCATTCTTAATTTTTTATTACTGCTCTGGTGTTAAAGGTTTCTTACGATACCTTTTATAAGGAATAACAACTTTACTCTGTAACTTTTGCCATCCTTGATATCCAGAATCTGTATACTTATACTATTTTTAGGTAAAAACTTTCTCTTGCTTCCTGATACGAAAGTCATGTGTGCTTACTGCATATTACTTGGATACTTTTTCCATTTCTTTCCATAAGAATCTCAGTTTTTACTGTGTACGCTTTCTTTTTACCAGGAATAACTCTTCTTTTTCTTTTTCCAATTCTTTGGAAGTTGTATAGGTTGCTCTGTAACATCTGCCAAGATTTCCATCTGGTTCTATCTTTTATAATGTTGATCTTCTTTGCTAATAACGGTTCTATTGTCTGTAGTAATCTGTATATATTAGATTCATATAATTTTATTATTCTCTTCAACCTTCTCCCTCTCAGGACTGACTTCTTCTACTAAATTCTTTGATGCCTACTCCTGTTAATTGCTTGAATATTCTTGCCCTGTTTTGAGCTTTTTATAATTTATGCCCATCTCATATACACAAAATTACCTGTTTACACTTTCTTCCTTTCTTTCGCAATAGGTTTTGTCTTTTGTCAAGATAAAAAACTGAACTAACCACAATGAGAAAATAACTTTTTAAAAGCCATTTTCACTGTAACAGATCATACTTAAGCTACTTACTTAGATTAGTAGTCCCAATTACCTGCATCGGTTTAGATAAGATTAGCTAAAAGACACTTACTATATACTCACAGCAGGTCCTGATGCTGTATGTAGTGGCCTACCACAGTAGGTCTCTTTTTCTATCCTTCTACCATTGACTTTTAGGATTTGCAATTTACTTTTATACGAAGATATAGTCAACATATGCCCAGCTATCGAACATCCTATACCCATTAGGCCTATTACAGGACAAATAACAGCACCAATAGTAGTAGCAGCATGTGCATTCATAGATAATACCAATGTAATCAATATTATCCTTCTCATCAATAACATGGAAGAACCTGTAAGCAGCAATCCAGCTGCAGCTCTATCTTTACTATAAGTGTTAGGACATTTTTCAAGGTTTGTTTTTTTATTGTTAATGTAGAAAGAAGTAGAATTTATACTGAAATCTACTAAATTGGAACATAAGAATGCTATCTCATCTATTGTTACCTTTTGTGCTAATACTTCTTGTGCTAAAAATATATTAACTATATCACTGATAATTACTAGTGCAGTTGTAACAGCTTCAACGTAGTTGAAATAATCCTGTATATCGTATGTTTTTTTATTATTTTTTTCATTTTTCTCTTCTAATTCTTTGAATTCTTGTTCTTTTTTATGTATTTTTCTCTTATTATAAATAAGATATATTACACAGATAAGGGATAAAGCTTCAAATGGCATAATTGTGTGCTCTAATGCATTGCCTATCAATTGCAATAATACATCATGACTACATACTGTAGTCAAATTGATTGCCATTAATGCTGCAAATGGAATCATAGGCACTAAAGCGACATATTTGTTCCATAACTCTTTTTTTCTTAATTCTAATATTTCTTGACCTAGTTTTGATCGCATTTCTGCTACTGATTCTTTCTGAATCATCAACCAAAAATCTTGAAAGAAATCTTCTTGTTCAAAATCTTGAGAGTAATCTTTTTGTTTGGAACATGGCTCTTTTAGCTTCTTTCTAATTTTTCTTATTATGGGTGACCAAAAACCTCGTAATAAATTCTTTGATGCAAATTGTGATTTTTTTTCAAGACTCTCTATAGTTCTAAACCAAAAATCTTGAAAAATATCTTCAGCAGATTCGATACGAGCTGCTTTTATAGAATTTATTTTTTTTATAAATTTTTGATTATGAAAAAGACTTGTATTTTCTGTCAAGCTGTGCATGTCAACTCCACTTACTTGACTTATTATACATAATAAATCTTAAAAAGTCAATAAAAATATTAATATTTAAATCTGTTTTATCCCTACCACAACATATCTATAACCTGACCATACTGTTATTAGTGCTGCACACCATAAACAAATTACCCCTACTTCTTTCACTACAATATAATCATCTAGTATCAAAGCTATTACAGCTATCATCTGAAAAAATGTCTTTATTTTACCTACTTTACTAACTGGTAAACTAACATTAACTGTGATAAGAAATTCTCGTAATCCAGAGACTAATATTTCTCTACAAATAATTATAATTGATGGTATAACTGTGAAGTCATCTACTTTATGCTTATAAATCAGCATAATAATTGTTGACACTACTATAAGCTTATCTGCAATCGGATCAAGTAGCTTGCCAAATCTGGACTGAACCTTCCACATACGTGCTAAATAACCATCAAAAAAATCTGTAATACATGCAAATGTAAAAGTAAGTATTGTGATCAGGTTAGCATATCTATTCTGTATATAAAAACTTAGTACTATGACTGGTATTGCAAGCACACGAGATATCGTAAGTAAGTTTGGCAGGTTTTTCTTGAACATAATATCTATAATATAGAATAATCAACTTATAACGTTGTACAGCATAATACACAAGTTTAACTTATTTTAAATAAAATGCAGAGAATAGATCGTTATTGATTACCCTTTTTACCGATCACAACCACGTTATCACCTGAAAAGAAGTAATCAGGTATTACCATATTTTTAGGTGCAGGTCCTCCAATAACACGACCTGATGTATCATAATATGAACCATGGCAAGGGCAAAACCATCCATTTCCATCCTTAGTTTCATGGTCAATTGGCACACAACCGAGATGTGTACATATGCCAAGCATAATTAACCATTCATCTTTACCTTTATGTACTCGTTGTTCATCTGATTGAGGATCACGCAAAGTTTTTATATCAACGGCCCTAGCTGCTTCTACTTCCTTATGAGTGCGTTTACGAATAAATACAGGCTTACCTTGCCACTTTACTTTTTTCCCCTTCCCTGCTAAAATCTCTGATAGGTTGACTTCTACTGTAGACATTGCTATAACTTCAGCAGAAGGGCTTATAGATTTAATGAGTGGCCATACCGTACTTGCAGCTCCTATACCTGCCATTGCACAAGTTGTTAACGTTAAAAAATCCCTTCTAGTTCTACATATAGGATTTTTTTTGATAATGTTACTTTTCTTTGAAGCCATCTGTCATTTGTATCCACCTAAGTATAGAGTATAATTTAATCAAACTTAATCAATAAAAACTTGTGATTAGTGAGAAAGCAGTAATAGAAAAATTGAAAAGCGTTATAGATCTAAAAAGCGGTCAAGATGTTATTTCTCTAGGAATAATATCTTCAATTGTTATTAAGGAAGGGCATGTTGGTTTTGCACTGGAACTTTCTACTACTCAGGCATTTTCTCAAAGAATAGAGGAATTAAGGAAACAATGTGAGGAAACTGTTAAATCACTCCCTGGTGTAACAAAAGTGACTATAGTTATCACACAACAAGCAGTAAATTCTGCACAACGAACAAAACTTAATATTGATGGTGTACAAAAAACTATTATTGTTGCTTCAGGTAAAGGAGGCGTAGGAAAATCTACGATTGCTTTGTATCTTGCATTATTTTTAGCAAAATTAAAATACAAAACTGCTTTAGTTGATGCAGATATATATGGTCCATCAATTCCACAAATGTTAGGCACTCAGAATTTACAACCTGTAATACGTAATGGTAAAGCTATACCAATAGAAAAATATGGTATTTACACTACTTCTATTGGTTATTTTATTGATCAAGGTCGTGCTGCAATATGGCGTGGTCCTATGGTCACAAAAGCACTTTACAATTTATTAATTGGAAATAAGTGGAATGATATAGAATATATGATAATTGATACCCCACCAGGCACAGGAGATATACACCTGAGCCTAGCTGAAAAATTCAATTTAACAGGTACGGTTTTAGTGTCAACTCCGCAAATGCTTGCTTTAAATGATGTGCGCAAAGCTTATGATATGTTTAAGAAATTAAACATACCAATTATTGGCATTGTAGAGAATATGAGCTATTTTATATATAATGGCATGAAAATTCATATATTTGGTAGAGAAGATATGTCTAAAGAATTACAGATTAAACTTTTAGGTAGAATTCCTATAGATCAGAAGATATGTCAAGCTACTGATAGTGGTAACCCTTTAAAGTTAAATCAAGACTTAATAACAATGTACCAAGAAATTGCACTGAGTGTTATCAGGGCTTTAACAAAACAATAAATACTTTGCAGTAAAATAATTCCATGTTACAAACGCAACCAAAAAAGGTATGCCTATACGATTTTGGCAGCCTTCTCAATAAATAACAATTTTACACAGAGCTTCATGCCATTTCTTTTGACCTCTAGAAGCCTGCTCTACTTTAGGATTATCTATAACTGAAGAATAGGTATTTAAAAAGTTGCATACATTTTGATGCTTATTTATCAAATGAGTTATGGAAATTACACAGTCAATTGCTATGGCACGATATAATTGTTTAAATATAGCTGTTAAATCTAATGCTCCTCCATTTTGTGAATTACTAGATCTTTTGCGAAACAGAAAATTATTGCAAAAGAGTAAAAAATGTGTCTTTTTGATAAAATTTTTCTTGTTTTAAAGGCTATCCAACTTAATAGTTCTTTGGACCTCAGAAAATTTTCTGAGCATTAATTTCGCAAAAGGTCTACTTTTTGCATTATCATATAATGCTTTAAATTTAACATCAATGTTATCCAAACTATTAGATAATATTTTTTGCACTGCACAAAATATAGGCGTTCTTAAACATACCTACAGAGCCTTATCTACAGCACACAAATCAGAATATGGCAATACACCTGTTTCATATATTTCAAGTGGCAAGTAAAAAGCTTCTGAAAGAGCTTGATTATTTTAGGCATGCCCACCACTATAGAATCTGTTAATTCTACACATAAGTGGAAGTGAATTAATTGAGAAAGTTATTGCGAGTAATCTTTTCTTGCATTGTCACAAGATGTATGCTGTATTCTCTAATTCATATGCTATTTCACCTGCGGTATTTTTTATAAAAGGATTTGCTCCAGCCTGTATAAAAATCCGTACCAATTGATCTCTATTATCCTGGTTATTAGGTAACATACGCAAAGGTGTACGTCCTTTATGATCTTGTGCATTAACATCTGCATCATATCGTATCAAAACATTTATCAGATCTGCATTACCAGTTTCAGCAGCAAAATGTAAAGCTCTATATCCTTGAAACCCATAATTAAAACCCATAATTTCTTACATTTACACATGCACCTTTTTTGAGCACAGCAGTTACAACTTCGACATTATTATTGCGAGCAGCCCAATGTAAAATTGTATACCTGTTATTATCTGATATATTAATATCTGTTTTAATAATTGAGCATTCGTATACATTGCACATTTTGACACCAGCGAGCAACCACAAGCGCAGCTGTCTCTTCTTTGTCATTTTTTGCCTCCTTATCTGCATTGTTACGTAATAAATGATCTATCACTTCCGTATTAGAATTGCACATAGCCAAATGTAAAGGACTATTTCTTTCAAAATCTTTTACGTTAACACTTGCTCCTTCTGCTATCATAACCTTTGCTATTGCTATGCAATTATTCTTACAAACTAAGCATAACAACGTACTACTACAAAAAAACTTATAATCTAAAGCCTGCTGCCCATTTCTTAAATTCTCCTTCCAATTGCTGCTTTAACTGTTCATTAATTATATACTTATAATTAGTTCTATGGTCAGAAGAATTTTTTACTGTTGCCTCTACTGCACGCAATATTTTAGATAGCCACTCATCTATGCGTTTTGCTGCGCTTTTTTTATTATTCCACCCCATCAATTATACTATATCACTTATTACATGTATTTTCCACTGATATTTCTATCACACTTTTCTCTTTAATATATTTTTTAATTCTTTTTATATAAGGTCTATCAATGCAGTCCCATAGCATGTTTAATAAAACGTCTTTTTATTGAATGAGAATTTTCAACTACCATTAAACCAAAATTTCTTAATACTTTAAGGCAGAATATTTTATTAGAAAACAATCTATTTAATCCATCAGTTGCAGCAGCCATAGTAATATTGTCGCAAAATTGATTGCGTGAAATTTTTTTTAATAGATAATTGCTACCGATATCGATACCTGTTGTCTTTGCAGTAACTATATGCCTCACAGCAGTATCTACATCTCTTATACCAAGATTTAGTCCCTGGCCTGCAATTGGATGAATGGAATGTGCTGTATCACCAATAAGTAAGACTCTATTCTGATACAAATTCTTTGCAAAGGCAAAGTTTAAAGGATAAGACTTTATTTTGCTGTCTAGATTAATCGTACCTAAGTAGGAACCAAATCTTTTTTCAAGTTCTACAATAAATTCTTGTGGGGATAAACTCATTAACATTTGTGAAATCTCAGATTTTTCTGTCCATACTATTGAAGAACTATACCCACCTTTCATCGGTAATATTGCAAATGGACCACCTGGAAAAAAACGTTCAACTGCAAGATTTTCATGGTGTAATTCGTGTGTTACATTACATACTATGCTATTCTGTTTATAATCGAATTTTACTTTGGGTATGGAAAATAATTCGTGTAATTTAGAGTTTTTGCCTTCAGCACAAATTAATAGGGATGATATTAATTTTTTGCTATCATCCAGAATAACTTGTACATATCCAGAATCACAGGAAATTGTCTTATAAGAACATGGACAATATAAATTGAGTTTGTGCAGAAAGCACTTATTTATAGCACTCCATATAATGGAATTATCAATAACATACCCCATAGGTTCACTACCTACTGTTTTATGGTTATAATGTACACTTACTGGACTATTACCATCTAATATACATATATCGAATATAGGTTCAGCATCTGCATGTATAAATTTCCATATCCCAAATCTTTCTAGTATTTGTTTTGACCCTTGAGCAATGGCAAATGCCCTGTTATCATCTGTTACACGTGGTAAAGTGTTTTTTTCGATTACTGCTACAGATATAGACTGATGACTTAAGCCAATCGCAGTAATCAATCCAAGCAAACCACCACCTGAAATAATTACATCATAATTCATCTGATTTTGCCTAAAACGTATTTTACCACATGATCAACGTTAATTTTAAAATGCTCATACAACACTTTATACGGTGCTGATTCTCCAAAATCTTTCATACCAATAAATATACCATCTGAACCTATATATTTATGCCATCCTACATCACTTCCTGCTTCAATTGCAACTTTTATACTGTCATTAACTAATAACGTTGATTTATATTTATTATCTTGCTCATCGAAAATTCTCCAACAAGGCATAGAAACTATTCTTATACCGATACCCATTTTTTGTAATTTCTCATATGCTTCTATGGCAATACATAGTTCAGATCCTGTAGCAAATATTGTAACATCTAGTTTTCCAGAACATTCACGTAGAATATACGCACCAAGTTTTGATAGATTATTGGACTGCGTATTAAACTTACGTACATAATTTACATTTTGCCTTGAAAGTGCAAAAAGTGACGGAGAATCATTTTTCTCTAGTGCAATGCTTATGCATTCCAAAGTTTCAATTGCATCAGCTGGTCTAAAAACATATAAATTTGGTATAGCTCGCAAAGAAGCTAAATGTTCTATTGGTTGATGAGTTGGACCATCTTCACCAACACCAATAGAATCATGAGTCATAACATATATAACTTGTTGTTTCATCAAAGCTGCAAGACGTATAGATGGGCGACAGTAATCGGAAAATACCAAAAAAGTACCACCATAAGGTATTATACCTCCATGTAGGGCCATCCCATTCATACATGCTGCCATGCCATGCTCCCTTACACCGTAGTAAATGTAAGAACCATTGTACTGACTGCTATTAATAGCTTGCATATGTTGGTATTTGGTACAATTCGACCCAGTAAGATCTGCAGAGCCACCAATTAATTCAGGCATAAATTTAGTCAAAGATTCCATCACTCTACCAAATGAAGAACGTGTAGCTTCATTTGGCATGGAATCATAAATTTGCTTCTTTAAATTATTAATGATTACGTTGAAATCATCTGGTAAATGTTTATCTATTCTTCTTTGCAATACATTATCTTCAACTTTATCGTAATTTTGCTTTGCTCTTTCAGTTGTTTTGTCCCATGCACTTTTTATATGTTCCGGTACATAAAAAGGCTCATCACTCCAGTTTAGTTCCTTTCTCATGTTTCTCATATCTTCTTCTGTTAAAGCACCACTATGTGCAGAAGATGTGCCAGCACGACTCGAAAATTTGCCTATAATAGTTTTGCAGCAAATTAGAGAAGGCCTATCAGATTTGTGTGCTTGTTCTATAGCTAATGAAATAGCATTAAAATCATGTCCATCAATCTTACTAGTATTCCACCCATATGCTAAAAATCGCTTTTCTATATTATCAGAACAAGCAAGACTAGTTTTACCATCTATAGTGATATCATTGTCATCAAAAAAAACTATCAATTTATTAAGTTTAAGATTACCAGCAAGTGATGCAGCTTCATGGCTTATTCCCTCCATAAGGCATCCATCTCCAACCATTACGTATGTGTAATGGTTAACTTTAAAGCGTGCTCTGAGTATTGCTTCAGCAAGTGCCATACCAACTGCACAGGCAAAGCCTTGGCCTAATGGGCCAGTTGTTGCTTCTACTCCAGATGTAATACCATATTCCGGATGTCCTGGAGTTTTTGAACCTAATTGCCTAAAATTTTTCAATTCATCAATATTTATATAGCCTATAAGATATAGAATAGCATATAACAACATTGAACCATGTCCATTGGATAAAACAAAACGATCTCTGTTAAACCACTTTTGATCATCATGATTATAATTCATAAATTTAGCAAATAATACGGTGGCAACGTCTGCCATACCTAGCGGCATACCAGGATGCCCTGAATTAGCCTTATATGTAGCGTCTACTGATAAGAACCTTACAGCATTTGCCATAGAGTGATATAGGTCATTCATATTTCAAAGTTTTTAAAGTTCATTATAAGACATCGCTTCAGTAAAAACAAGTTGACACTTAGCATCAAAGCACTTAATAATTTACAATTAGGTAAGTGGATTTATGACAAATATTATCAACAGAAAGTATAGAATAAGTCGTAGGCTCGGTATAAATTTATGGGGTAGAGCAAAAGACCCTGTGAACAAAAGAAAGTACCCTCCTGGTCAGCATGGCACTCTTGGGTTTAAAAAGTTATCTGATTTTGGAAAACAGTTTGCTGCACATAAGAAGTTTAAGTTTTATTATGCAATTTCTAGTAAGCAATTAAGGTCTATCTTTATGGATGCTTATACCAAAAAAGGTTATACTGCTGATAATTTTATAGGATTTTTGGAATCTAGGCTCAGTTCTATATTATATCATTCTGGTCTAGTACCTACAATCTATTCCGCAAAACAATTGGTATCTCATAAACATGTAACAGTAAATGATAAGATTGTTAATATTTCAAGTTATAGAGCAAAGCCAGGAGATGTCGTAAAAATAAGAGAAAGAGCGTCAAAGATTCCTATAGTAGAGGAAGCGATACAAAGACAAGAGCGTAAATTACCAGATTATTTAGAAGTAAGTCATGAGGAACGCTCTATAAAGTATTTGAGGGTGCCTAAATATTCCGAAGTACTTTATCCATCTGACATGGAAGTTAATTTAGTAGTTGAGTTTTATTCTAGGTAAAGTAGATGCCCGTGTGGCGGAATTGGCAGACGCAGCGGACTTAAAATCCGTGGGGTAAAACCTTGGGAGTTCAAGTCTCCCCATGGGCACCATATCTGATAGGTTTTTGTATGAAGTGGCTTGATGTAGAAGATATAGCTGAATCATTGGTAGAGAAGTTTCCATATGAAGATGTAATAAATATTAAATTTACTGATCTTAAGAATAAAATTATGGATCTCGAAGATTTTGATGACGATAAAAAGCGTTGTAATGAAAAGATACTTGAAGCTGTTCAAGCAGCTTGGCTTGAGTTAATAAAATGAATAAAATGCCCAGAATACCAGCAGCTATATATGATCTTTTTCTAAAATAAGGCAGCTATTCTTCTTTATTGTTTTTATCGTTATTGTTTTTATCGTTATTTAAATTTTTATTTTCGCTTCTTTGAATCAGTTCTAATTGTATTTGATAATTAACGCAGTCAACATAATTAGCTAGTTCACGATATTCTTCATCAGTGTAATATTCACCAGATTCCTTTTTTTCAAGAAACAAATCCTTTAACTCAGAAAATTCAGTATTACCTCCCAATACAATATCTTTTTCTATATTACTAATATCTGATAGTAATAAACTAATTGCTAGCAGATCCAAAGTATCGATACTTGATAGATTATCCAGGTTATCCAAAATACTTAATACTTTATCCCTTTCTAATGCAATTTCTTTATCTTCATTGTAAATTCTAGACAACAACTTTTCATCACTCATGAATTTTTCATTGAAAGCTTTATTAAGCTTAACAAAATTAATATCATATTGACTGAGATTATCCCATAACATATCCATTCTTGCTCTACGTGCATTCAATACATCATTATAATCACCTAGTATTATATTACCATCACTATCCTGTGTTAATTCATAATACTCAAATCCCTTAAAAATTTTTTCATCCATCATCTCTTTGCCTATTTGTTGTGCTTCTCCTTCGTATTGTGTTTGCTTCCACACCAATAGTCCTATCGCGAAGTTTCTTCAAAAAGTCTTTGCGATATAGCTTAGCCATATAAAATATGTTATCAACTTTATGGTCTTGATTTGCAAGATCTTTATTATATAAATGCATTTTTAGACGAGCTTTTTTGCTTTCTGCAGCAAGTCCAGCATGTTCCAAGCTAAATTTTATAGCATCCTTTAAAAGATAACCCATATGTCCATTATTTTCAATCGTATAACCCACAAAATAACCTAAATGAGCACCTACACACTTTCTATAATAATCTAGAGAATTATGGAGTTTGTTATTAGAAGAAAGGTGTGTTTCATCAATTCCAAATATTTTAAAAATCCTTTTCTCATAAGCTTTAACATCATGGTCATGAGAAGTAATCATTTGGGTTGTTAAAACAGCAGTATCAACTATCTTACGTCCTGTATTAATGCCTGTTTCTAACACTCCTCCAACCACTGGAAGTCTCCCTACAAGCTTTGCTGTTCCACCAGCAAGCTTATCAGGCAATGCTTTAATAGCATTACCCCCCTTACGCAAGTGAAAACCAATATACTGTTGCCACTGTGCTTTCAATCCATGTATCAAACTAACTACAGGTGATGAATTATACATATCAGATATCGTGCCCATACTAAAACCACCCTGTCCAAGATTTCTACCTAATTCTTGTGCTACACCACGCAAAGCAAACATTAAAAATGACAATAATAATAACGTCAATACCTCTGATAGGTCAATTAAATAACCATTCTGTATGTCATATATTCTACTGATATCACTCCCATTTTTGTCATGTGGATCATAATAAGGATAATCTACATAGCGTTCTCCTCTTGTACTATACTCAGGTGGAATGTCAATATCCTTTATACCACCAGTAAATTTCAGTCTACCACCATTTCCTTTCAAATCTTCTACTTTCTTATCCAGGCCAGAAGATGTACCAACAGGCGTATAAGGTACAAAAACTTGCCCCATAGTCCAATTAAAGAAGGGTGGTGCACATTGACCCCCTATAAAAGGAACTCCTTGTGGAATACAGAACCATAGCCATTTATTATAACATGCAGTAAAACCTAATTGCTTATAAAAACTACCCATTATAACAGAAGAAAATAACGCTAATAAAGTATACATTATCATCGACTGAAAACATAAACTAATTAAAAGCTTTAACCAACCCTCAAAAAGCTGTTTTAGTGGTGAAAATAAAATTGACAGAATGAATAGCGGCATAATAGCCATAAGAAAAGCTACGCCAACAAAACCAGACAGAAATATAACAAAAGCATATATGCACAATATGAGATATATAGCTATTGCTACAATGATCACTGGTACGATAAAAATACTGAGTGGTAGGTTAGATAATGAAAGTGCTAACATTTTCCTAAAAGTTGCATATGATGTAAATGTCTGTAATATATCGTCCATAAAATCAAATGTAACTTCACTTCTAGCAATCCCAGAAAAATCTGAAACTGTTTTTATAAAAGATTCGAGAGCATAAATAAAAAATCCAAAGAAAAAATTATAAAAAAACTGAAAACTGCCAGGGGATATCAGTGTTACTATTAATGAAACCTTTACTATTCTGAAAATAAAGTCACGGTACACATCTCTCACCATACCAAAGATATACAGCAGTGCAGATATTACTACAAATAAACAAAGCAAGGAAACTACCAAATTATGAAAACGTACACTTTTTTGTGTGATATTATAGAACATTTCATGGGCAACACTCTTATCATGCGTGTTATCCTTTTCAATTAATAATAATTCCTTTAAAAACCTGTAAATATTATCGAAAAGAGTTGAGCGATTAGCACTGGCTCCACTTAGAACTTCCAAAGAGTAACCACCTGCATTATCAAAGTAATAACTATCTAATATTTTTATATATATCTCTAACCCTTCAGATAATTTAAAATCTGAACACTCAACACCTTCTCCTGTAAAATGGAAAACACCATTTTGTACGTTGTGACCTATATGTATTGTCTGAGATTTAGGATAACGCATATGTTCAAGTGTGCTATTGGGATCTGGATCTTCAGGTCTTTTAAATAGAAGATATGCACCATAACCATCAGTGAACCAGCATGGTATGTCATTTTCATTTATAGATTTACAATCTCCAGCACAGCCTTTACCGATATCTTCATTGCTGGTGTGATAATTTTGACATAATTTATCAAACCCTGGTAATGCGTTATCTTCTTTCCCTGGTAATGCGTTATCTTCTTTATCTTTATACCTTAATTCCTCTAATTTTGTTAAATCCAAATTATCACGTTTTGATTCCTTACTATTATTTTCATTACAAGATGCCCATGCACCAGTAATTCGTATTTTTAACTCTTTTCCATTAGTGACTAACCCAGTATTTTTCCATCTAACAACTTGATCGGCATGAAAACCATAACTTAATTCTCCTGTCTTAGGGTCTAACGCATTTCCATCATTTGGCTTGAATGCATCAAGCTCATCACTTGAATAACCAGCTTTCACAGTAATAGGTTCAGGACCAAAATAATCAGGAGATATACATCTTGGAAAAGGCATGCAGTACACATAATCCGTCACTAATATACAAAACAATAACCAAAACCAATTTTTGCTTAGCATATTAAACTCTGTTCACCATAAAATCTTACTTTCTTTCAATAATTAGTCTTCATCGCCTTAAGGTCTATTCGACACTCCACTTCTCAGCCGAATACTAGGTTTACTTTGACCAGTACTATCTTCTGGTTCTTTATTTTTTACTTCTGCTATATATTGTTGAGTCTCCCTATCAAGACCAACCGGGAATAATAAAGCTTGTGATGCACTACTAGATATTTTACTTATACTCTGAATTCCCACCCATGAACTAAATATTGTTTCTGTAATCGTTCCCGATACCTGAATAAATTGATCTATAACATTAGCAAGTATAAAATATATTAATGCTTGAATAATATCTATGGGCAACGAGGCAAAGTGTCCACCACTTTTTACCTGAGTATTTAATGCAGCATCTACACTAGTATTAGGATCAT
>NZ_MJMG01000001.1:160878-219595 GCF_001752665.1 Wolbachia pipientis | reverse complement strand
ATAGAAAATATTATAGAGCAGCCCATTCAAAAGCGATAAAAAAGTGAATGCAATGACTGGCTGCATGGAAACAGAAGCCATCATCCTTATCCAGCTATGAAATAAGTCACGAGTTATTTGAAACAGAAAAAGTATTATAAATAGAGGTCCTAATGTAAGTAATAAACCTACTAGTACTGTAGCTATCAAATATCTCATTATAGCAATAATCATGCATTTTAAAAAAATAACAGTAGCCCATAGTATAGACACAAATGCAATAAAGCCAAAAGGACCAGTAATAGCGAGTGAAAAAAATTTCAACCAAGTTTCAACTGAAAAAAGCACACCTAGACTCTTATCCAAAAATGCAAATTTCTGTGTGTTTTCTGGATTGTTGTAACCAGAAAAGCTGTCAATTAGGTCACTAGTAGCATCGATGAAAATCGTATATAAGTTTTCTCCAAAAAACTCCCAACTTCTTTCACTTAGCGCAAAAATTATAAAAGCTATTTTAACTTTCCTGATAATAAAATCATTTATGCCTAATTCTATTGTACCTAATATATATCCCATAGCAGAAAATATAATATATAAAGTAAGCAGAGCGCTTACTGAGTTTAAAAGTCTTTTTGCATATTTTTTATATACATCTTTAATATCTGATTTTTGTATCACATGTTTTTTTACGTAATTTAATACACCATTTACAGTTGATGAAACCCAGTTATTCATGCGATTTTTTACAGAGAGATTTACATTATACCTATTATATATACTATTATTCTTTGCTAGTTCATTGCTTATTGCATTTCGGACATCAATACCAAAATATATTTTTTTAGTTTCATCATCTTTTAACTTCTCTTTATTTATAGTATATACAACATTACATCCCTCTTGTTTTTTCGATACAATCTCAGAGTCATGTTCGACACTTGGATCTAGGTGATAAAACATATTTGCGTCACCTTGAAAAATTTGATCAATATCTTCCGGTGGTCTATTACCTATATAAAGGTATAATTTTTCTCCTCTAGCAAACTTACACGATTTACGTGTTTTAACATGATATCCACCTTTATAGAGATTATAATCATCACCTTGTATACCTGCGATAGCCAACATAACAGAACTATGATCCTTTACATTGCTTACAGTGTATTCGTGATCAAGTTGCAAAGAAGATTGCTTAAAATCATCACTATTAATTAATGCACACTTTTTATCACTTTCATTGTTTTTATTCGGGAAACATTGACTACCTTCAGAATCATCAAGCAACTGTGGCAAAGGAAAGCTATCTATAATAATGTTATTAGCACCAACTCTTTCTTTACTAGGACTAACTATTTTTGCGACAAGAGACTCAGCCCAGGATATATTGTCATCTATTTCCTCAATGCCAGAAGCTATATTACATTGATTGTTTTCGTTATTATTTTCTACGTTACCCCATATCTTGATCTTGCGTAATATATTACCCTTTTCATCCTTAATATTATCTTCAATATTATCTTCCAAATAACTATACATATCACATCTATTATTCCTATCATACTTTTTATACCTTATAGAAGAGACACAGTCTGTACCAATTCCTCTTGCATTATAACATATCTTATTTCCAGTACAGTTCAGCTCATACAAGCCATATTTCCTTTTTTCTTTTTCTGCGTATTCTATTTCTTTGCGTTTTATACACTCTTGATCTGCAGAACACGATGTGAATATTTCATCCCTAACGGCTTGGCCTAAAGGAAACAACTCTCCTGATTGCATTAATCTTTGTCTAGGACAACGACGTAAATCTAATAACGCACTTTTCATCCATGGGTCAGGTAAATTACCATTACGATATACTTTATTATCATATGGCGTATACCCATTACCGATTAGGACATCATATTTACCTGGCAGATTAAATAGAGGTTGTTTTACACTTTTTGTCTCCTGGCCTGGACAGAAAAATTTATCACTTCCTCTACATATAGCAACAGGATCAGTCACATCACCATTGTCACTGCTATATATCTCATCCAAAGTAATTTGATCTGCAAAATTTTTAGCATTGTCACATATTATTGTTTTTGTTCTCGGTACTAAGCTAAAGATTAATTTATCACCAGCGTTTACTTTAATCCCAGTATCAACATAACGCTTTCTACTCTTTGTACTACCTCCAGAACATACTTTACCCAAGTCACGGCCAAAGTCATCACTTACATTATCAATATTTTCTGCCTCACTATAATCCGGTTCTGAATCATCATCACAAAATAAAGCAGGCACTAATGTTTTTGATTCAACTTCAGGACAAAAATCTATTAAACCATCGACAGTGAATGTTACTTTACCATTACCCTTGCTGACTGTTTCACGTGTATTAACCCAGTGCATTTTAAGATTATCATTATCCTTACGTACTGGAATCTCTATATTTACGCTACTAATTTCGTTCTGTAATCCAGGATTCACACAGTCACTTGCTCCATATTCAGCTTCAGCTGCAAAGCAATACAATACAAACACTGACAGTTTTATTATGTACCTCATCTCTGGCGACCTTGTACTTGATTACTACTAACTGGCCTCTGAACTGGCCTCTGAATAGATTGCATCATCCTATTCTGATCATCTAATCCAACCACTCCTAGTAAAGTTTGCTTGAATTGTTCACCCACTGCTCCAGCTTGTACCGGTATACTCGTTCTACCGAATAATGTCTGAGATATTGTCGAGGAAAGGTCAACCATAGCATCAAGAGCCTCAGCTAAAATAATAAATGCCATCACAGCGCCGAGATTAAGTTGTTTTACATCAGTAACATAACCATACAGAAGACATGGATTTACATTGATTATCGGTAGATCTATATTAATATCAAGTATACATCCAGTACAAGCCTGAAAATTAAACATTGAATATATAACATAATTCATAGCTTGAATGACTAAAGACATAGCAATTGTCAATATCACTGGCTGTATTCCAAACGTTGCCAGACCACCTATCCATAACATAAACATCCGCCTTGTGTACTTAAACAGAAGAAAGGTAATAAAAATAGGAGCTAAACTAACCAACAGAGCAATTATCACGCTATATGTAGCAAAAGAGAAGAGTGCATTAAATAGAGATTTAATAATTTTCACAGTTCCATAGATTATTAGACAAAACGCCACAATACCTAATGGACCAGAAAATACTAATGTCAGTATTAATTGCCATGTTTTCCATGATAAAAACCTATCAAACGGTTCATCAAATTTCCTGAAAACACTTTCAGCAGGACCACTCGTCGTATCAGATAAGTGTACTGTATGCATAAGCTCTTCAGGAATCTTTTCAAAAAAAGCAAATACATAGTGCGAAAAAAAGCTCCAACTATCAGCTCGTAATAATTGAGTAACAATACCTATTCTAACGCATATCATTAAAAATTCATATACCGAGATATTAGATAACCCAAAAAAGTAGCATAAAGTATATAAAACTATAAATAGTGTCAGTGATGCTACTATTATAGATCTGATGTTGTTTTTACTACTTCTAGATATCAGTCTATTATAAATGGTCATTGCATGACTTGTTTTATTTATTTCCCCGCCAACTCTTTCTGTAATGGAAAATGTGCCTGTTATCTTATCTCGGAAAAACTGATATATGGTACTAACAATTTTTTTAGAGCTTTTTCGCATTGTTAGATTCATATCAAATGCACCAGTATTCTGTGTATAGCCACATCCATGGTCTGTGATCCCATAATATATTTTAGCTTTACTTGTACCTAATATACCTATTTTTTCGTTTAACCTTTTCAATACTTCAGTAACATCTGCAGTATTACTAATATCTATACTAATATCATTATCACTGTCAGAACCAGGAGTATGCTCTGGCATATTATCATCAGTAGAGACATGTACGTATAAAGTTTTTTTCAAATCCACTTGTCTTGTAACTGACATCATGATGTTATAACCACCACCCTCACGAGACTCATCATCCCCTAGCCTAAAAGTCAGATTTTCATCTTTATTGTGTGGTCGACTAATTGAATAATCATAATGAGTGTGTATAGGCTCATTATGAAAATTTTCATTCTTCATTTCCATAAATAAATATGGAATATAACTCCCTATTTCTTTCTTTACATGTGTATCATCAAATAAATCTTCAAAAATTAACTTCATAATTTCTTCAGATCGTTTCTCATTAACCATTGATTGAATATGTGCATTCACATCTTCATGTAAAGATTCAGTTGTTACACAATTTTCTTTATTACATATATTCCCGCATATAGAATTTAAAATATATGTATCCACTTTCTTAATTTCACTCTCTGGCAGAGCATCACAGGATGGATCCTTTTTAATACGTTCCATGATTTGTACAAAGTCCTTCGCAATATCTACCACTTCGCTTGCCTTGCCGCTCCAAGATTCTCTGCCATTGAGCCATTTTACATTGCTATCCTGTGGTATATATCTATTTGGACATACGCCATATTCACAATTTCTCTTATTCAAAATCCTTGCAAAATGTTCTTCCTCCATTTCATTACACTGTTGATTAATGGTAATATATCTTTTTGTACCGTCTCGGTTGATGCATACCTTGCTCCCCATTATACTAAAATTTACCTTATCTCCAGCATAAAGTGAAAATGGTAACGTATATTCCTTCTCTCCTGGGACTATATTAAAGTCTTTATTGAGTCCTGCACAAAAATTTACTTTATCATGCAATACATCAAGGCCTGTGATATAGTCAGTATTTAACACAGTAATACCAGAGTATATCCACTTTTGCTGTGCAGGCATTACAGTTGACTCTGTACGCATATTTATATCCAGTGGTTGTATACATGATGCATAGCTTACAAAAGGCAAAAATATAACTATTAAACAAAATCTTAACATATTACTCAGGGGTATTATTTTGTCGTATAGTCTCACTACCACCTGCATTAGGAGTTTGATCATTAAGCGACTTACCCATTGCACTGCCAAGTGCACTGGCTGCTTCCATACCACCAGAAGCAGCAGCTTTACCCCATTTTATAGCTGTATTCACCATTGAAGCAGGGGTACCACCTTGCCCTAACTGTGCTCTATAATTACCCGCAAGTTCAGCTGCCATACCAGGAAGGGCGCTTAAGAAGTGATAGAATAAGAATAATATCAAACCTAATTTCATTAATTCTTTAGCAATATATGTGTTAAATTCCCCGAAATAAGGAATGATAAAAGTGATTAAACCCAATAGGGTATGGGTCTTAAATTCAAATTCTTGTAATAGACATGCAAGAGGTTTTTCCACATAATCTTCATCCCGCACTTGTGTACCATGCTTGTCTTGGGTCTTTCCATATGCACTACACGCGTCCTCTCTTGCTAATTCAAACCATATTTGCGTCCTGCCAGAACCTTCTACTTTTACTTCCTTTGCAGCAAACTTGAGATCTTTAAAAAAGACCTTGTCACATGCTACAAACATAAAAGATAAGAATGAAAACATAATAACAGGATATAGACTGTAGGTAATTAATTCTTTTACCCAAGAATCAAAATACCCTTTTGTAACTTGAAATAAGATCATCGGAATGAATAGCGGAGATATAATTACTACCACAGTTAATGCTATCAAAGATAGAATGTATATATAGCACATCCACAAAATAACCATCATTAGTAATAAAGCCATAAAAATAGCAGCAATAGCAATTAAAATACCCCCACCTACCAGCAGTATGCCTACAACTGATCCAGCAATAAGCAATGTAGAAGCAGAACCAAGTAACGCAAATGCTGCAAGAGTGCCTCCTTTTGCAATAGATCCTTTTAAAGGTGCTCCCCAATAAAAAAGTATTCTACAATCAAGCTTATCCCAAGAAGCAAGATATGCATGTTCTGTAGCATATTTTTCTACTGGATAATTACATATATTATTATCACTTTGGGATGATGCACTCAGCACTACATCCTGTAAATGATTTGAAATTCTCATTAGGTAGCCATAATACTCTGACATAGTATCACCAGTAGTGAAATACACTACTAGAGCAAACTTAAGTATTAAGACATATATCTCTTGATGGCTACGAACTCCACCAGACATTACTTTGAGTGCAAACAACATTAATGCTAAAACTAAAGCAGCTGTTACAGCATTCTTTAATCTTTTTTGAGCTATAGACAAAAAAGTGTCACGTTGCCGTACACGATCCCCTTTCACTAGGTCGCCTAATGTTTCATGTATACATTCCACTATCATAGACGTTATCGGCACTGGAGCAAATGAATTACTTTTTGACCTATCGTAACAAGCTTTTGACAAACTACTAAAACATCCATCGTTATCATAACCATCAAACACTAGCCCTTCTTCTTCCTTAAGCTTAATCATAGCCTGATAATTACCCTGATGTTCATCAAGCCCAAAAATACGTTGGTTACCATCTTTGTCCTTAAATTTTATTTTGGACGCAGAACACATAGGAGCAATATGAGCAGGTGACGCACTTACGCACCCTATATTTACTCCTCGTGGGTACACACTTCCTGTAAGTCTTACGCTATCTAATACTACACATAACTTACTTGCTTTGTGCACAGCTTTAAAGACTGAACCATGTATTTCTGCAGTTTGTCCTGCTTTAATGCTTCTGCAGTCCAAGTCACCATCAACATATTTCCAAGGAGATTCTGTTATATTACGTATCAATGTATCATTTTTACGTGCATTATTAATCGCTTTTTCTCTAGGATTGAAACTTTTGTCTTCTAATCCTGGATTACTTCGTATCAGATGGCTAAATGATAGAGGATTTCTGTGGCACACTCTTATATATTCACTGTACCGAACATTATTTTTTGGCCACCTGTAATGATCATCGCTATCTTGTGTAGTACTTAAAATCTCTTGTGTAGTACTTAAAATCTCTTTTGCTATGTTTTGCCCATTTTTTCTCTCTCCATTTTGATTATTTTTATCTTCCAAACACTTAAAATATTCATCTTCTGTTGCATAATTCTTGTCCGTACACTCACTATATTTTGCATCATTTAATGCAAAATCCTGAAAATTACCTTTACTATCATGTGCGACAGGATGTGCAACAAAACTGTGTGTACATACAACCCATGGACCAACACTCTTCCATAGTAAGTATATTCCTGCGATCATTGCTGCAATAGCAACTGCTGCCCCAATATTAGATAGAAAGAGTGTTGTAACACTAGAGGCTACGCTAACCAAAACTATTGCAAGTCCAATAGCTACTGTAGATATCAAAGCAATCACCCCACCAATGACTGCTGTTGTTTCAAATATACTACAATTAGGATTAGAAGCACGACTAAAAACTCCTTGAGAATTAATATGGCTCACAATTATACTACTATCATTAATTTGCTTATCATGAATTTGTTCTGCAAGAGCAGGATATGAAAGTAAAAAATCTAAATTCAACAAACATATTGCTATTAATAGTAAGGATATCTTAGTTTTAAACATTTCTTACCCTCTGATAAAATAAAGGCAACCAAACTTTTGGAGTGTCCCCTACTTCTTTTAATATGTCATGCAATAATACTACACTTTCTGCACGTCCAGATAATACATTAATTATATCATCTAAATCTTTTAAATCTATTTTAGCTACCACAGCATGAGTACCTTGTTTAACTAAAAAATATCTAGTACTCGGATCAGTATGTTTAATTAATACATACTCACGTTCAGTCAACATAAAAACATCACGATATACACTGGTAGCCTTAAGATTTGGCAAAAAAATTTGTGTTGCCGTTTGCTGTACAAGTGTATCACTGATAGCACTTTTACTTGCATCTTCAACACTCTGAGTAGCAAAAATTACAAAAGCATTAGATTTTCTCAATACCTTCAACCAATCCTTTATCTTAGGAGCAAAAACTGGATTGTCTATTAATGCCCATGCTTCATCAAGTACTATCATAGATGGAGTACCGTCCAGAGACATATTAATTCTATGAAACAAATAGAGCAGCGTCGGTCCAAGTGCAACAGGATCCTTAAGTAAATGAGACATCTCAAAACCAAATCCTCTTGCTCGTGAAAAATCCAATAAATCTTCCTTGTTATCAAATATTGCAGCATGAGAACCATTACCATGCCACATCGATATAGAACCTGCTAATGTATCTGGCCCTGCAAGTCCTAAAAATGGAACAAGATTACTTAATACTCTGTCCTCTTTTTTTAACTTAAAATTTCCTTCAATTGCATCGTTAATGCGTGCAATATCTTCAGAAGTAAATTTATCGTTATATACAGAAATGAGAGATTTAATCCATTCCATTAAAAATGTCCTATTATCAGACGTATCATCAAGTTGCAAGGGGTTGAAATTTGTTTTAGTTCTTGGTTCTATCATAGTATAAATGCAGCCTAATGCTCTCAGAAAAATTTCTGCACCATGATCTTTATCAAAAAAGAATATCCTTGGAGAAAATTTCATAGCCTGAGCACATAAAAAATTCATTAAAACAGTTTTTCCTGCACCTGTAGGGCCAATTATCATAGTATGACCAACATCTCTTACATGAAAATTAAAAAAAAATGGAGTCCTAGACGTAGTATCAAAAACTGTTACAGCATCTCCCCAATGATTGTTAAATTTATTTCCAATAGGATAATTATGTTGTGATGCAAATCCCGCCAAATTAAGACTACTTATTGTTGCCTTTCTCACAATATAATCAAAGTTACCAGGAAATTGCGCCCAAAATGCTGGCTCGAGATTAATCCTTTCTCGTATAGGATAAATACCACAATTAGAGAGCTCAGCTTCCACAAGTGATAAAGCATTATCTAGTGTTTTAGGGTTTCTTTCTATACACATAGCTGTTAAATGATGCTGACCAAATGTTACTTTGCCGCTAGTTGCATCATCAAGTGCTTGCGAGATTTCTGCTATTTGTGAGAGCGCTTTATCAGAAGACTGTATCATTCTATTCTGTTGTATCTGCATTTTGGTCACTGCTGCCTGCCTGTTTATAAACTGAAAAGATTGTGTAATGATAAATTCATATGGAAGTTGTAAAAATGAATCAAGCATCCCCGCATAAGTATTATTTCCATATTCTTTAACGCTAACTATTCCAGCGTATTTACTTTCATTATGAGTAATAATTTGTATCATTTTGTGGCCAAAAAATAGCCTATGTACTGGTAAATACCGTGATATCTCATTTCCTACTGGAAAAAGAGTATTAGTCACAAAGCCACAATTTGCAATTCGTGATAAAAATTCCGTTATTTCACAGAATAACCCACCAGCAGTACTTTTAATACCAAGAATTCTAGGTGAATAGTTTCTTAAACTTGTGATTATACGATTAGTTGTTTCTTCTAAATCCTCATATATAGCGCGCATGTCATTTGCCCAGGCATGTTTTGACGTTACACGCCCAAACTTTTTCAGCATATATGATAAAAATTCTACCCCTTTTGTATCTACTCTACGAATAACAGAAATATATAAATCATTAATAAAAGATTGCCTGGTAGCATGTTTTTCTTTCCATTTATCATTTACATAATTAGCAAAAAAATTTGGCAAATCTTGTTTTGCAAATTCATCGGAAAAAATATTTTTTTTACGTCTAATAGTATGAAAGTATAAACTAAACGTTGTGGACGATATACTTCTTAACATCTGATTTCTAATATTATTCTGTATGATAAGATCTTCATCATCTGCAGTTTCAAACGCAAAACCATTCAATTTTATCACTTTAACTAGATAATTTTTCTTTGTTATTAGGGTCGTACTATTCCAATAGCAAGAATAAGGTAAAAATTCAGCAGCATGAACCTCCTTATTTAACACAGATTGTACTCGTGATCTAATAGTTCTTAATTTCAACATTTCAAAACTTAAGCAATGTCATAAGAATTAGCTCCATGATAAAAACGATTTAAGCACTTTGAACACTTTTGTGATCTTACCATAAACAACTCAATAAATAATGGTTCTTTTGCAGAGGCAATATAACCCAACACATGTATTCCAGGTAAAAGCACGAAAAGCACTCTGAAATCATTGGTATTAATAAAAATTACCATACAAATCAAAACATTTAGTACTGCAAACATGTAGCTAACACCAAAAAGCATTGCCGGCCTAGTTAGACCTTTAAATAATTGATCTGTTCTTATACTACCGGTAGACATATCACTTATAAAAAATTTTTATATCATACTATATATTATATTAAAAATTCGTTGAAAGGAGTAGTATTTTTAGTAATATATGGTAAATTAAGTTTTTAAACATGAATTGGCCTTTTCAAGAAGCAGAAAAAATATTACATACATTTCCAGATAAGAAAGAAATAATATTTGAAACTGGTTATGGACCTTCTGGCCTACCACATATTGGCACTTTTGGAGAGGTGTTTCGTACTACAATTGTAGTGAATGCTCTAAAAAAAATCGCCCCTGAAATAAAAACTAAGATTATTGCAGTCTCAGATGACATGGATGGTCTACGCAAAATACCAGACAATGTACCAAACCAAGAAATGCTGAAAGAACATTTAAATAAACCATTAACCATGATACCTGACCCATTTGGAACAGATGAAAGCTATGGGCATCATATGAATGCATTATTTTGCAAGTTTCTTGATTTATTTGAATTTGAATATGAATTTAAAAGTGCTACAGAATGTTATAAATCTGGTATATATGATGAAAAGCTTCTGCTCTTACTAAAAAATTATGATAAAGTAATGGAAGTAATGCTTCCATCATTTAGAGAAGAGAGGCAACAAACTTACAGTCCTTTTTTACCCATATGTCCAGAAACCTCCCAGGTTTTACAAGTTCCTATTACTGCAATAAACGTAGAAAAGGGAACAATCGCTTACAAGGACTCACACGGTAATACAGTAGAAGTTCCTGTAACCAAAGGGAGATGCAAACTACAATGGAAACCAGATTGGGGAATGAGATGGTCTGCGTTTAAGGTAAATTACGAAGCGCACGGGAAAGATCTTACGCCATCAGCTCTGCTTTCAAGCAAGATATGTGAAATTCTAGAAGAGAAACCACCAATTTTATTTTGTTATGAATTTTTCTTAGATAAAGAAGGCAAGAAAATATCCAAATCCAAAGGGAATGGCATATCTATTAAAGAATGGTTGACATATGCTCCAATGGAAAGTCTAGCGTTATACATTTTTCAAAGCCCAAAAAAGGCAAAACGTTTATATTTTGATGTGATACCAAAGTCAACAGATGAATATTTAGAATTAGTGAAAAGCTACCATAAACAAAATGCTGAGGCACATCTTCAAATGAGAGAGGTAAAACCGGAGGAACAGAATCCTGTGTGGCATATTCATCAAGGAAAAGTTCCATACATAGAAACTGCAGGTATAAATTTTACTCTGCTTTTGAATCTTGCAGCAACTTGTAATGCTGAAAACAAAGAAATTCTTTGGGGGTTTATTTCTACCTATGCACCAGATGTCACACCAACAAATAATATTGTGCTAGATAAACTTTCAGGTTTTGCAGTAAAATATTATCATGATTTCATTAAGCCGACAAAATCATACAGAACTCCTACTGCGAAGGAAGAAAATGCATTACTTGATTTAAAAAGCGTGTTACAATCCTTATCACAAACAGCTAGTGCTGAAGAAATACAAGCT
The DNA here is from genome assembly GCF_001752665.1 of Wolbachia pipientis. GTDB lineage: Bacteria > Pseudomonadota > Alphaproteobacteria > Rickettsiales > Anaplasmataceae > Wolbachia > Wolbachia pipientis_A. Next base: position 207,902 of record NZ_MJMG01000001.1, on the reverse strand, counting down.
GAAGTATTTTCTATTGGGAAAAAACACAACTATAGTAATTTACGAGACTGGTTTCAATTATTATATGAAACGTTACTTGGTCAGCAAACTGGTCCTAGGATGGGGTCTTTCATTAAACTTTATGGGATAAGTAATACAATATCTCTAATAGAGAACATAGTATAGTATGTCCTTACTTTATTTACATTTTCTTGCACAAAGATTAGACTATAACAACCTATATAATATAAAGTATGATAAAAGATGAAAAATCAAAAACAATATTTGAAGTAGAAGGCACAGTAACTGCGTTATTACCATCTACGGAATTTCGAGTTAAATTAGATAATGAACATGAAATTATTTGTCATGTCTCAGGTAAAGTAAGAAGAAGCAAAATACGTATAATTATCGGAGACAGAGTACTAGTAGAAATGAGTGTTTATGATAGAAATGCTAGAAAAGGCCGTATCATTAGAAGATTAAAAAAATGCGTAGTAAACAGCTAAGTAATCTTCTTCTTGCTTCATCATCAGAAAGGCGTGTATCTCTTCTTAAACAAATGCATTGTGAGCCAGGGCTCGTCATGCCCGCAGATATTAATGAAAGCCCTTCAAAAAAGGAACTGCCAAAAAACTATTCAATACGTATGGCTAAAAATAAAGCTGAAACAGTACAGAGACTATACCCTAACTACTTTGTACTCAGTGCTGACACAGTTATTGCATGTGGCAGAAGAATATTACCAAAAGCTGAAAATATTGAAATAGCAGAAAAATGCATTCGCCTATTATCGGGCAGAAGACATAGAGTATATACTACAATCTGCCTATTAGCTCCTAATCAATCTCAACAACATTTAAAAACTGTAGTTTCAATAATAAAATTTAAGCGTCTTACAGAAGAAGAAATTAGCTATTATTTAATGTCAAAAGAATGGGAAAATAAAGCAGGTGGATGTAACATACAAGGGTTTGCAGGAATATTTGTACTATTCTTACGTGGTTCCTACTCTGCTGCAATAGGATTGCCATTACATGAAACTTATTGTTTACTTGATAATTATTTTAAGCTTAGTAATATTGACAATAAATAGATCTTGTTATACGTGCCATGGACTTACGTTAATGATAGACCTCTTGCAAAATTCATATAAGAAGATCAAAATTGAGAATATCAGCAATCAGAGATATGCCTAAAGCATTAGAGATAGTAAATAATATTAGATCTTTTGCTAAACAGAAAATTATTGCAAAAGAGTAAAAAATGTGTCTTTTTGATAAAATTTTTCTTGTTTTAAAGGCTATCCAACTTAATGGTTTTTTGGACCTCAGAAAATCTTCTGAGCATTAATTTCGCAAAAGGTCTAATACTTTTTCTTATTTTTGCACTCATCTTATTCTTATTTCTTCTTCTGGCATTTCGCAATGGGTCTATTATATGGGCAGTAGCTCAATTCAAGCACTACAATAAGAAATTTATAGAAATTTGGCTTGTTGCAGTTCGTAGAAAGCTTAAAGAATTTACTGCTCAGGAGCTTGTTAGAAGCATTTGTGCTATACACAAACTAGCAGTTAATAGTCAAGATGCACGCATCTTTCTATCAGAATGGGAGGAGTGTGCTTTGGAAATATTATGTACATTTAATCAGGTAGATCTACATATGGCAATAGATGCTTTAAGCAAATCAATACTACTTTTAGTAGCCAAAATCAATGTATTATTGATAAAGTTACTGAAAGGCGCCAGACTCTCACTCCTAATGGTGAAAATCTAGCTAATGATTTCAAGATGGTTATTGAATTAATACGTAAATATGCAATAAGTAACGAGCGTATAATAAGTGAATCATTTAAAGAATTGCTTGAAAAATACACTCGTGGTAATATTACAATTGATGCTAAGATAATAGAGATTGATGAAGAGGTAGAGAATGAGTTCAAAGACTTAATAAGCCTTGAGTTAAGTAACTATACTTCTACGTCGACGCCTTCTACATTGATGCAATCAGAAGTAACGTGAGAGGGGAAACTGAAATATACTTCTCTAACCTGAAAGAGTGAAATAAAAAGGTATCTGTTCACAGAGGTGATTTTCTTTAAGAAGGGACAAGCTATAGCAGTTCTTTAAAAAAGTACATTGATTTATAAAGCATATAATCAAAGATCTATTGCACTATCTTACACTAAAGCACACTTGACGTACAGCTTCCACTATATCCTCTACTTGTGGTAATGCTTCCCGTTCTAGATTTACAGCATATGGTAAAGGCACATCTTTACCTGTAACTCGCATGACAGGAGCGTCAAGATCATCAAAGCTGTGTTCCATAATCATTGCTGAAAGTTCAGATCCTATTCCAGCAAATGGCCACCCTTCCTCCACACTAACTAACCTATTAGTTTTTTTTACAGAATTCATAAGAGTATCAATATCTAGCGGCCTCAGCGTTCTTAAATCTATAACTTCAGCTTCAATATTCTCTTTTGAAAGCAATTCTGCAGCATTTAAAGCATACATAACCTGTAGTGAAAAAGCAGTAATAGTGACATCTTTTCCTTCTTTTAAAACAGCAGCTTTACCTATTTCTAATAAATAATCCTGATCTGATAACTGATAATCATCTACTTCATGTTCATGTCCATATGCTATCTCATTCTCAAGAAAAATTACTGGATTGGGATCACGTATAGCAGCTTTTAACAACCCTCTACAATCAGAAGCAAAATAAGGAGCTATTACCTTTAACCCAGGCACATGAGCATACCAAGATGCAAGACACTGTGAATGCTGTGCAGCAACCCTAGCTGCAGCACCATTAGGCCCACGGAACACTATTGGACAACCGAGCTGGCCGCCTGACATATAGTTAGTTTTTGCTGCTGAATTTATAATTTGATCAATAGCCTGCATAGAAAAATTAAATGTCATAAATTCCACTATCGGTTTCAACCCAGCAAACGCAGCCCCAACAGCAAGACCAGCAAACCCATGCTCAGTAATTGGAGTATCAACAACTCTTTTTTCTCCAAATTCCTTCAGCAATCCTTTAGTAACCTTGTAAGCACCTTCGTATTCTGCAACTTCTTCACCAATAAGAAAAACATTATAGTCATTCTGCATTTCTTCTCTAATCGCTATGCACAAAGCCTCACGTACACTCAAAACTGCCATTAGAAATCTTTTTTTATGATAAAATATTTTAATTATATATTATAATATATAATTAAGCAACCTTCTTCTCCTAAAATTCTATACAAAACTTTTTACACAATAAAAGAGATATTGCAAAACCTATGTACAACTTTTGTGAAATGCCAGAAGAAGAAATAGGAATAAGATGAGTGCAAAAATAAGAAAAAGTATTGAAGGTCAGCAATGATATTGAATCTCATATTGTGTTTCTTTTGAAAATTACGGTAAAGATGTAGCACAAGAATAGCATTAAAAATCATGATAATATTACCACGAAGTTTTTATAACCGTTCTACGCTAGTTGTTGCTGAAGAGTTATTAGGGAAAATTTTGAAATTTTCTAATTATAGTGGAGTTATTACCGAAGTTGAAGCATACATAGGTACAGATGATCCAGCATGTCATGCAGCAAGAGGTTATACCCCTCGTTCTTCAGTAATGTTTTCTACACCTGGATTCTCATATGTATATTTTATATATGGTATGTACTACTGCTTAAATATTGTTACTGAAAGAGAAGGATTTCCTGCAGCGGTATTAATACGAGGACTCAAGCTCATTGCCCCAATGGAGACAAATTTGCACGGACCTGGAATATTATGTAAAAGATTAAATATTACAAAAGCACACAACAAACAAGACTTGACAACAAACCATGAGTTTTGTGTCTATGAATCTAATTTAACACTAGATTATATTTGTACACCACGGATAGGAATTAGTACTGGTAAAGAAAAGTTCTGGAGATTTAAAGCATCTTTAATATCGTAAACTTATTTCCCGCTTGATTTTATAGGAATTTATTAAAAAAAGAAAATGTAATATCCACACTACTAAAAAAAATGTGATACAAAACATGAACATTGTTATCAACGGTAATAAAAACGACTTATCAATTGCTATACCGCCCCTTCTTATAATACTTGCAGGTTGATGTAAAGTTGACCATAAGTTTACAGAAAATTTTACTATAGGAATATTGATAGCACTAAAAATAGCAAATACTGCTGCAGACTTTTCTGCTCTAACTTTATTAAAAAAAGAAGACCATAATGCAAGATATCCAATATATAAGAAAAATAAAATTAACATCGAAGTAAGACGTGCATCCCAGACCCACCAGGTACCCCATGTACCTTTTCCCCATATACTGCCTGTAATCAAGCATATTGCAGAAAAAACAACACCAGCAGGTGCTGCACTATACGCTAAAATAGCAGCTACACTATTATTCCAAACTAGTGAAATAAAACTTAATAATGCAATTAAACAATATATTGCAAGAGAAAGCCATGCTGCAGGAACATGGATATGCATTACTTTGGCTATCTCTCCTTGTTTATAGTCCTCTGGAGAAAAAACCACAGCTACTAGTATACCAACTATAAAAAACAGAACACAAATAACCATAAGCCATGGCAAGGCTTTTTTGGAAAAACATGTAAAACTCGTTGGGCTTAACAGCATGTCTGAGCACCTTATACAATGACTGATCAATATATTTCAATCCATAATGTCATTTGCTCTTATGACTTCTTGTTGTACAGCATTGGTATTTACTTCGTCCATTCTTGTAGATGGATGCTGTTCTTCGACAAACGTTCCTAAAAACTCGTCCAAGTACACACCATTGATTTTGACGGTTTTGTGCTGACTTTCGTATTCTTTTATATCATCAAGATCAGCTATATCATCAAGATCAGCTTGTTTGTATTTTACGTGATATGTCAGTTCTTTACCCTTTCCTGTAATAATTAATTGAATCTGAACTTGCTTATCATTTACTTCTCGCTTTATAATCATTGTAACATTGTGATTATTCAAATCTAGCATGTGATAATCTCTTACACCATTTTCATCTACATTACATATTAATAAAGCAGGTGCGTCTTTATTTTCTGCACTTCTTAGTACAAATCCATTGACCTTTATTTGTTTATAAGATTCACTCTCCAAGAAATCACTGGCATTAATATTTTTTACATACATGCTTACATAGCATTTGCCATCAGGATATTGCTTTATATAGCATTTGCCATCAGAATATTGCTTTATACCATACCAACTTTTATGTTTACCGTGTAAATATTTTTTTCTATTGCAGCCATCACTGTCACGCACTTCCTCAAGAATAGCATCATTAAACATAGAATTTACACCACCATATACTTCACTTGGGAATACTTGTAATTCTTCTGCTGCTGTCATATAACACCCTAATCAATACACAAATTTATGCCATAAGCACTTTAAGATAGTGCCTAAAATAAAAATATATACAAGCAAAAATTTTCTTAACAAGCTGTAAATTTTACTATAATGATAGTATATATGGTTCCCAAAACACTTAACTTACACTTAGTATCCGATTCAAGTGGTGAGACAGTCGTATCAGTAGCAAAATCGGCATTGAAGCACTTTAAATCTGTGGAAACAGTTGAATATGTTTGGTCTTTTGTAGACAGCAAAAAGCAGATTAATAATATTATAAAAAAAATTAAAAACAAGAATAATGAATATAATTTTGTAATATGCACAGTTACTGATGATGAATTAAGAAAATATCTAAAAGACAATTGTGCAAAATTAAAAGTCCCTTATATAGCAATATTATCACATATTATACGTGAGATTTCATCTTACCTAGATATCCAAAAAGATTTAAACCCTAATTTATATACTGAAATAAATAACGAGTATTTTCAACGTATTGAAGCAATAAATTATACTATTAATCATGACGATGGACAAAGCATACAAGATATCGATAAAGCAGATATAATTTTGGTAGGTATATCTCGCACATCAAAATCACCAACCAGTATGTACTTGGCTTACCGTGGTTATAAAGTAATAAACATTCCGTTTATTGATGATATACCATTTTATATTGATTTAGAAAAATTAAAAAACAAACTGGTGATAGGGCTAACAATAGATGTTAAAAGGCTTATAGAAATACGCAAAAATAGGCTTACCGCAATCAATAATGAAAATAATAAAACATATGCAGATTATGAAAAAGTTAAAACTGAAATCAAAAAATCAGAAGATCTATTTAAAGAACAAAAATGGCTAGTTATTAATGTTACACAAAAATCAATTGAAGAAGTAGCAGCAACAATTATACAATATTGCAATGAAGGACAGAAAAACATATGTTAAACATATTAGTTCTGTGTACAAAACAAAACTAAACAGCCCTATGTTACAGACCGCAATTTAAACAGTTAAGTCGATGTGAAATTGATATACGTCTGTTAATTCTTATTTTAGACTTTTGCGAAACAGAAAATTATTGTAAAAGGTCTGATCTTCCACATATCAGTCATTAAACTCCCATTACCATTATTTACTAAGTTTACAGCATAATAACGAAACAAGCAGTATTCTTGAAAACATATAGAAAGACTACTTTTTAGTAGATAGTTTTATATGTTTACCATATATAGCATACCAACAATCTTTTATCTTTTCTATATCTCTATATGTAGTATTCCACCCTATACTTACTCTGAGTGAGCATTCAGCTTGCTCTTTTGTAGCCCCCATTGCCAATAATACATGGGAAGATTCAACTCTGCCAGCAGAACAAGCTGACCCATTGCTAACTGCAATATTGTTTAAATCAAAATTCATAAGCTGTACATCGCTTTTTACTCCAGGCATATATATATAACTCGTATTTGGTAATCTATGTGAGTTTTTACCAAATATTACTATATCATGAGCAAGGCTTAATAATTCATATTCTAGTCTATTACGCAAAGTTTCTACCTCTTTCATCTTGGCCAATAATTTTGGAACATCATGTAATGCAGCAGATAAAGCTGCAATTGCAACTATATTTTCTGTTCCTCCACGCAATCCATTTTCTTGTCCTCCACCATAAATTATGGGCTCTATTTTCTGCTGTTTATCAAATATTAACACTCCACTACCAGCTATACCGCCAATTTTATGAGCAGATAACGTCAATAGATCTACTCCTAAATCTTCCATATTAACCGTAATTTTTCCAATACCTTGAACAGCATCAGTGTGACATATTGCACCAAAAGAATGAGCTATTTCAGATATTTGATGAATTGGCTGTATTACTCCTGTCTCATTATTAGCTAACATTACAGAAACTAATACTTTATTGCCCCTTAATTTCTCAAGAGTCTTTTCTAGCGCGATAAGTTCAATTACCCCATCTCTATTAACAGGTATTATGTAAGGTTTATTGGCAGAATAAAGAATTGACGGATGTTCTATTGCTGAAACCACATGTATGTGATCCTTAAGTCCATTCATAGCAAGGTTATTTGCTTCGGTTGCAGAAGAAGTAAAAACTATTTTCTTGTTTTTACATACACCCATAAAATTATATATACTATCTCTTGTATTTTGCAGAATTTTTCTTGCTGCAAGTCCACCTTGATGTAATGATGAGGGATTGAGTGTTTGTAATGATAAAACTTCGGAGATAGCTTGTTTTATATTTTCGCTAATAGGAGCAGTTGCATTATAATCAGCATATATATAACCATACTTCATCGTAACAAAAATTTATTGCAAAAAAAGCTGAATTAATAGATACTTAATAAAGTCAGTTTATAGGGTCTAATAGTAATGGTAGAAGTTTTTTTAAATAATACAACAGAAAAAATTGAAGGTGAATATCATCAAAGTCAGAATGTTGATGCACCTGTTGCATTAATCTTACATCATCATCCACAGTATGGTGGAAATATGAATCATAAAATGATAGATAGTATATATACAACTTTTGTTCAGAACGACTTTTCCACGCTCAAGATTAATTTCCGTGGTATAGGAAAATCAAGTGGCACTTTTGATAAAGGTATGGGAGAGTTAATAGATGCTTCAGTAGCTATTGACTGGCTTCAAGAATATAATTCTAGCAAATCACCTATCTGGGTAGCTGGTTTTTCTTTTGGAGCGTGGATAGCCATGCAGCTTACAATGCGACGTCCAGAAGTAGTAAGCTTTATAACAATTTCACTTCCTGCCACTCACTACGATTTTTCTTTTCTCTCTCCTTGTCCTGTACCCGGACTTGTTATACATAGCAGCAATGATACACTGTCCGATGAAAGTGATATATCATATTTAGTAAGGAGGTTAACAAATTCAGTAAAAAGTAAATACATGCAGTTCCATACAATAGAGGATGCAAATCACTTTTTACGAAACAAAGAAGAAGCAGCAATAAAGATTGTAGATAGTTACATTAAGCTACGCTTGAGCATTAAGCAGACTAATGTATTGTCTGCTAATAAAGTTCAAGAAGGTGTATTATGTTAAAAAAATTATTATTTCTAGTTTTAACTTTATTTATTTTACCAGGAGGGTGTACAAAACCTAAACTAAAAAGCCCATGCATAAAAAATAACGCAAGTATTGCTTGTACAGATAGGTATTCTATCAATGATCATTGGCTAAAATCTAGATAAACTTATAGCTTTAGCTAAAGCTATAAGTTTACGCTACTACATACGCTACTTTTACATTCTATGTTTACGCGTCCTTCATGTAAGTATCATGGTCTGTCTTTACTGTTTCATTGTCTACTTCTGCGCAAGAATTATGACGGTAAAAATTTCCATGCAGCCCAAAAGGTAAATGTATTGGTAGATGTGCTTCTCCAATTTTCTGCATACTATGTGCATCTATGACTACAATAGAAGAACACTTTGTGTTATCGTTATATGCAATAGCTAATAACACACCATCATTTCCTTGTGAGTTATCGTTGTTACGTGGCACAAATATAGGCTCACCAAAATAATAATTATCTTCTCCCCATAACTGAATTTTCTCATCCTGTAGATTAATTTTTTGTACTGAATTATAAAATTTTAGCGGCCTAGACCCTGTCATTGCAGTAGTATACAAGAAATTATACTTTTTACCATTTACTGCTTTATAATTGATACGCGGAAATTCTACAGGCGAAGAGTGAGCCGGTAGACTTCTATGATGACATTTTTCTGTATTTAAATTAACTGTATAACGTTTGAGAGTGCCATCAAAGTCCACCATTCCTTTTTCTTTTAAGTCTGAGAGAAAAAGTGGTGAATAAATATTACTTTGACTTTGCATATCATAGCATACTAAATCTAAAATGATTTCGTTTTGATGTGTATCAATATTTCTATGCTCATAAGCATTAGCACTATGTAAACAGATAAATGGATCCGTTTGAATTTCTCGTATATCACCATTTTTCCTATTAATAATAACAAAAGATGAATAATCAATCTTTTTTTTATATGATAAAGCATCATTAAACGTATAATTAAAAAGCAATTTCAATGGACTCAGAACTAGTGGTGTTTTAAACAAAATAACATAATTCGGCGTAATGCTAAAACTATGCACATAAAATGGTTGCTTCTCTTTAGGGTAGCCCTTTGGTGGATATGTTGCAATAATTTCACGCTTCAAGCTATTAGGAGCAATTTTATAAATATGATGTTTATTTTCTCTTCCAAATTCTACTAAAACATTAATCATCTCACCTGTATCAACGTCTAAATGAGGATGTGCTGTACTCACAGCAAAAGCCGGCAAATCATCATCAAACTTTAAAGAACCGATTGTTCTAAGATCATTTTGATCAAACTTTATAATATTACTGGTTTCAGTCACAGCACCAAAATGCTCACCTATTTTTAATATATGTACGTTACAGTCATCAAGCATGCTACTTTGACCTTGGAACAGATTTTTCACCGTATAAAGTACCCGTTGTATATGCCCTTGCCCTTCTATTGCATATGTTTCAAACCCATTTTTATATAATCCACCGTTGGCATTACTTTTTGCATACTGTTCAGAAAGTAAAAAGCGGTTCCTAAAACTTACTTTACCAGAATCAAAAGTAAACTTTTTAATCATAGCAAAGCCATCAAACCAATGCTTGAAATGAGTAGTTCCTACTTCAAACTGTGCCGGCCCATTTGCGATTAAGCTACCCGATATCCAGCTAGGAATTTGTCCATCAACTTTTAGATTATCTAATACAACCTCTTTTGTCTGGCTTTCCCATCCTTTGAAATCTCTACTCAAAAAATTATTACTTACTTTCATAAAATATACCTCGTATTTATGCTAAAATTTATGTGTATAGTATACGGTAAATATTGTCAACTATACACCATGGTAAAATTACCTTCCACATACTGTACATCATCATTATCTTCTAATGCTTCAATCAAAGCAGATATTTTTTTAGCTAGTTCTTCATCATTAACTTCAATAGGATCTTTTGGTTGCCACGCAAGGCGTGCAAATTCTGGTTCTCCAAACTTATTATATAAAGTGTCACGTACCAGACCAAAATTTTTCACTTCACAAGTTACTAGATATAATCCGTCTTGTAGTTCAACATTCAACACTCCTAGTTCAATTCCATAATTAAACAGTTCATCAAAATTTATATTACTAGCATTATAGACAACTAAGCCAATATAGTTAAAAAGGTAATTTACGCTACCTGTTTCTCCTAGATTACCTCCCATACGAGAAAAAATATGGCGTATCTCAGCAGCTGTACGATTACGATTATTTGTTACAGCATAAATAATAAATGCAGTACCTGAAGGTCCATAACCTTCATATTGTACTTCCTCATAATTTTCTTCAGTAATATTGCCAGATGCATTTTTGATAGCTGTTTCTATTTTATCCTTTGGCAAATTTTCTTTGCGTGCAGCAATTATTGCAGAACGTAAACGTGGATTTAGTTCAGGATCGGGCAAACCCTGTCTTGCCGCAACTGTTATTTCTCTTATTAATTTAGTAAATTTTTGAGAACGCTTAGAATCTTGAGCATTCTTTCTATGTTTAATATTTGAAAATTGTGAATGACCAGCCATTTAAACTCCTACGAGAATAATGTAAATTTTGATTTACTGTAAGCTCCTTCATACGAAAGACTATATATATATTATCTTCACTAATTTCGATTTGCTTAATCAATATTCTAATAATATTACGTTGCAACTCCCAAGTTGGTTGTTCAAATCCTAATTGAATAATTGCAGCAAAATTTTCTAGGTTATCTGTAATGAGTTTCCACCCTTGCTCCAATTTCTCTTGATCAAGCACTTTTCCCTTCTGTTCTTCAATCTTCTTCATACGTTCTCTCATTGCTTTAATTCTTGGCTCAAGTTCTTCCTTACTTATATATTCATCAGTATAAATATCAAGAAGTCTTTTAATGTCTTCTTCAATTTATCTTCCTCTTTTTCTAATGCATAATCTACTTGCTTGTCCTTTTGTTATGATAAATTCAATTGATACTCTTTAAGAACCTGTTCATAATCTTTTGAGAAGTAAAACAGCAAAAGCTAAAACAACCATTTGCAGGCTAGTATTGAGCTTGTTTCTCGCAGTTTTTCCCACAATCATCCAAAGGAGCGTTCCACAACCCATCTTGTTGGTAGCACAACAAAAGACTGCAGTCTCAACAGTTACACCAATCATCTCTTTTATCTTGAAGTAATCATAACAACTTTGGAAATTCTTTCGGTAACATTCCCCATTGGCAACCATTTTTCAAAACATATAACACTCCACAAAATACATCCCATCTTTCTTGGTTTTCTCTTCTTTCGACAAGATTCAAGCTCTGGCAATATGATTGCGAACTGCTCTTTACTTACATCGCTTGGATTTATATTCTTACCTTTTCTTTTAGATCGAGTACAGATTCTAACAGGATTATTGCCATGGATCTCACATTATAAATGCTTCCATTGAAAAATTTTTACTTTTTTATTTAATTAAAGTATTGATATATAATTATAGTTCCGTATTCTAGTACTTAATACTACAGTAGTTTCCTATATCAGAAAACAACTAGTTTACATTAGTGTAGCTGTAGTACATATGTGATTTTTAGTAAGTGAGGAACAAATGAAAGATCAACATCTACCGAGTAATAAGGGTTGTTTAATATACTTCAAAAGTTTCTTATTACCAGAGATCAGAGTAAACCCTATACAATAATTGATCATTGCCAAGTTACTTATAATGTTCACTATATGCTTAGTTTCAGCTCTTTCACTCTTTAAAAACTTTAGTCTATTTGGTGTAGCAAAACACAGGTTACAAACTTCAATATGTATACCATGATATAAAGCACAAGGAGTAAGCTTCTCTACTCTCTTTATACCTTCATAACATGCTTTATCTGTATTATTTACTTTAGGTGACAAGCTGATTCTACTAACTGCAACAATTGATGGTAAAGCTTCTCCTCTAAATCCTAGATGTCTAATCTCTGTTAAATTATCATCATTTTTAGCTTAGAAGTAGCATGATGCATGAATTATCTCATCTTTGCTAATACAACGCCATTATCTACTACTGAGATAAGATTACATCCGCCATTTTCTATTTTAATCTCTATTTCTGTACTTCATGCGTCAATAGAATTTTCTGCTAATTCCTTTACTACACTACCTGGTCTTTCAATTACTTCACCAGCTTCTATACGATTAATTGTTTTGCATCTAGGAGAATTATTGCCGTGTGTTTAACATAGCTATATTGTAAATTTGCTATTAAAAAATTTAACTTTTTATGTGGTGAGATGTTGACACACACAACTGTAGTGTTATACTACTACCCTTAGTACTATAGTAGATTCCTGTTTTAGAAATGGGGTATTAAAATTAAGTTAGTACGTTATATTGTGTATTTTTAGTAAGTTGGGGTAATTTATGATAGCAAGTAGTGATACAGGTAGTGACGAGGATAATCTTCAAGATTTTGAGAATGAGGATGATAGGAACGTAGTAGGTTCAAATCATGGTGAGGAAAATCAAGATGAGGGAGAACAGATAAGTGGTGATTCAGGTAGTGACGAGGATAATCCGCGAGATGATTGGGATGAGGATTGTTTGGGCGTAGGTGAGAAAGATCAGTGTGGGTTAAATAATCAAGCAAAAATCTTTTATGCGTTTGTGGAAGGACACAAGTACAAGATAGAAAGAGATAAAAAATATGCAGATGGTGATTGTTTCTTTCATGCATGGGCCTTGTCTCTGTCTTTATTAGATCTTGGGTTATCAGAATCTCAATCATCAGAAGAATCTGCACACAGTAGAAAGGTAAAAAAATTACGTGAAACTTGTGCCGAAGAGGCTAAAAATGATAAATCTGTTAAAGAAGATGTTATAAAGGAGGCTAGAAATGAAATGGGAGAATCTGGAGACTTTTTATGCGATGAAGAAAAAGAATCAGGTAGCGAAGAATATCAGAAATTAGATAATGATATATGGAGTGCATATTTACACAGAATCAAGTTCACAGCTGAAGAAATAAACGCTGAAGAAATAAAAGAAAGAACCATGCCCCAAGCTAAAGAAGAAGAAAGTGACAAAAGAAAATATGGGGATCACTTACAATATTTATATTCTATATGGGGAAGAGCACACATTGAAGGTGAAATACTCTGTAAAAAATTTAACCGAGGATTACATCTTACCGAGATACTAGGCACGGATGAAAGCAAAGTAATTTTACATGAATTATATCCAAAGAAAAACGGAAATAACGCACCAATTGATGTTCACAAAAAACATACAACCGGTACCATAGAATACTACAAAGCAGTTTTTAAAGATGATAAGATTATTCATGTGCTTAATGAAGACAGGTTTCACTTTATGAAAATACATACAGATACACAGAACAAAGTAAAAAGTAGTTCGGATAAGTATCATATACAATCCACAAGTGTATCACAAATACCTAGTATATCCTATGGTGCAGAACAATATTCAGGAAATTCTACTCATAGTAGAATAGTAGAACAAGAGCTCAGTATAAAGCAATCGAGCAAACAATTTAGTACAAGTGAACCAAGTACAAGTAAACAATCTACAATGCAAAATGAAAAAAGAAGCGCATTTTTACCAATTGAAAATATTGCAGCAGAGATAACTACAGAAAACCCAGAAATCGAAGTTAAAGTTGAATTAATTTCACCAAGTGAAATCCTTCCAGTAGATATAACTACAGCAACCACAGTTAAAGTTGAAGCACTTTCACCAACCAGTGATAGAATACACGATGTAGCATGGATGGAAAAATACCTTAAAACCTATTTGGAAGACTTATCAGATGATGTAAAGGGATATGTTGAGCATAGTAAAGTTATAAAAGAGAAAGTTGATAGTGATGCTTTTGCTAATGCGAAAGCATATCTTTTGGCAGCTACTGAGTATGATATGAATATGATAGCGGATTTACTATTAACCTGTAGATTGCAAGATGTAAAAGCCACGCACAAGGATTGTGTTGCACATGCATTCTTGAAACAAGAAATGGTTAATGGTGTCAGTAAAGTTTATAGCAATTTGGAATATATAATTAAAAATACTTATGCAGAAAATAGATTGATCGTATTTCTTGGTATGCATTTCATTGGTGTCGCTCATGCTTTATGCCTTGATATAGATTTACCTCAAAAGACAGCCACAATATATCATCATAACAATGACGAGTTAGACATTACGAAGCTAAGAGTGATTGAAAAATATTTAGAAGATAGAGATATTAAGAAGATAGAATATAAAGGGGGTATAGGTAAACAAATTTCTCACAATTGCATAAATATGACAATTGAAACCATTCAATTTTTGTTAGATGGTAGCTGTGAAAAAGATCAAGCGAGGATGATGGTGTATCATTTGGCGTTAGCAAATCAAGTAGACGCTCTTTGTGATAAGGTTATAGATATATTTAATGAACAAATATTAAAGGATCAATACACATCATGTTATAACTCGTCTAAAAAGATGATAAAGGAGTATGATGTAAAGGGAGGTATACTACATTTTTTTGCGGCTTATGCATTATTTATGGACTCTAGTAAGAAAAATGATGTTAAGGCTCAATATGAACTTTTAACTCTTTTAACAAAGGCATACTCTATCTCATATAGTTTTAGTAAAGAATATTTCAAGTGTTTAGGCATGTTAATGCTACATACTGAATACCATCTTGTAAATGGGCTAGATTGCATTAATAAGAAAGAAATCAGAGAAAAAGAAATATACCAGTGGTATAAATCATCTGATATTAATGATTTGCCAGCATTAATGTCTTTTGCAGAATTTTATTTACAAAAAAATCATTATAAACAAGCAGTTGACTGTATAGATCAGTGTACCACCATCTATCAAGGAAAGCATTCACACGGTGTGAACAATGATATATTCTTTTTACAGATGAAGCTTAATATAAATATGCGTGAATATCATTCTGCATATGACATATGTCTAAAATTAACTCCAAATGATTTGCAAGAAGCATATAGAAAGAGATTTAGTACCATTATAAGCAAGTTAATCAAAGGGCTCACAAGTTTCTCAGAACATGAAAAGGTAATGGAATTATTTAAAAAATTTGAACGTGATATAGCAAAAGATGATTATATTTATAAAAGTATAGCGCTGGTGCAGAGCAGCCTAAGTTTAAAGGAAAAGGAAGCATTGATAGATAACTACAATAGAAAAGCAAAACGTAAAGTAGTAATATTAACTATAGATGATTATGTTAACCACAATTTGGCTAACAATAATAATGATATTTACTGTATAAAAGACAATGGTCGAGGTATAGTAATATTAACTACGGAAGCGTGTATGATTGAAAATATAGGTATTCCACGGATAACACAGTTATATTATCGTCGCAATGACTTAAAAGCCAATATTGCTTCTTATATTAAGAATGAAAATTTAATTCTACGTTTATCAAGAAGATATTATGAACATGGTGATGGTGCAAATATCAATATTAAATCTTTTATAGAGAATGAGTTTATCAGAATGAGCAAGAGCTTAGAAAGCGCATTGTGTGAATTACAGTATTCTCAATACAATAGCAGTTATGACATGAATTATATAATGCTTCAAGATCATGTTTGTGGCAGAGAAGGTTCTATCATTCAGGATAAGATTTATATAATGTTTGAAAAGTTTCTACACCATAAAAATATGAAACACATTCGTGAACTAGAAGCTTCTTTACAAAATTGGAATACATATTCATATGAATATGTATTAATTAATTATTTTATAGCACTACACTATGCCTCTAACATACTACATTCTTTAGATAAGATTAAAGATGCACTACTCAAGCAGTACAAATTAACACCGCAGTATCAATCCATGTCAAAGCGGCACGAAAAACGTCAAGAAATTCAAGCAAAAATAAGTGAAAATGCAGACCCTATTGATGAAGATAATAATTCTACCAGTACGAATATAATTTACCTTAAAAATTTAATTGAAGAATCAACAGATGATTCTGTTGGTTCTCTTGAATCTTATTTTAAAAATATGCAAATTGTCATTAATAGTCATTTCCCTTACCTAAAACATCAGGCTTATTTATGTACAGGAAAAATACTTGAGTCAATATACTTAAAGATGCTGAAAGAAGTAGGTAGGCCAAATCAAATAATGTATCCTGCTGAGCAAATAAGCCATCCTGCTGCTAGCACATTCTTGAAAAATATGCTGACAGATTGTAGTATGTATTTTAATCAAGCAAAAGAAATGTATCCTAATATAGCATCAAGTTATGTATACCTTGCTATTTTGTATAATGGTGTTCAAACTGATATTAAAGAGCACTATAAAGATTTTTTAACTAACACTATCTACAGTATGGACTATCTCGACTGCAGTATAACAATGCAGTGTAAATCCATGGTTTTTCTTGAGCCCCATAGACAGGAATATAAAACATGTTTAGGTAAGATTAGTGAGAGTATGTATGCACAGGCTAATACAAAGCTATTGGACTCATTAAATTATTATAATGATAATGATAATAAATTCCATACTAATAACATAAAAAAAATGTTTAAGACTGAGTCGAAATTATTCAGTTTTTTTGAACAAAAAAACTGTAATAGTCTTGTTCAACAAGGTATACACGCAATCCTAGAAGAGAAGTTTGAGAAAGCTTTGGTATGTTTTAATGATACTATTTTTATTAATGACAATGTTTCACTACAGTCTCATGTACTCAGGACATATGTTATATACATAAGTCATTGTAGGAATACCACCATAGAGATTAAATCTCTTAAAGATCTACGTGAAAAAGTAGAAGATTATATCCAAAATATTAATGCCAACAGTGTTAGTAATGTGGAAGATAGGATGAAAGCTATATCTGACTTGTACTCTGCGTACAAGAAGATGTTAAAACTTTTTTATACAATAGAAGGTGATTTCTACCAAAATAAAATCAATGTACATAAGGAAAACAATATAGAATGCAGTATTATCAATGCATTCCTATATTTATATCCATACCAATCCTCTTTTTTTAAGTATAAAATAGATTATGATTATACAAAATTAGGATTACAAAGAGATATCTACAAGCATTTACATAACAAGCACTTAAAGATTCGTAATAATATACAAGACCTGTTGTCACCGTTTTATCTAGGGGATTATAATAGATATATAAAGGAATATACAATACACATAGCCGATACTTTAAGAGATTTGAAAGAATTTGATAAGTATGTAAAACATATTAATTTTTATATTCATTCTGTATATTGCATAGAAGGCTATAATAAAGCATTTGAAGCATATAGTCAGATATTAGAACAATACAATAAAATATCATTATCTCATACACCTACACCAGAGCAAAAACAAGAAGGCATCAAATTAAAGAAGCTGCTCTTATTGAATCTGTGTTTGCTTTCTATTAAAATAAATGCAGCAGCACAACCACAGATGCTGATCAATGATAATATTGCTAAAGCATATACCCAATTGCACAATTTGCGCAATGAAGAGAAAAGTCAAGCACAAGAAAGTACAGGGAAGCACTCACTATCGAGAACGAGAAACTCACTACCGAGAACGAGAATAGTAAACCACATTAGTGATTTCATATTGTCTCATGCTAACTTACCTGATCAAGCACCTGATATATCCATGTTAGCTAATGACAGTGATATAGGTGTTAATAATAATCAAAAATTACATATTAGTTATTATGATATTGAAATGTATCTATGCTATTTAATATTGATTAAATTTGATAAGGATAAGAATAAGGATAAGGATAATGCTAGCGTAGGCAAGAGGTTAACAGGATTTTTATCAAAGTTTAGAGAATATGGTTTGGATATTAAGCGCGTATGTTCTTCATCTAG
Source organism: Wolbachia pipientis (assembly GCF_001752665.1). Classification (GTDB taxonomy): domain Bacteria; phylum Pseudomonadota; class Alphaproteobacteria; order Rickettsiales; family Anaplasmataceae; genus Wolbachia; species Wolbachia pipientis_A. The sequence continues at coordinate 189,505 of NZ_MJMG01000001.1, read as the reverse complement.
GAATGTAAAATCAGAGCTAAGGTTTTTATGGGAGAATATTTCTAAAGGAGTAGTACAGAATATTAGAGGTCATTATGGTAATGAGAAGTGTTACAAAGACATTTTATCGCATATTCGAGATAATATAGATTTAGATTCTAATGATTATGAAAAAATATCTCATGCTCTAATACTTATAAATACCCCTCCAACACCACCACCAAATACACCACTTAGAAAGCAGCATGAGATCGGTACGCCTGGAGGATTGAAGGCTAGTCCTAGTCCTGTTGAGGCTCAATCTCCTTTCAAGAATGCTAATGCTAAAAGACAATTATTTGGTGATAATCAACCATCTTATTCTAATACCGAACAATTTGAAGAAGCACCACACACAACTATTGAAGAAGTCTCTCCTAGTAAATCTCCTGTGCAGCAACCTGTGAAAAAGTATCCTCGTAGATAAAATCCAGAAAACTCAAGTGCAGATGAAATAGAAATAAGATGAGATGAATATATATCTGACCCTTTAACAGAAGAGCTAAAGCTTTTCTATTGGATCATATTATAACTTTAACAGAAGAGCTAAAGCTTTTAAAGTTGTCATCTAGAAATGAAACAATATGAACATTATGCTAATACAGATGCATCTAATTTTGTTAATAAGTTCCTGCAAATTCTTACTAATGCTAAGCCTACTCAGGATAATTATAATAAACTTGGCTATCTCTTAGGGATAGCCATGAGTAAAAAAGATGGAATGTATTAGGAAATAACAAATTACGATCTCTCTTATATAAAATGGTGTTTGATCTATAGTGCCTATTTCTTGGATATATTCATCTATTAAATGATATTTTTTATTTAAATAGATTACTCTAAAATTTTCTTTGCTTGATTGTCCTATTGCTATTTTAAATATTCTATCAAGTCCTTTTTATTATCTATAATCCTTGATTTTTCTCATTTATTCCTCAACGTTCTTTCTAAAGTCTTCTTAATACAAAGTATACTTGCTATTGCTGAATTATTTACTTCTTTAATATCTTTAATCTCATAGAAATTAGAGCTTATTACTTTTCCTATATTACCCAAAAAGATCTATAAGCCTCTCTGCAACAGCTCTACTCTGAATCTCACGATATGTTGACCAGCTCTAGCAATTCATAATCCAGCAGTGATCTACCTTTATTTGATATCATGCGAGTCTCCAATTTTTTCCTTCTTTTTTTTTTGTATTATTATTCATATAAAGTCTCCCAAATAAACCATCTACACCAATTGAAAAAATTCATTTATTTACTTCAATATTTTGTAGTGGTCTATCTGTCCATGGATTCTGATAGAAGTCAAATCAATTTTGGTATGTTTTTAAGAGTATCATACTCAACTTGTCTTTTTGCACAATAACTCCCTTGCAATAACCTTTTTAAACTCTAAGTTATTTTTTCTAATATTGTCGTAGGAGTTTAAATCTTTGATAGTAAGCTTCTCTTATGGTATAATTCTATAGAAGTAGAAAATCAACCAATGAGTTATGATGTTACAGTAATAGGTAGTGGACCAGGTGGTTACATAGCAGCAATTAGAGCAGCACAGCTTGGATTTAAAACTGCAATTATTGAAAAAGAAGACAACCTAGGAGGTGTATGTTTAAACTGGGGATGCATACCAACAAAATCACTATTAAGAGTCTCCGAGATTTATAGATTAATCAAACGTTCAGAGGAATTTGGCATCAAAGTTCAAGGAGTAAGTTTTGATATTAAATCAATAATAGAATATTCAAGAAATGTTGTTAATAAATTATCAAGCGGTGTAGAATATTTAATGCAGAAAAATAATATAACAGTCCATAGAGGTTGTGCTAAGCTTGCTGGTAATCATAATATAAAGGTAGCTGACAATGATGAAATATTATCCGAGCATATTATTATAGCAACTGGAGTCAGGGCTCGTAATTTACCAGGAATTAAAGTAGATGGGCATTTAGTATGGAACGCACAGCATGCAATGATACCAGATAAATTACCAAAATCACTTTTAATTATAGGTTCTGGAGCAATTGGAATAGAATTTGCAAGTTTTTATAATGCATTAAATGTTGATGTAACAATAGTAGAAATAAAAGATACTATTCTACCATTAGAGGATAAAGAAATATCTATTTTAGCCCAGGAAATATTTACTAAACAGGGAATAACAATACACACGAATAACAGTATAAAAAATTTAATTCAAAAAAAAGATTCTGTAGAAGTTCAATTTAGTAATGATAAAATTATAGAATTTGATAGAGTAATCGTTGCAGTGGGTGTGCATCCTAATACTGATAACATAGGATTAGAGCATACAAAAATTAAGTTAAGTTCTTTAGGCTTCATAGAAACAAATAAATGGTATGAAACTCACGAGGCAAACACATATGCCATTGGCGATGTAGCTGGTCCTCCATGTTTAGCACATAAAGCAAGCCATGAAGCAGTAATCTGTATAGAAAAAATAGCTAACAAGGCACCACATCATCTACAAAGGGAATGTATACCAAATTGTATATATTCTTATCCACAAATAGCAAGCATCGGATTAACCGAAGAGCAAGCAAAAACAGCAGGCCATGATATAAAAATAGGAAGATCTTATGCTAACTTTAACGGTAAATCTATAGCATTAGGTGAAACTGAAGGGTTAGTAAAAACCATTATAGATAGAAAGAGTGGAGAAATCCTAGGAGCTCATATGATAGGGGCAGAAGTAACAGAATTAATAAACAGCTTCGCTCTTGTAAAACAATTAGAAGGCACAGACCTTGATATTAAATCTACAATTTTTCCTCATCCAACCGTTTCTGAAATGATCCACGAATCAACTTTAGCTGCAATTATTAAAATGACTTAAAGGCATACTGTAGTATTCGGGTGTATGGCCGGATAAATCTTTTAATGATGGATCTGCGCCTCCTTTTAACAAAAGGTTTTCTATTTCTTTATTAACGGCAAGGTGTAAAGGTGTTTGTTGTTCAACATTACATATATTGACCTTGGCTCCTTGCTCTATTAGACGTTCCACTATTCTGACATGATTGTTTGCAACAGCAAGGTGTAAAGGTGCATGGTTATTTTGATCTTGTGCATCAATCGATGCATTATTATTTATTAAAATACGTACACCATCTTCTAATCCAATAGTAGAAACAGTGTGTAGTACAGTATTTCCATTAGCATTTTTCATATCAACACTTGCACCTGCCTTTATTAAATAATGCATCACATTTGTAAAATTCCCCATAGAAGCAGATTCAAGTAACGTGCGTTCACAGTAGCCAACCGTAAACTCATGGTCTAGATTCAAGTTGTCCTTCTTCCATTCTTCCGAGTGAAATACTGGCAATTTTTCATATATTTTGCCAGATATATTCTCTTCTCTTAAATCCGGATCATTATTTACCTCACTCAATATCCTAGCCATATGTGCGCTGCCAATAAGCATAAATTACTCCCCTAAAATTAAATTTTAAATTTAATTCATAACAGTAAAGATTTGTTTAATTAAAGCTACATTATTTCCTAGAGATATGAAATAGATCAGCAAAAAATTAATTACTTAAAAATTTCTCCTGCTCAATTCTTTCAATTTTGCCTGCTTCTAATGCCGTCGACGGTGTAAAGACATCTCGGTTCCATTCTTCTTTTACATGTTCTTTTACATAATCTATTGCAGCACAATGCTTGTTATCCTTTATTAAATGATCTGCACCATTTCTTACTAAAAGGCTAGCTACTTCTTTATAACCATTATTAGCAGCAAGATGCAAAGGTGCTTCACCATTATCATTCTTTGCATTAATATTAAGCTTATTTTTGTACTCAGGCTGCATTAATAATTCAAGTATCTTTAAATTATTATTTTCTTTAAATCCCATATTATTTGCAGCAATAACATGTAGAATTGTATTTCCATTACTGTCCTCGGCCTTAATATTTGCATTACACTTTAATAGCTCAGATATACACGAGTACCGTCCAATAGTAGCAATTGTAAGCAAAATACTACCTTCATCACTGCTACCAGTTTTATTAACGTCTACCCCAGCATCCACAAAATGCCTTATTAAACTTGAATGCCCTTTCATAGCAGCTGACTCAAGTAATGTTCTCTTCCCGGCATGATAACCAACCGTGAATACATGATTTGGGTTTAATTTACCATTGCCATCTTTATTCCATTCTTTCTGTTGAGCTATTGGTAATAAGCTATATACTTCTCCAAGAATATTATTTGTTGAACATTTCTCTCCCAACTTATTCTCTTCCAACTTAACACCCAACTTAACAAATACCTCATCATTTAGAACTTTATCCCCGATTATCATACATTACTCCTTAATAATATTTAATTATAATATAATACTAATTTTTTGTCAAAACAATAGGCTTTTTTACTTATTGCAAAAACCATGAAAGTAAGTACATAAAATTTCTTTGAGCCACGTTTTATATATAAACTTGTGACTGTAAATTTCTAAGGTTATTATTAAGGGTACCAGGAATGAGCTTAAACAGCATGAATAAATATAAAACCACTGAATCAGTAGCTAAAGGTCATCCAGATAAAGTAGCTGATCAAATTTCAGATGCAATACTTGATGCGTATATCACAAAGGACCCACTATCACGAGCTGCCATAGAAACTTTAGTTACCAAAGATAATGTAATTATAGCAGGAGAAGTACTGGGACCAAATATGAAAGATAGCGAAATCAAATCGATCGTACGCCATACAATAAAAAATATTGGCTATAAAAATGATGGCTTTCATTGGGAGACAGTCAAAATAAAGATATTGCTCCATGAACAATCAACCGACATTTCTATAGGTGTAGCTCATGGTGCTGGAGATCAAGGCATAATGTATGGCTATGCAACTAAAGAGACAGAAAATCTCATGCCTGCACCTATTTTCTATGCACATTTAACCCTGCAAAATCTTATGGATGCAGTTGAACAATATGGCCTAGGTCCTGATGCAAAATTACAGATTACTTTAAGATATGAAAACAATGTCCCAGTATATACAGAAAATATTGTTGTTTCGATACAACATCATGAAAATTTCAGTAATGTTAAAGAAATTATCTATCCACATATTCAGTCATCATTACCTGTGGGATGGATGTGTTCAGAAGAAAATTTGTTTGTTAATCCTACTGGTAGATTTGTCATTGGTGGTCCAGTAGGTGATTGTGGTCTTACAGGACGAAAAATCATGGTGGATACATATGGTGGATATGTACAGCATGGAGGTGGAGCGTTTTCTGGAAAAGATGCATCAAAAGTAGATAGATCTGCAGCTTATATGGCAAGATATTTAGCAAAAAATATCGTTTGTGCAGGCCTGGCAGAACATTGTCTTGTACAATTTTCTTATGCTATTGGAATACCAAAACCCACATCATTTTATATCGATACATTTGGCACAAGCATAGTGGATCAAGAGAGGATTACTACATTCATTAATGATAATATAGACTTATCAAGTAGTGGAATTATAGAACACCTCTCTCTGCAGCGTCCAATATATAAATGTACATCATGTTTTGGCCATTTCGGTAGACAAGCAAAAGAAGATGGCAGCTTTTCTTGGGAAAAAACGGATTTATCACATGAACTTTATAAAGAACTGATGGAAAATTAACCCATATTATACACTGCTTCAATATCTGAATTATGCGAAGTTACCACAACTTGTTTTAACGTCAAACTACATTGCTTACCTATCTGTCTATGCACTTGTGCAAGAGCTGACTCTGCTAATGATTGACCCACATCACCCTTAAGCATTTTCTCTCCAATAAACTCGTTAATTTTTTTAGCATTATCAATATATGTAGAATCTTCAACATATATTCTACTACAACAACCCATTTTATCCCAATAATGGAAGCCTAAATATACCAATCCTGACAGATTCACAATTAATAAAAGCACAGTGCCATGACTAATATTTATATTGCTAGATAATATATTCTTATAAAACATACCTAAGTTATTACCAGTAATATATAACCCTAAATTAAGCACTGTATTTGTCATAATAAAACTGATTAACAATACAGTAAACATCGGCCTATTATTTACTAATAAATTTAGTTTATTAGTTTTATGAATAAACCATGCATCAGCATTAGCTCCACCTCCTTCGTCTTTTTTATGGATATTAAAGTGAAGCTCCACAATAGTATTATTTGTATATTTTAAAAACATAGATCTTATAGCTTTTGTAGTGTCTATTTTATGATACTGAAATACCTCTTTAATGGCATTATCGTAATCATTATTTATAATTTTATGCTCCTCAATATATCTTATCCTATACAACGCTGACAAAAGAAACATACATATTACTGGAATAAGAATAGCCGATATAACCCATATAATTTTATAATCTGCAATAATTCCAGGATTCACAACATTTTTAAGAAGAAATGCTTTAAATAACTCTGGATTATCAAAATACACTAAAGCAGCGGATCCATACAATGAATATATGAAAGAAAAAGGAACTACAAATTTCTTTTCCTTCAGAGGATATAGAATTTTTTTCCATTTCCTATTTGTTTTTGGATTTGTTTTTGGAGTCAAGTTACCATCTTCTAAGCAACCACCTACTACACTTGATTGTAGAGGCTTGTCACCATCTCCATTTGATAGTATAGGTGTAGGTTTGCCACCACTTCCTTCTCTATTTAATTGTAAAGACTTGACATCACATTTGCCTAATAAGATGGAAGTAGTGTCAGATCCACTTTCTTGATGATTTCGAAGGCTAGGTCCACTAACATGTGATGATACAGAAGGAGTCAATATAGGTGCAGTTAAATTTTCTTGCTCATCACTTGAAGATCCGATACCGGATTGCTGTCCGTTATCATTTGGACATAAACTTTCTATCAAGACACTATTACCGCTTTGTGATGTATTATCAGATCCACTGTTTATACCACTTGTACTATTAGTATACAACGACTTTTTTTCTGTTTGCACACCGTGTTCCAGTTGATCTTTATCCTTACAAATAGTAGCATATTCATCTCCTTCACAACCAATAGTAGCATATCCATTGCCTTCATAATTTTGTGAGTCGCGTTTATTAAAACATGAAATTTTAGATGAAGATCCACTACAAGCTGCAGATTCTTGATAAGATACAGCGCATCCATGTGGAGCCTGATAATCCCCGTTATGTATCGCTCTAGAAGGTTTAGGCGGTGGCGTGTTTGGCAGTACTACAGGATCACTTGATCGGCTTGTACGTAGAGGTGGAATTGGTTTCTTAGCGTTATCTGGCATATTAGACTCCTAATCTAGTTAATATGCTACTTTGACTACCACATAATTATTAAAATCAAGTAAATCTTTATTGTTTATATTTCTCTATTATTCTATATTTTCACTAAAATATAGTGCTTTATCTTTCTTGTCTTTGTATTCCTCTGCGGTATCAAGAGGATCTTTCCTAACTGTAATATTTGGCCACTTTCCTGAGTATTCTATATTAATATTGTAGAACATTTTAAATGTCTTTTGCTCATCGGTAAGTCTACTATCCTCTAAATCTAAAATATTTTTTACAGCATCATCAGTCACAATTGCATCTACTGGACATTCTGGTATACATACACCACAATCAATACATTCATCTGGATTAATTACAAGCATATTACTACCCTCGTAAAAACAATCAACCGGGCATACTTCAACACAATCTGTATGTTTACACTTAATACATTTATCTGTAACAAAATGTGTCATAAAACTACTTGTATTTATATAATGCTACATTAAATTCATACAAACTCAACAAGAATAGTATTTTCTAAAAATTGAATTTATAATTGTAAAAATCAATATCGGTTCTCTTATGAAGATCAGTAAACTAAGCAACGAAGAACTAGAAATGTGGTTGATTATAGCAAGAACTGTAGGAGCAGCAAAATTTTTTACTCTTCTCAAGGAACATAAATCACCAGATCAAGCATTACAGCATTTAGACAAAAAAAGAATATTCAGCGTTCAGGATGCACGAAATGAAATAGAAAATACAGAAAAAATAAACGCTAAAACTATACCGGCATGCGACCCAGATTATCCAGATCTTTTAAGAAATATACCAGATTGTCCACCAGTGATCACTGCACTAGGAAATACAGCATTATTAAATCGTGAAATTATCGCAATTATTGGCGGTCGTAATTCCTCTATGAATGGAAGGAAGTTTGCTAATAACCTGGCTCTTGATTTAAGCAAAATTGGCTTAGTAATCGTCTCTGGACTAGCAAGAGGTATTGACACTGCAGCAAATAGTATAATACATCAAGGTTATCCAACAATAGCTGTCATGGCTAGTGGAATTGATGTAGTATATCCAAAAGAAAATTTAGTTTTATATAGCAAAATAGCTGAAAGTGGTGGATTAGTAATCACTGAACTTCCATTTGCTACTCAACCGAAACCACAATATTTCCCGCAAAGGAATCGCATTATATCAGGTTTGTCATTAGGTGTAGTAGTAATTGAAGCATCAAAATCTTCCGGTTCTCTCATAACAGCAAATTTTGCTCTCAATCAAGGTAGAGAGGTATTTGCAGCCCCTGGTTTTCCTTTGGATCCACGCTGTAGTGGAAGTAATTATTTAATTAAAAATGGAGCAAAACTTATTGACTCTGCAGAAGATATAACAGAAAGCATCAGATTTAGCAGTAAACAACCTGATGAAAAAGTAGAGCGGGCAAAATCAGTAATAACTGATCATATTAATTCTGCACCTGTTGACGTTGATGAATTAATACTAGCAAGTGGACTCCCAGCTGACGTAGTTTTAACGGCTCTTTCAGAATTAGAAATGGAAAACAAAATAGAACGTCTTCCAGGCAATAAAATATCATTAAACTTGACTTAATAATACAAGGCTATTAACATAATAAAGTGTCACAAATCAGTAAATAACATGGTAATAGATAAAGTTGATTATCATAAAGTTGTTGTAATAATGACAGATGGTAAAGAATTTGAAACGCGATCTACTTATGGTAAAGATGGTGATAAAATAAAGCTTGATAGAGATCCTTTAACTCATCCTGCATGGACCGGAAGTTTAACAAGTGGGTCAGTAAGTAAAACTAGTAAGTTAGCTAAATTTAATGATAAATATGGAAACATTTTCTAGTTTGCGTGATAGGCTATGTTGCTTCTGAGTCGCCAAAATCACAAGCAGTTTCCAAGTTATTACAAAAACTAAATTTTATTAATATTTTAGAAGAAGATAATCCACGTGTTAACTTGCTTATAGTTGTGGGTGGAGATGGCTTTATGCTGCGTGTCTTACATAACTACGTTATAGAAAAAAATGAGAACATCAGCGTGTATGGCATCAATACAGGAAATGTAGGATTTCTCATGAACCAACCTGAAGAGGATATTATGCACTGTATAAAGCATGCAGTTTCTACACAACTAATCTTACTAAAAATGGAAGCTACAGATATTAACAATAAAAAATATTATTATAAAGCCATTAATGAAGTACATATATTCAGACAAACAAACCAGATAGTTGAGATAAGTGTGATTATAAACGGTAAACTAAAAATAGAAAAATTACGAGGAGATGGAATAATATTATCTACCCCTGTAGGAAGTCCTGCATATAATTTTGCTGCAGGTGGTCCGGTTGTACCATTAGATTCAAATCTGTTGGCCTTAACATCAATAAATAGTTATTACCCAAAGTATTGGAATGGAGCACTTATATCAAATAATACAGTGGTAGAACTTGATATCCATGATGTAGAAAATCGCCCAGCTATTGTAGTATCAGATTATAAGGAACTTCATAATATATCACATATAAAAATTGCAAAGGATCAACAAAGCACTATCACCATACTTTTTGATAAAGAATATCCATTAGATGCAAGGATACTTGATAGGCAGTTTGCCTGATCATTTACTCTATTTTAAGAATTACCTTGTATTCAAGATAGCATGTAATTATTTAAGAGTAGAAATATGAGTCCACAAAATATAGAAGTAGAAGATTCAGTTAATGAATCATCCCACAATGAATCATCCCAACCTGGAATTCAAAACTCTACAGCAGAAGAAGATGGTACATCATCACGTAATGAAAATGAAGCAGAAGACATATCCGAATCTTTAGGCACATCTATTACAGTACACATTTCATGTGAACCATCTTTACCACCACCGGCATATCAAGATCCAAAAATATTCCCACCTATAGGTACAATCAAATTCACAAAGAATGGTAAATCAAGAATAGGGTACATTATACAACAAAAACATGTAGTTATTACTGCTTTTGCAATACTCTCAATAGTTACAGCTGTAGGTATAATGTATTTACATGATTCAGAAAAATATAATCCAGAGTATGTTTTTAAACTTATTTCAGGTTATAAAAATTACATTGCTGTGCCAATTGTTGTAGTGGTAGTTTTAGTGGGGATTTTATCATGGAATGGAATAAAACAGTACAATAATACTCAAGCATACACACTTGAAAAAGATAAGGCAGCTGTTAAACAAATTCAAGAAAATTGTCAAGAGTTTAAAGATCCAGACAAAAAAAATATGATCTCTAACGTAGAGGAAGTAAATTCCAGGATCTTGTTGAAGATATATGAAGAGCATAAGGAAAAAATAGCAGGTAAAATCATAAAATCTGTAAGTTTAAAGTATGACAATGGTGCTATTCCATTAGGAAAGTATGATTATGGTGCTATCTCAGAATTTGTATTAAGTACTATTCCATGCAAAGGCGGTTTGATGGATGTCAAAGATTTGAAATTTAATAAAGTTGAAAAAATAGAATCTGTACTAAACAATAGACCAATACGCATCACTGCTCCGTTAATTAGTTGCATTGTTATAAATGCAGTTGTTCTTTGCGAATTATATGTAGCTCAACGTATAAATATAAACATTGGTGAAGCAGAACATGCTTCTAATTATTTGCAGTGTGTAAAGGATTTTTATTTAAATTCTACTACTGGATTGATGCTACTTACAGTTTCATGTATGACTATATTATTGGTTACATATTTTAGTTTACATTATCTCAATAAAACAGATTGTCACAGCAAAATGATCGAGAAATCTAACAATGATGATATTGGTACAATAAATAAGAAATTTATAGACTACATAAAAAATGAAAGAACAGAAGCCTTAACTAAAAATTACAGTAATGGTAAAGGATCTAGTCTTATGCTCAGTCAAGTTATTATTAATTATTATAGTGGCCCGAATACTATTAATAATATTATTTAAATATTAGCATCATGCTAATATTTACTGTTTTATGTATCAAGCATAATGGTATGCCAGAAATCAGTACGTAATAACATGATTTAACAGTTGCTCTTTGGTTAGCAGTAGTATTGTAGTAGTGCATTCACGGTAGGGTCTCTTGCTACTGCACCGATTGCATGTAACAAATAGAGAAGTAGCGCTATAGTAAAAACAATGAAACAACATAATAGGTGAGCCAGATAGGATAGTAAATACAAGTAGCCTTTATACCCAAAATTACTATTTATTATAAATTGACGCTCCACTTCTACTTTGTCATCATGCGAATATGCTGCAAGCCAAGCATTTAACGTACCAGACTGAAATGCTTGCCCTGCTCCTAAACAACAATAGGCCAAGAGAAAAACGCCATATGTTTCTGTATTTGCGATTACAAAATAAGATATAGATCTTATAAGGCAGTTACCTGTTAAAGCATGTTTTTTACTATATTTATCAGCTAATATTCCTGTTGGAATTTCCAATACTAACACTAGCAAAAACTTCAAATCAGTTGATTTGTGCAAAATTTATACTTTAGCAAGAAAAAATAGCACATCTGTACTTGTAGTAAAAGCATGAGCAGCAGTAATTAAAAACCTAAATGCACATAAATTACACAGTACAGCACTATTACAAGATAAGATCTGCATCTATGAATACACTATTGCCAGATAAATGCCTCTAAGATATAATAGATCAAAATTTTTAAGCAATGCAAATAAAAAGAGCTTTAATATCAGTTTATGATAAAACAAGTATAGTTGATCTTGCATCGTTTTTAATTCAGCAAAATATAGAAATATTATCAACAGGTAACACATATAAAGCATTATCTAATGCAGGCATAAAAACAAAAGAGGTATCAGATTATACAGGATTTCCTGAAATATTTGATGGCAGAGTCAAAACTTTGCATCCCAAGATTTATGGTGGAATATTATTTGACAGAATAAAACATACACCAGAAATACAAAATCTCGACATTCAACCTATAGATCTGCTCATAGTAAATTTATATCCCTTTTCACGAGCAGTTACTGATAATCTAAATGAAGAGCAAATAATAGAACAGATAGATATAGGTGGAGTAGCATTGATCAGAGCAGCTGCAAAAAATTTTCATTTTGTCACTGTTGTCTCGAATATTCAAGATTATGCACTCCTCAAAACAGAGTTAAAAAAGAATAATAATGAAACAACACTAGAATATAGGCAATACTTAGCAACTAAAGCTTTTACATTAACTGCATATTATGATCTTAATATTTATAGCTGGTTTTCATCCAATACTGAATTACCGGAATGTTTTATGTTGTATGGGAATAAGGTACAAGAATTGAGATACGGTGAAAATCCTCATCAAAAAGCTGCATTTTATAGTAATAAATTTAGCCAATATCCTCTAGAAAGAATACATGGCAAAGAGTTAAGCTATAACAATATAGTAGATATTGAATCTGCTATAGATATAGTTTCTGAATTTGACAAACCGGTAGCAGTGATAATAAAGCACACTAACCCATGCGGGGTTGCCACTGATAATAATATTTTAGCAGCATATAAAAAAGCATTATTATGTGATAAGACTAGCAGTTTTGGTGGTATAGTTGCATTCAATAGAGAAGTAAATTTACAGCTCGCAAAAGAGCTTAGTGATATATTTTTAGAAGTTATCATCACACCATCAATATCTAGTGATGCATTTGAAATGTTAACTAAGAAAAAAAACTTACGTATTATTCTTTACAAAGCTTTAGAATGTAACATGAGATACCAAATAAAAAATGTCACAGGTGGATTTTTAGTACAGGAAAATAATAATCATAAAATAAATGTAGGAAAAATAGAACAAGTCACTTCTTGTAGTGTCACAGAAAACGAAAAAAATGATTTAATATTCGCATGGAAAATATGTAAACACGTAAAATCAAATGCAATAATAATAGCCAAAGATGAGTGTACTGTTGGAATAGGTGCTGGACAAACAAGCAGAATAGATAGCGTAAATATTGCAATAAAAAAAGCTGGTGAGAGATGTAAAAATGCAGTCCTTGCTTCAGAGGCATTTTTCCCATTTTCTGATAGTATCATAGAAAGTGTAAAACATGGGATTAAAGCCATAATTCAACCTGGCGGCTCATTAAAGGATCAGGAAGTAATAGAAACTGCAAACAATAATAAGATTGCTATGTTTTTTACGGGTATCCGTAATTTTTCTCATTAATCATTCACATCTAGTCTGATGTTTTATAAGATATTCACAAGTGTATTGTTACTTTTAATCAGTATATTATTTATTTGCCCTATTTTATCATTAATATCCATTCTCTTTATAGATTCAGCAAGCTCCCAATGGGTGGTTAGTACACTTCTACCAGAATATATATTGAATACATTAATTCTAATTATAGGAGTATGCAGTATATCTTTTATCTTTGGAGTGATCCCAGCTTGGCTTACTACATTTTTTTCATTTCCTGGTAGCACAATCCTTGAAGTTGCTTTATTATTTCCAATATCAATACCAGGGTATATAATATCATTTGTTTATGTAAACACCCTGGAGTTTCCAGGTCCAATACAAAGCCTATTAAGGGAGATTTTTCAATGGAATAAAAACGATTACTGGTTTCCGGAAATCAAATCACTAGGTGGAGCCATAATAGTGATGGGATTTAGCTTATATCCATATGTTTATATGTTAGTACGTGCAAATCTTAAGAATATTAGTAATTCTGTCACTATTGCCGCAACGCTCGGATACTCCTCACTACGTAGCCTATTTTTTGTAATAATACCTTCTATACGCTCTTCAATCGTGGCTGGGTTGTTCTTAGTATTAATGGAAACTATTACAGATTTTGGTACATCTAAATTTCTTTCTATTGATACTTTTTCAATAGGTATATACCGTTCTTGGTTTTTATTACATGATAAATACTCAGCTACTGTACTTGCAGTTATAGAATCAACTTTTATAGCAGTATTAATTATACTAGAAAAAAGTGCACGTAAAAATACTACATGTTGTTCAATAATAAGCTGTAATGCAGACTACCATAGCAAACGTAGTATAAATAACATTCTAGCTTTAATGTGTACTTATACAACGTGTATACTACCAGTATTAATAGGATTTGTATTCCCTATAATCCCGCTAATATATTGGAGCATAGAAAATGGTTTATATGATACAAGATTTTACAGTATAATAGCAAATAGCATTAGCCTATCATGTATTACTGCGTTGATTTCTGTTATACTTGCAGTGATTATTGCCTATGTAGCACGTAAAAATAAGGTAGTAAATTATTTAGCGTGTATCATTTCTATAGGATATGCAATCCCCAGCATTATTATTGCAATCAGTATATTACTATTTCTCAGCAACATCTCTTCTATAGTTACTACATATATGGTCGAAATCAGCCTGATAGGCACTGTAGTAGCTTTAATATATTCATATTTATTCCGTTTTTTTGCCATCTCATTTAATGCTATAGAATGCGGTTTTAAAAAAGTACCAGACGAAATTGAATTAGCCTCACATACTATGGGACATGGGTCTATCTCTACATGTGTAAATATTCATATACCATTAATCAAGAAAAGTATATTATCAGGATTCCTTCTCGTATTCATGGATACCATAAAAGAACTTACAGCAACGCTTATCCTAAGACCATTTAATTTTGAAACTGCATCTACTAGGATATATGAACTTGTCAGTGATGAACGTTATAGAGAAGCTGCATCATTTTCACTAATAATAGTCGCAATAGGTTTAATTTCTACAATAATACTATTAAAACTTGATAATCAGGACAAAACATCGGAGTAATTGATGAAGGAAAGTTACTATCACAGAGTAATGTTGATGGTAGAAAACCTATTCACTAACCACTACTATAGATAAGGGTAAATGATGAAGCCATCTCTTTGGATCTACATTTCTATAGCTACAATTGCTTGACATCACTATTCACTTTATCAACATCTACTGCTTCTAAAACTCCAGGTTGTACACAATCATGCTCTTTCTTTGATTGAGATTTATTAACTTCTTCTTGTTTGTTTTCTGTTTTTAAACTAATAGCAGGATAAAAAGCTGCACGTCCTTCATTACTATATAAAGTTGCATCTGTTGCACATGATAAAGCCATTAGATTATCATGTAAAAATTTATCTTCAGGATGATTATGTCAATAGAATGTATAGGTGTTTCCATTAATTGCTTCCCACGTTTTGCAGGTTTTGGAGCTTTAGTATAAACTGCTACTACTTCATGAAATGAAGCTAATAATAATTTCAGAGGTCGCACAGCAAACTCTGGCGATCCCATGAAAATAATTCTCATGCAGCAAGAACAGTTTTTACCAATTGCGCAAAATCATCTTTATAATTTACAGCCATTTCAGCAAGAATTTTCCTATCCAGATTAATCCCTGCAACTTTAAGGCCATGGATAAATCTACCATAGGTAAGCCCATGTTCCCTAGCTGCTGCATTGATGCGTATTATCCATAAACCACGAAAATCACGTTTGCGATTCCTTCGATCCCTATAAGAATACTGTAATGCCTTTTCAACTCTTTGTAGTGCAATTCTATAACAGTTTTTTGCACGTCCTCTATAGCCTTTCGCTAACTTCAATATTTTTTTGTGACGAGCGTGAGTAGTTACTCCACGTTTTACCCTAGCCATTTATTTTCCCTCCATTTTTTACAAACCGTAAGGCATATAAAGCTTCACTATACGTGAATCAGACTTACCAAGGATTGTAGTACCGCGTTGATTACGGATATTAGATTTGCTTCTTTTAATCATGCCGTGTCTTTTACCTGATTGTGTAGCAATAACCTTACCACGAGATGTAAGACTAAAACGCTTTTTTACAGAAGACTTGGTTTTTAATTTTCTCTTTTTCATATAAGCCAACAGCTAAACTTCTAGTATAAATAATTTAACTTAATAATCAAATAAAAACTACATAGGACCTAGCAGTGTATTTTTTTCTCCTTTATTAAGTAGATGCTGTATTAATTGTCCTTGCAAGTGTTAGTACACGTACTTCTCTTGCTCCAGAATTTATTATCTCTTGAGAACAAGATCTTACAGACGCACTTGTCGTTACAACATCATCAACTAGTATAATAATTTTATCTTTTATTATCTTTTTATTGCAGACATCAAAGGCATTTTTTAAATTTCTTTCACGTTCTTTCAAAGAAAGTCCAGACTGCGGCTGAGTATTACGCAAACGCTTTATAATAAAAGGTGCATAATATCGGTTGGATAACCGACTTACTTCCTTTGCGAGTAAAGCTGCTTGATTATACTTACGTTTAAGTAAACGTAACCTATGTAACGGCATAGGAATTATAATTTCTGAATCTTTAAATATATCTTTATTCATATTATACATCCACTTTGCAAAAACTTTCACGTAATTTAAATTATCAAAAAATTTAAACCTTAAAATCATACTTTTGCTGTGCTGATTATACGCAAAAGCCGACCTCAATATCTTGAATTGTGGAGGATTAAAAATACATTTACCACATGTATCAATATTATTAGCAATTACCGCACCACAAACATTACAGTAATGTTCAGTTAAAAAATTGACTGTTTTATTACATTGATCACATAAATCATAATTTACATCTAAAATAGATTCACAATTTACACATACATTTGGGAAAATAAGATTTTTCACTACATTCAGCATTACTTAAGCCTAAAAAATGTGTAAGATAAAGTAATCTCACTTAAATTTTTAGTGTTATTATCAAGCATAATAGCTGGATCTATAAAAAAAGATACAGGCATAACAGTTTTTTGCTTTGGTAACAATACCTGTTCATTGAAACAAAAACATGCAATCTTATTAAAATATTTTCCAGCTTTAAATGGTGCAACATTATACACAGCTATTCCAGACACTGGATACTCAGATAAATTTTCCGTATAATAAAAAGCTAAGTTCTCCTCCCCCATTTTTACATCAATATAAGTAACTTCTGGGGTAAATTTCCAAGGTAAATCTGGTATAACATCAGCGCTAAAGTAGACCCTGATTTTTTGGTCGGTTGTATAAGCTGTAACATTATTTACTTGCCTTATAGTACCACCATAACCAGTAGCTTTACAAAAAATACTGTATAAAGGCACCGATGCATATGCAAGGCATAGCATCGATAATACCAAAGATACTAAACAGAATACTATGGAAGAACTATTTTTTTTTGATACATCCTAATCTCTATTGTTTGATAATGCAGATATATGTAACAACCGAAGTAGGTTTAGAAATATATTAATAAAGTTTAAATATAGACTAAGTGCACCCAATATAGCCAGCTTTGTAGATGCTACTTCTGAACCATCATTATACCTATAGTATATATCCTTAATTTTTTGAGCATCATATGCAGTCATTAATGTAAATACTATAACTGACACCAACGATATTGCAAAATAAAGTGCACTGCTACCAATGAACAAATTTACTAAAGATGCAATAATTATTCCCCAGATTCCCATAATTAGGAAAGAACCAGCACTCGTTAAGTCACGCTTAGTATTATTCCCATATAAAGCCATAGAACCAAACATAATTGACGTGATAAAAAATGCCCTTGCTATATTTTCCGACGTATAAATAAGAAAAACGTGTGACAGAGAAGCACCCATCAACACTGAATATAGAAGAAACATGGCAATAATAGCTTGCATGCTAAGATGTACCAGATTATAATATATGGAAAACACTAAAATTATAGGAGAAAGTGTCACTACAAATGCTAATAACGGGTTAGAGGATATTACCATGTGTAAATCAGAATAAACAACAAAAAGTGCAACAATCCCAGTTATACCCAAGGCTAAAGCCATATAGCTATACACCTTGGCCAAATAATCCCTAAGGCCAGCATGATAATAAGCACCTTGAGTTCGTTCACTTCTTAAAAAAGACATAATCACAGCTCCCTTTAATTATAAGTACAATGTATTATAATACAAAATAATACTTTTATCAAGTACAAATTATAATAAATAGTTAAAGTTAATATTTAAACTTCTGATTTTAATGCCTTTACATGAGAATCCATAGTTCGCATAGGCATAACAATAAGCAATATATTTACATTATTTTCATCTGTTATTTTCATAGCACTGTAGCTATCGATGAAATGAAGCCTACATTTATTTTTAATACATGATAAGGCATCAAGCAGATAACGTGCATTAAAACCAATTTCTATAGAAGTGTTATTATAATCTACATCTATGTGCTCAACAGCATTGCTACTTTCCTGACAGTTTGAACTAAGAATTAATTTATCTTTCTGTAAAGACAGCTTTATAGATTTTATTTTGTCAGATATAATAACAGAAACTCGGTCGATTACATCTGAAAGTTTTTTACTTTCAATAACCACACATTTATCCTGAAACACTGGAATATATGCTTTATAATCTGGGAAAATACCATCTATAAGCTTTGATATCAGAATATAGTTTCCACATGTAAATTTAATTTTTCTTTCTGAAAGTTCTATGTTTATTTTATCATCTCCATCCAACATCTTCAATAATTCTGTAACCGTCTTGCGAGGAATAATTACATTAAGCTTTCCATTAACTCTCACAGGTTTAGGTACATTGACACAAGATAAACGGTGGCAATCAGTTGTTACAAAGTATAAAAATTGTTCATCTGCATGCAAATATATTCCATTTAGGTTATATCTTGTGTCATCTATAGATATAGAAAATTTAGTTTTAGTCAATGAATCTGCTAAATCGTTACTTGATAAAGTAAATTCATGTTTATAAGTATCATCTTCTACAGTGGGAAATCTACTTGATGTCACATTTGGTAAAGAAAAATTTGCATTACCACAGGATATAAGTAATTTTTCCTTTTTATCTACTTTAAAAGTTACATCCAGATCAGGTGGAAGTTTTCGTACTATATCATGTAAAGTATGGGCTGCTATCCTTACTTCACCTTCTGTAAATACATTTACAACAAGTGAAGCAAATATTGAGATATCACGAGCAGTAGCCATGAATTTTATTTTACCATGTTCTGCTCTAATATTTACACATGCTAAAATAGCTATAGCATTACGACTCTCAACAACCCCGCTAACTTTAGACAGTATATTTAAAAGATCTGTACGACTTATACTAAAATGTAATTGCTTAACATCTGGCATAACAGATTAAAGGGTATACACCATAAACATTTCTTATAATCTCATACTATATTCTATACTATGAATAACACACAGTAAATATTGTTTTGATTTTATTAAAAAGTTAATAATTTACCTGTAGAATTCTACTAATGATATTTAGTAGGAAGGTATATTTATGGTAAATATAGGAAAAAATAAAGATAATGCAGTATTCACACTACAATCTTATGCTAGAGATTTTAATTATCAGTATTTAAGGCAAAATACCAGTAATGCAAATAGTGGAAGACAGGCATATTTAGATATTCCTAGAATGAATTTTGTAATTAATGGGAAGAATATAAATAACAACTTGATAAATAAATTATACATAGAGAATGAAAATCTAATCAAACCAAGCCCACCAGAATCAGATATAAGCACAGATTATCGTCCTTTTGCAAAAGCAATATTTAGTGAAATGTTTAAATCTGCTCATGCACCTATTCCAAACAAAGCCATTTTAGAGGAATTTGTTACTAATTGCAATCAATCAGGGTATGAGTTTTCATATGGATTATTATTGAAAGAATTATTTCAAAAACATGGTTTATTCACGCAACTCAATGATGGGCAACGTACAATATATATAACTATAAGGAGCCCAGATTCTATAAGAGTTGAGTCTAAAAATCCAGTAATATCTATAACAGATATGGAAAATGGTAAAAAAATATGTAACATGTCGTATTCATTAGGATTTGCACTTGAGTCTAATATGAACAAAATAGAATATAAAAATGGTCAAATATCTCTTACACTGCCTAAAAATTTAAAAAAGTACAAAGTAGACGATGATACGCAACAATCAAGAAAAAATTTGTTTGATATTATAGTGGGATTTTTCCGTGAGATGGTTAATAAACTTTTTGGCTCCAACAACATAAATATAACAGAAAAATTAAATACTACATTGCAGGATGTACATTCCCCAGTTAATGATATTAATAACAATCTCATTAGATGATTTCTGCTGAATAAAGTTAAAGTCAAATTAAACAAGCTACACTTGCCCTATAATCTAGCACTCTAATTTGGTTATTGACTTGCTTTGGAATAAAAGATTAATAGTGTATTAACACAAGTGCACAAATTAAAGAAAAATTATACATAAGCATAGCAATATGAACTGAGCATGTTATATTTAAGCTTACCTCACTATTAAAGCTATCGTTCAGGCCAGATTAATCTGGCCTGAACGATTTATACAACCCCTCTCAATCTTTTAAATTGTACAGGAATTAATTTAATTAGTGGTTAAGGCAGGTGTGTAGCACTTGGTTTTTATTTTATGCAATTTTATAAATTATTATCGCTATCTTTACTCATTATATTAACTATAACATTAGCATTCAATAATCTTTATATCAATAATTTAGATTTATCCATTTTTATCATATTTGCACCTTTTTTATTATGCGCTGCAGTAGTTGTATTATCAGCACACAAGCTTGCGTTTTCAGAAATGCTGTTTTTTACCATTTATACCATAAGTTCATTAGGAGCGATATTATTTCAACAAATCGAATTAGTTATAATATCTCTTGAATTAATGAGTCTCAGCGCATTTTTCATTATTGCATCTGGGTGTAAAAATTACGAGCCAGCAATACGATATGCATGTACACATCTTCTAATAGGGGTACTGTTAACAGCAAGTATATCTATTAATAATAATAACTTATCCACTTTAATGATAATTTTATGCTTGTTAATGAATTGTGCATGTTTTCCTTTTTCATTTTGGGTAACAGATGCATATCCTGCCGCATCGCTACATGGCACATCATACCTTTCTTTATTCACAACCAAAATTTCCTTTTTGGTAATGATTATACATACTTATCATTTGTGGAAAAATTATACTGCAATAATAGCAACTTTAGGATCTATTACTGTAATTTATGGCATTATGTTTGCTTCTCTTGAACAAAATATGCGCAGGTTTTTATGTTACGGCATTATAGCACAAATGGGGATGTTAATATTGACAGGGAGTTTACTTGCAAAATCACACAA
Organism: Wolbachia pipientis; assembly: GCF_001752665.1. Lineage (GTDB taxonomy): Bacteria > Pseudomonadota > Alphaproteobacteria > Rickettsiales > Anaplasmataceae > Wolbachia > Wolbachia pipientis_A. The sequence continues at coordinate 167,883 of NZ_MJMG01000001.1, read as the reverse complement.
TGCCATACCACTTCTAGTAGAATACATTATTGTTTCCTTGTTTTATCAGTTACTGCTATTTTCCGTTGCAAATTCAATTATTTTAAAAACAAAAGTGGTGAGCTTTAATAGGATAACTGGGTTTATATCAATTGAAGGTATATGTGCTACAATAGCAGTATTAACAATGGCGGCATTTCCTGGAACTGCTGGATTTATCATTAAATCACATATTACAACTGAAATTAAAGCATACACTGGTGGCGAATATTTATTTAAAGCCTTAAATCTTCTGCTTTACGCAAGTATCGGGTTAAAATTTATCTATCATACATTTACTTTAAAGTGTAAGAAATCTGCAATAATTAGTAAAACCAGTATTCCTATGGTGGTACTCGCATTAATGTGCGTTAACCCATATTTACTTATCCATATAAAATCATTACCGGTTTACAACCAATTCAACATGCTACTTTGCACCACTTTATTATTTATTCTTTTACGCAAATTATTTTACCCTAGAATAAGCTTTCAGATGGATATTGATTGGATATTTAGAGCAGTAATACCATATATTATTTCATGTTTAACTGTAAGAAAAAAAGTTCTACAAAACTTGACTGTTGGTTCATATTTCAATAACATTACCAGATATGAAAAAATTTCAGTACCAGTTGCTTCTGTTATTTTAATTACGACTCTCTTAATGTTAATATGTTTAAATCATTAACTGATAATTTAAGTGCTGTATTTAATAAATTAAAGGGTAAAACTTTTATCTCTGAAGACGACTTTAATCTTGCTATGCGTGAAATACGTATAGCATTAATTGAGGCTGATGTTGCTTTAGAAATAGCTAAAAAGTTTATCAATGATATAAAAGATAAAGTTATAGGGGAAAAAGTCATAAAAAGTGTTTCTCCTGAACAGATGATAGTTAAAATTGTTCAGGATAATTTAGTAGCCATTCTTGGGTCAGAAAAAAGCGATTTAAACCTGACAGTTAAGCCTCCTGCTGTAATTATGATGGTAGGTTTACAGGGTGCAGGTAAAACTACAACCTCAGGAAAGCTTGCTTTAAAATTAAAAAAACAAAAAAAGAAAGTCCTACTAGCTTCTTTAGATGTTTACAGACCTGCTGCACAAAAACAGCTTGAAATATTAGGTAAGCAAATAGATGTTAAAACTTTACCCATAATAATTGACAAAAAGCCACTTGAAATTGTAAAAATGGCCATAGAAGAAGCAAAAGTGTATGATGTACTAATTCTTGACACTGCAGGCAGGTTACATATAGACGACAGTATGATGGATGAATTGAAAAGTATTAAGGCACTTACTTCACCAGTAGAAACAATTCTAGTAGCTGATGCTATAACAGGTCAAGACGCAATTAATATTGCCAAGTCATTTAACGAAATAATCGGTATAACAGGAATTATTCTAACACGTGTTGATGGCGATGCGCGTGGTGGTGCAGCTCTTTCTATGAAGATGATTACTAATTGCCCGATAAAATTTATTGCTTGTGGTGAAAAATTAAGTGATTTAAGCGATTTTCATCCTGATAGAATTGCGAAAAGAATACTCAACATGGGAGATGTAGTATCTCTGGTTGAAAAAGCTACAGAAATTGTTGGACAAGAAGAAATAGATCAATTACAGCAGAAAGTAAGAAAGGGTAAATTTGATCTTAATGATCTGGTAAACCAACTTCAAACTTTGAATAAGCTGGGAGGAATAGCAAGTATAATTAAATTTATTCCTGGTTCACTTACAAAAAAACTAGGTGATGGCATACAAGATGAAAGTAAGGTAAAGAAATATATAGCCATTATTAATTCAATGACTAAAAAAGAAAAAAAACATCCTGATGTTTTAAATGGGAAAAGAAGATTGAGAATTGCCAAAGGATCAGGTACAAGCGTATCTGATGTTAATCTTTTAATCAAACAATACAATAAAATGAGTTCAGTGGTAAGCAAATTAAGTAAATCTAAAAACAAAGAATCTGACTTGATGGAACTATTAAATAAAAGATAAAAGATATTGTGAACTTAACGATGAAAGAAAAAGAAACTCCAGCAATGGAGCAGTATTTAAATTTGAAGGCATATTACAAAGATTATCTACTGTTTTATAGATTAGGGGATTTTTATGAGTTATTTTTTGATGATGCCATTCAAACTGCAAAACTACTTAATATAGTATTAACCAAAAGGCGTGGCTCAAATGGAAAACATATACCCATGTGTGGCGTACCTGTACACGCTAGTGAGTCATATTTGCACAAATTAATAGATTTAGGCTTTAAAGTAGCAGTATGTGATCAGCTAGAGACAGCTGAGGAAGCAAAAAAGAGAGGACATAAGTCAATCGTTAAACGTGATGTAGTACGTATAGTTACGCCAGGTACAATAATCGAAGATTCATTATTAGACGATAAAAGTAACAATTATCTTGCATCAATTGTTGAGAAAGATGGCAAATATGCTATTGCTTGGCTTGAATTATCTACAGGAAAGTTCTTTTGTTCCAGCACAAGTCTTGAAATGCTAGATAATGATCTTTTACGTATTTTACCAAAAGAACTATTAATTCCCGAAAAGATGAATGAGGAAGAAAAATTTAGATCAATTTTAAAAAACTATAAAATATCGATAACCCAACATGTCCATAGTTTTTTTGAATACAATAAATCCTATAGAACAATATGTGAATTTTATGGGATAAAAGAGCTCGGAACGATAGGCAATCTTGACAAAGCAGAAATTATAGCATGCGGTGCTTTATTAGAATATGTTAAGGTAACCCAAAGAGGTTCTGTTCCAAAACTTGGATTGCCTAAAACCTATAAACAACAAAATTTTATGCTTATAGATGCTTCAGCAAGAAGAAGTTTAGAGCTGTTCGTAACTCAAGTTGGAGAAAAAAAAGGCTCACTAATTTCAGTAATTGACAATACGTTAACAGCACTTGGTGGACGTCTATTAAAACAAATGCTCTCTTCACCGTTAACTTGCCCTAGAGCAATTAACTTCAGGCTTAGCACTGTTGAGTTTTTTGTAAATAACCATGAATTACGTAAAAAAGTCAGAGAAATATTGTCTCACGTTCCAGATATTGAAAGGTCATTATCGCGTTTAATACTAGCACGCTGTTCACCAAAAGACATGCATCTATTGAAAATAGGGCTAAACAAAATTATTGAATTGTCTGAGTTACTGTCTGGATTCTGTGAATGTGAAAATGAGTTAGGAATTATACATAAAAATCTTGGTAGACATGAAGATCTATATAAACTACTTAACAGAGCTATTCTTGATAATAACATTAATAATCTAAAGGAAGGTGGTTGTATTGATCCACAATACAACCAAGAATTATCAGAATTACATTATATACTAAATAATAGTAATAAGTTAATAACTAAACTGCGTAGCTCTTACCGTGATATCACTGGTATTGCAACGCTTAAAATATTACATAATAATATACTAGGTTATTATATTGAAGTTTCATCAAACCATAAAATAACATCTGATATATTTATCCTTAGGCAAAATCTAGCAAATAGCAATCGATATACTACTAGTGAATTAAAAGAATTAGAAAATAGAGTATTAACAGCACGCTATGCTGTAATTGATTTAGAAATCAAAGTTTTTAACGAATTATGCAGCAAAATTGCTGAAAAATACGAGCAAATCGTACTTGCTGCAAGTACACTGGCAAAGCTTGATATAAGAACTGCATTTGCGGAACTTGCTGTTAAAAATAAATATGTAAAGCCTATAATCGATGATAGCAAGAAATTTAAGACTGAAAATGGTAGACATCCAGTAATTGAGACTAATGATAAATTTATTCCAAACAGTATTGATTTAGATGGTATACACTTAATCACTGGGCCAAACATGGCTGGAAAAAGTACTTTTCTAAGACAGAATGCCTTAATCGCAATTCTGGCTCACATAGGATCATTTGTGCCTGCAGATAATGCACATATTGGAGCTATTGACAAGATATTCAGTAGAGTCGGAGCAACAGATAACATAGCAGCTGGATATTCTACTTTTATGGTCGAAATGATTGAAACTGCAACAATAGTAAATCAAGCTACAGAACGTTCATTGGTAATTCTTGATGAGATAGGTAGAGGAACTGGTATATGTGATGGGTTATCAATTGCTCAAGCAGTTATAGAACATATACATGACGTTAATAAATGCAGAGCTATTTTCGCTACTCATTATAATGAACTTACAAAAATGAATGGATATGTTAAATGTTTTTGTGTCAAAATAAAAGAATGGGAAGGAAAAGTAGTATTTTTACATGAAGTGGATGAAGGTATTGCTGATGAATCATACGGAATACACGTAGCAAAACTTGCTGGTTTTCCAGAATTAGTGTTAAATAGAGCAAACGAAATATTTCAAACATTAAAAAAAGATAATTGACCTATATAGTATACTGCCTCCTAATGTATTTAGTGGTTGGTTTAATTCAAATCCTGATCACCTTTTTCATTCTTCAAGTTAAAGCAATATAAAAGAGTGCGCTTAGGGGGACTCGAACCCACGACATTTGCCTCCGGAGGGCAATGCTCTATCCAGCTGAGCTATAAGCGCATAGATTACTTAATAGACAGGCTTTCTAAATCAAATTCCTGCTTGGGATAAAGTGTAAATTTAATGCTATTATCATCAATTGTGATATTTTGAGAGTCGTTAATTGGCTTTTTTATCATTTTGTGATCTATATTCCATATAAAAATCACACAATCTTCTGTCACCATCTGAATTTTAAGATCTTTAGTATCAGTAAATAATTTCCCATTTACCCATATTTTCCATGTACCAACAAAAAAGTAGATTATTGAATCTAATCTCACTGTTTTAGCGTTAAAATTGCCAACAACTGGTTCATTTATAGCTGTAGAATATCTTGTATTAAATTTTTCCACTTCATTTACTAGTCTATTAACTGAATTTTCATCGAAAAAGATGCTTTTTATACCATTAAATTGCGATAGCAAATCAATGTCATTACCCATCGCTTCTTTTATTACATTATCTTGATTTATATAATTTAGATACGTAAAAAAGCATTTATTTGCTCGTAAATTTTCTATTGCATTAAACTCTTGCTCAGAAATACTTTCAAAATATTTCTTTTCCATCCTCATTTCATCTTGAGAATAGTAACAAACCATTTCATCATCACCATATTTTTCCATGTAGATGCATAAATTTTTATTGTTTAGTCCAAGTATTTTATAATGAATATATGTCCCATCACCAAGTTGTCTTATGCAAGTATATTTCTTGCAATGCATCATGCTTTCTATTATATTATCACAATCACAATATACGTCAGTATAAATAAAAATTAATAATGCCAAAGTTAACTTAGTTTTCATTTTTAAGTATAGTATACCAATCAAACACTACATTTGCTCGTATTGTCTCTATCATATCACCATTTAAAATTTGATTTATGACCATCGTATCAAGATCCTTCTCTTTACTTAAAATTAAAGACTTAATCATAACATAACCTGGAAGACTAGGTACAGATTTTAGAAACAAAAATACATGTTTATCACTTATTGCGCTGAAACTTAGATTTACTTTCCGTTTGACTACTTTAGTATATTTACTGATGTAAGAAATTTCAACGTCTTCTGGCACTGCAACATATATCTCAGGGCTTAATATACAATATTTTTTATATAAACTATTAAGTTTAAAGTCTAAATTAACAATATATTTATAATGTGAAAAAGAAATCCTTTTCCATAAATCTGAGTATTTATTTAGCAAAGATTCCTTTTTATCGGTTTCATTATGAACCTCAAGGATTCTGAAATTAATACGATCTATCCCATCAATAATATTCTGATTTTTACTACAGATTGCTTTATTATAAATCACAATATATACCAAAGATATAATAAGAATTACAGATAACAGAATGTACAGTCCAAGCTGTATTGCAACTTCCTTTTTCAACTGATAAAGTGTCACGTTTTTTCCTCAATATTGATATATACAGCTACATCTTGCTTTTCTTCAAGCAGTGGCGGGCTGTATATATTAACTGTCTGAGTACGGAAATTACTATTCAAACGATTTTGTAATTTACGATACCCATCTGTACCATGTTTGAGATAAAATTTTAACTTTGTAACTATAGAATTATTTATTTCGTCATAATACCATTCAAATGTCCTTAACTCAGTATCAGACGTTCTTAGTTTCTCTACATACTGAACCTGTGTTAAAGGAGAATATTCTATTTTTGATAACACATTATTTATATTAATAAAGTCATAAATTTCATTCACTTCTTTTATAGGATAACCTTGTTCTAGTGCTATTAACTGATCATTTAAACATTGTTCTTTAATGATTAAATGATCTGTAATGTGTATATTAGATGACAAGTTTAATACACATACAGCATTAATAAAAATTAAAATTAAAATTAAAAATAGAAAAAATTTAGAAGAATGTAAATATAAAGCATTCAATAGATATAATTCTTTTGTTTTTTTTGTATTAAATAGAGATACTGGTTGATTCTTAAAACTATGAAACAGAACAACCGTATCGCAAAATTTATCTTTTTCAGTAATTGCTAGCCCTAATTTTAACAATTTATTGAGTTCATACGGAGTAAATATACTGATACTATTTTCTGCAAAATCAATAACAGATAAACTAGTTTTAATATCTTCTTGTACTATAATACATAAATCTACAAGATCACCACTTTTAAAGCCAAATTTAGATAGAGACTTAACAGTATTTTTTATTTCTTGATATATCTTACCAGCAATAATTCCAGGAAGAGTATCATTAGTAGAAGTCAAAAGTGTTGTAAACACAATTTTATCATTCTGCGTAACCAGTTGTCTATATCCACCAGACTTAGTAGAAGCAACTATAATATTCCAATTAGCAGCACTATTAGATAAGATCTTTTGTACTATATTACTCATCTCCACAGGAAACATTA
>NZ_MJMG01000001.1:154178-160844 GCF_001752665.1 Wolbachia pipientis | reverse complement strand
ATTCTTTACTTTTGATAACACATAAAGATAACACCAATTTGGGTTAGACTGACTTGGTTTTTCAACTAAAAGTGCAGACCTTATATCATAAGTATTTGCAAAATTCTCTATTTCTGTTTTTACAGCCAAATATGCACTAATTCTATTTACACCAAGAATATACCGCAATACATAGTCTTGGTCTGTATTATTAAGCACTAGGTACAAAGGTACTTTCTTATGAGCAGCAAGACAGGCTTTCATATCAGAAACTGTGCTACTATTTTGATGCTTAGCAAAATATCTTTTATTTAAAGCATTATTTTTAAAATATAATAATATAATGCCTTCCTCACCAATACAAAGCATGAATTTGCCTTTAGGTTTTAAGGTTGTATATTTAACTAACATTAAATTTATGTCTACAAGATTATTTACACAAATTTCCGCAGAAAATATATTGTATTTTTAAAATAGATTTCCTATAGCAGCTTTTGAATTTCCTTATTATTTCAAAAAAGTAGTTAATGCAATTTCTTACTCAGATCACGTGAGAGTGTAGTTATAATCTCACTATTACGCTTACTATCCTTCTGTTTATTCATAATCATTCTAACATTATTAGCAGCAATGTTCGCTATATTTGCCTCTAATTCTTCCTTGGCTTTTATAATCTGATCAGCAGCTTGCTTGACATTAGCTGTAATACCATCATTTAATTCCTTACCTAATTTTTCTTTGTTTTCTGTAACAACACCACTATATACTTCTTTTAAAGCTTCCTCCATTTCTTTCACTTCCTTTATGAGGACATCATAATCTTTCAAAGCACTTTTATAAAAACCCAATACTTTATCTTTGAATTCCTTCTCATCACAACCCAAAATACTATTTTTTCTACGCTTTCTCCTTAAGGTACCACCTACCATTTTTTTTAATAATCCACATGACAAAATCACACCTACAAAAAATGCAATAGCAATAATTAATGAAGTAGACATAAATTCCCCCACTAAGACTTTTTAGACAGCAAAAATTTTCCTTTCACAACTTCAGAATTGGTCAATTTAGCATAATAGATTAGAGCAATATTATCTGCTATTTGTTTTAATTTACTCACATGCTTAACCTGAAAGTTTTGTGTTTCTTCTTTAACAAACTGAACCATTTTTTTATTCTCCTCCTCTAATTGACTTTCAACATCTGCTTTCATTTTTTCTATCTGCATAAGTGCATCAGACATGGCATTCTTTATTCGCTCTTCAACTTGATTTAAAACTTTATTATATTGTATGACCTGACTTTCTGCACATTCAAGAATGTACATAGCACAACTGAAATCATTTAATACTTCTCTTCTTCTATTGAACATGATTATCTCTAATTTTGGTAGAAAAATATGATTAACTACCAAAAAAAGTAAATAGAAAGATATAAAAAACCAAAAAATTTGTGAAGAAAAAGTTAATATATCAAGCTGTGGCATACTACGCAACAAATATTAATAACAATGCAAGAATAAACGCAAAAAGACCCATTGATTCAACTAATGCAGCACCTGTATATACATATTTTTTCATTTTATCTTCCGATTCTGGATTCCTTGCCAACCCATTTAACATTGTAGAAAATATATTCGCTACACCCAATCCAGCACCTAACATGCCAAATACACTTAAGCCAATCGCAATAAATTTAAAATCCATTATAACCCTTCTTGTTTTTACACCTTAAATACTATTATACACCATACACAAAGTCAACTCAATTTATTTTACTGCATCCGACAAATAAACACATGTCAATGAGGTAAATATATAAGCCTGTAAAATGGCTACAAAAACTTCAAATCCTATTAATGCAATTATGAATAAAAATGGTATTGGGGCAATCAGTATATGCATATTTGTGATAAAACCAGCTATTACTTTAATAATGGTATGACCAGCAACCATATTTGCAGTAAGCCTTATTGATAAGCTGACAGGTCTTGCTAAATAGGCAAAGAGTTCAATCAAAATCATCATAGGTGCAAGCCATAATGGCGTGCCATGCGGTAATAATACACGCAAAAATTTTATTCCTTTTTCTCTGAACCCAACAACTGTTATATAGATAAAGACGATCATTGATAAAGTAAAAGTAACAATTATCTGGCTTGTGACAGTAAAACTATATGGAAGTATACCTATTAAATTACATGCTAAAATAAAAATAAAAACTGTAAATATTATTGGTATATGATTTAATCCTTGGCTGCCCGTATTACTTTCTATAATTGAAACAACAAAATCATAAATATATTCAGCCGCTGCTTGTACATATTCGGAAGCCTTCTGCCTGACACTTAATAACAAAAACATTATAATAAGTACTACAGAAATCATCATATAAAGTGATGAATTAGTAAAGCTTATGTCATACCCTAATAATCTAGGTAGCTCTATAATTGTATATACTTTAAACTGATCTAACGGGCTTAATGCCATTTTCATCTTAACAATACATAAAGTATTATATGCTTAAGATTAAATTATTCAAGTTTTTTAGATTTTCTCTGATATTTTTTTGGAGACTGTAAAGTATCAAAATGAGGTATACCAAACCGTAATAAGTGAGCAAAAGCTGTATTTTTAACAATACATTTTAACCACTTAAAAAAACTGCACCCATATTTTAATGTCTCTTTAGCAGATTTTGATCTCTTTACGTCAGGCATTTTATTTTATACTCTTAAGGAAAGTATACATTAAATTTGTTAAATAATAGTTTATGGTAGACATTATTCTAGCAACTGGCGGTACAGGAGGACACATATTTCCAGCAATTAATCTAGCTAAAGCACTAAAAATACAGAATTACAGTTGTATATTACTTAGTGATAAACAGATTCATGGTATAGAAAATTATGTATTACCTTTATGCAGACCAAGTACACATAAGATTAAATTTTACTTTATGCTGCTGTATAGTTGCATAGTAGCATTACATTATATAAAATTGCTAAAGCCTAAATTAGTTATAGGCTTTGGTAGTTATGCTACTTTCCCAGCACTTTGTGCAGCTAGTATGCTTTCTATACCTGTAGTTTTACATGAACAGAACTCTGTTCTTGGAAGGGCAAATAGGTTTTTCTTTAAAAAAGCAAGACTTGTTGCAACAAGCTTCCCTATTACCAAATATGCACAAAATTATAAATGTATTTTTACAGGCAATTTTATTGATCTACAGATATTAAAAATATCTGCTATCACTGATACTACAGAAAATTTTAATATACTGATTATTGCAGGAAGCCAAGGAGCAGATTTTTTTGATGATACCATAAGTAGGGTAATATGTACATTACCAAAAAAACTACTACAAAAAATTAAAATAACACAACAATGTATAAGCATAAATTTTAACCATATTAAAAGTTTATATCAACACTTAAAAATCAATTTCGAGTTAAGTGAGTTCTTTGATAATATGGAGCAAAGGTTAGCGAATGCACATTTAGTTATCAGCAGAGCGGGAGCAACTTCAATAGCTGAAATTACACTTGCTAAGCGCCCTGCTATATACATCCCTATACCTACTTCAAAAAATAACCATCAATTTTACAATGCAAAACATATTGAAAATGCAAATGCAGCTATCCTGATAGAACAGAATAGTGAAACACAACACAGATTAATAACAGTACTTATAGAATTATTAAAAGACTCTAAAAAATTGTGCATAATGTCCAATAATACTGAAAAAACAGGCATAAAAAATGGAATTCCAGAATTTCTAAAAATATTAGAGCCATTGTTAAAAACTGATGCAAAAAATTAGACTGTATATTGAACAACTTTTATCAGAAAACACTATCTTAACGCTTAATCATAAGCAGAGTCACTATATATATAACGTTATGCGTCTTAAATATTATGATAATATTTTTCTTTTTAATGGCAAAGATGGAGAATGGTCAGGAGAAATAATTAAACAATCAAATAAGCTAGCTCAAGTTAAGTTAAAAAAGTGCGTTAAAGAGCAGCAGCATGAAAAAGACTTATACCTATATTGTGCTGTTGTAAAAACTGCTGCTCTCAACAATATAATCAGACAATCAACAGAAATGGGAGTAACTCATATTCAGTTTATCCTAACGCAGCATACAATAGTAAGAAATGTAAACCTTAACAGAATAAAACTTCAAGCAATCGAAGCAGCAGAACAATGTGAAAGAATAAATATACCTGAAATTCTAGCTCCAATTAATTTTTCTGATCTCGCTCAACTGCAAAACTACAATTTTATTTTGTGTGACCCAACAGGTATATCCCCAGAAAATATCTTAGAAACCAATGCTATTATCATCGGACCAGAAGGCGGTTTTTCACAAGATGAATTAAATTTTGCTAGCAGTTTTTGCCAAAAAATCAGCCTAGGTAAACAAATCTTAAGAGTCGATACAGCAGCCGTTGTTGCACTTGCGCTACTGAATACATATACTACAAAGTAAGCTTCTGAGGATCAATAAATAAATCTATCAGTAGTTTTGTCACAGTAATTGCAGAAAACATTGAACATATAATCCCTATCGACAATGTAACAGAAAAACCCCTGATTGCTCCACTACCAATAACAAACATTATACCTGCAGCAATTAAAGTAGTAATATTTGAATCTAAAATAGTCCTTACTGCATTTCTAAAGCCTTCTTCAATAGCACGTATTACCCTCTTCCCAGATTTTATTTCTTCACGGATACGTTCAAAAATCAAAACATTTGCATCCACTGCCATGCCTACAGTAAGTGCAATGCCTGTAATGCCAGGTAATGTTAAAGTAGATTCAAGTAATGTTAGAATTAATAATATAAGTACTACATTAAAAAGCAATCCTATAGAAGCCAATACGCCTAATTTACCATAAGTAATGATTATAAATAAAGACACTGCTATTATAGAAATAACAGATGCTATTTCTCCCGCTTGTATTGATTGTTTTCCAAGACTTGGACCGATATTCTTTTCTTCTACCACTTTAAGTGGAGCTAGCAATGCCCCTGATCTTAAAAGCACAGCCAATTCATTAGCTTGTTTCTCGGTAAAATGACCGCTGATTTGCCCCTCTCCGTTGATCATAGGCTCACGTATTATCGGTGCAGTTAAAACAGTATTGTCCAGTACAATTGCAAATGGCCTACCGACATTTTCTCTTGTAATTTTTGCAAATTTTTCACTTGCTATTTTATTAAATTTAAAATGTACTCCTATCTCATTTAAGTTACCAAATCTCACTGATGCATTAATAAGCGCATCACCACCTATTTCAGTCTTACGTAGTACATGATAAAAATTACCAAAAGCATCTTGCAGCAAAACAGTAGTTTCATGATCTATATCCTGTATACGTTTTGCTCGCTCATCCAGCAAATGAAAAGAGAGCTTGGCAGTTTTACCAAGAAGAGACTTTACCTGTTCGGTACTTTCTGCCCCAGGCATTTGTATTAAAATTTTATTCTGTCCTTGCTTCTGTACGCTTACCTCTTTAGTGCCAAGTTCATCCATACGTCTATGAACATTATAGATTGAATTCTTTATTACACTATCAATTAATGAATTTTTAGAATGAGGTTTATATGTAATTAATATTTTAGAGTCTATTTTGTGCAACTCTAAAGCTTGGTCTATTTGATTAATTAATTTTGTTATATCATAATCCCTATCCAAAATAACAATCACAAATTCGCTATCATTCTGTACTTTACATTTAATGTTTTTTGCTAATAATACTCCTTGTAGCTCATTCGCAATGATACCCAATTTTTCTTTAAAATAAAAATCCAAATCTACATCGAGAAGTAACGATGCTCCCCCTTTTAGATCAAGACCCAAATTTATTCTTTTTTTGGAAACAAAAAGCTTACTATCAACAAAATTTGGCAGTACAACATACAAGGATATTAACAGCAGCAACAGTATTAAAACAGATTTTATTACAAGACTATATGAGCGCTTCACGTTTCATTACTATATAAAGTTGTATCTGTTGTATATGGTAAAGCCATCAGATTATCATGTAAAAATTTATCTTCAGGATGATTATGTAAATATTGTTTTAAAGCATCATTATATAATTTATTATTTATTAAAAATTTTCTACATTTTGCTAAGGTTTCATCACTAATAAGGCAAGGTATATCGTCTACTACATGTTCTATTATCTTACCAAGTTCATCTCTTTCCATCTCTTCTCGATCTAAATAAGATTCCTCTGCATGAATATAACGATCACCGTTAATATAGCTATTTACAGTATCCACATAAGTACCACGTGTAGCTAAGTGATTAAATTCATGTTGACAAATTATTGCTGCCATACCAGTATACTTCTTTACTTGTAATGTTAAATCTTCTGAAAAAAATGCAATTAGAATCTCCTTATAAGTAGATACTTTAGCTGGGCCTATACCAATAGCGCTCAAACACCCGTGATAAAAACCTACCTTTTCACTGCTATATCCAACTATTAAAGGATTTATAAATGCTTCAAATAACACATCACTATAGTAGTCTTGCCCATCTATAATAAAAATAGAATAAGGATTTGTTGCACCGTCTTGTTTGGGATATTGGTTATGTGCAAGCCCAATTCCACATTTTTCTATAGATATATGCATATTTTTAACTATATTCTTAACAACTAACT
>NZ_MJMG01000001.1:148502-154156 GCF_001752665.1 Wolbachia pipientis | reverse complement strand
AAACATTACAACCGGTTGATTGAAATAATAACTTTTTTCTTCTTCACTATTGGTAGCCCTTTGTTCAAAATATGAGCCTGTATCTCTAATGTTTTTTATTTTTGACTCAATAACCATAATCTATTTTTGCCCTTTAAATTCACTCTTGTTGTGCATACTTGTTATGCATACAACTAGCATTATTTACATTAGTATATTAATTGTAAAAATGCGATCAATATAAAAATTCCATATTTATATTCCATATATTTTATTCTTTACAGAGAAATATCAATTTGGTATAGGTACAAATATTGAGCTAGCTATAGACATGAAAAATCATACCATTTTGGCTATAGAAACCAGCTGTGATGAAACTGCCGTAGCAATTATAAACAGCAATAGAGAGATTCTTGCTCATGAAATTATTTCTCAAACAGAACACAAAATACATGGTGGTGTAATACCTGAAGTTGCATCACGTGCACATATGGAACATCTAGGTTATCTAGTAAAAAATGCAATAAAAACATCTGGTCTTAATTTTATTGATTTAGCTGCAATTGCAGCTACTTCAGGACCTGGACTCATAGGTGGATTGATGGTTGGCACAATGATGGCTAAAGCAATTTCACATGCAATAAAAAAACCTTTTATTGCAGTAAACCATTTAGAAGCACATGCGTTGGTAATTAGACTGCTACACAAAGTAGAATTTCCATTTTTAGTTCTATTGATATCTGGTGGTCATTGCCAATTTTTAATAGCACAAGATATAGGCAAATATATTAAACTTGGCAAAACACTTGATGACTCTATAGGAGAAGCATTTGATAAAATTGCCAGAATGTTAGGCTTAGGCTATCCAGGTGGCCCTATAATTGAAGAATTCGCTAAACATGGTAATGGGAAAAGGTTTAATTTTCCTAGAGCAATGATAAAACGTCAAGGCTGCGATTTTTCATTTTCTGGAATTAAAACTGCAGTAAAAATTTTACTAAAAAGACTTAAATTAAACGAAAGAAATATATGTGACATATGTGCTTCATTTCAGGAATGTGTCAGCGATATATTACTGGATAGGGTAAATAATGCTATAACAATGGCTAAATCTCTTAATTTTACACTTAATGATTTTGTTATCTCTGGAGGAGTTGCAGCAAATAATTTTTTAACAGAAAACCTGAAAAAACATATATATTTAAATATACTTTCTCCTCCCAAGCATCTATGTACAGATAATGCTGTTATGGTTGGGTGGGTAGGTATTGAACGACTGCAAAGAGGTTATATAAATTCAATAGACTTTGCACCAAAAGCTAAGTGGAGCTTGGAAGATTATATATACTAAATTGAGCTTATGCAGTACGTTAATACTGAGATTAGCAATCCAGAATCATGGTAAATGTTCTTTCACCGTCAAGTCCCATACATCTCATCATAGTCTTAAAAGAAATCTAATGCATATACGTAAATTCTGACTTGGCAAATTCCACACAATATGTTTACATATTGTATATATAATTTCTGATTTAATCTATGCTATGTTATAGTAAGCAAGGAGTATACATGGACAATATAGATTTACAAATCCTGCTAATCTTGATTTAATGTTTAACAACGAGATACCATATGGTAGTGGTTATTTTAAAATCACAGATCTTATACACGATATACACAATGATAATGTTGATATTCACATGAAAGTTGAGATGCTAGATGCAAAACATAATAAGATAGCAGATAGAAATATCTCTGCAGTGGTAGAATGGTATTGAAAGTGCATGAATATAGATAATTTAAATCATACTTTAAGTGTACACAGTAGTAATCATAACATCTTGGGTATAAAGCAAAATATGGATAAGCTCATAAATACGTAGAGAAAAATACTTAACAGGTTTTTAAATCCATTACAATATATTCTTAGTGAATTTATCAAATGATAAATTCACTTTGTTAATAAGTTTCATTATAAATATAAATGTCAATCAAAATAGGCACTAGGGGAAGTAGTCTCGCAGTTGCACAAGCTTTGGAAGTGAAACAAAAATTATTAGATCATTTTCCCAGTTTATCTGTTGAGATTGTTAAAATTAAAACTTCTGGAGATAAATACGTCAGCGTAAATCTTGCTAAAATAGGAGGCAAAGGATTATTCATAAAAGAGATTGAAAATGCATTACTTACAGATAGCATAGATATTGGTGTCCATTCTCTTAAGGATGTGCCTGCATTTTATTCACCAGATTTAACAATTTCGTGTATTTTGAAAAGATCAAGCCCATATGATGTGCTTATTTCCAGTACATATAATAATCTGCAATCTCTACCATTAAATGCTACAATTGGTACTTCCTCGATAAGGAGAAAAATTCAATTACTTAATTTCAGACCAGATTTAAACGTAATACCTATACGTGGAAATGTAACAACTAGGCTTCAAAATAATTTTTGTGATGCAATAATTCTAGCTGAAGCTGGATTAATAAGACTAAATAAACATTACTTTATTACTGAAATATTGCCACCAACAATTATGCTAAGTGCCGTAGGTCAAGGGGCAATCTGTGTGCAATGCAAAAAGACTAACTTTAAAATAATCGATATGATAAAAAAAATAAATGATAATAAATCTTTTATCAGAATAAAGTCAGAACGCAGTTTTCTAAAAACAATCAATGGGTCATGTTTTACACCTACTGCAGCTTTAGCTAAATATCTAGATAAGAATACACTACACTTACGTTGTATGTTAGCAAATGAAAAAAAAACATGTTTTACTGAACGCATTGCCCCTATAGAATATGCAGAAGAAATTGGGTTAGATGCTGGGTTAGAGTTAAAAGCACGATGTTTTTAGAATCACACGGAGTGTGCCGTTATCATGTATTAACATCTAGAATTACGTGGTTGAATGTAGGCGGACTAGCTGATATATTATTTAAACCATATAATATATCTCATCTATCATATGTGATCAAAAATGCTGCATTACCAATTAATATAATTGGAGCAACATCCAATATAATAATTAGAGATGATGGTATTAGAGGTATAACTATCAAACTAGGCAAAGAATTTGCCTATATTAGACATAAAAATAATAACTCTATTGTTGCAGGTGGTGCAGTATTACTTAGCAATCTTGCTCATTTTGCAGCAGCGCAAGAGATTAGTGGATTTGAATTTTTAGTAGGTATTCCAGGAACAGTAGGAGCAAGTATAGAAATGAATGCAGGTGCATATGGTAACAATGTTGCAAGCATCGTACAATCTATTAANTGCTTGTGATTTATTTGCCTCCATTGCAACACATTTTCCAAACAGAAGCTTTGGGAATTTATGGTGAGAAAAATGATGTTTCTTTTATTTAAATAATTATCCAAATTTCATTCAGATTTAATTTTTCTGGCATTATTCACTTCGAGTGTTTTCTTGTTTAATGAAACCGGCAAATTCATCCGGCTTCGATGGGAAAGAAGGAAGAATAAAAAGAAGAGTGTTCATAATACCGGTCTCTTGTCGCTCGTTTAGTTTTTATACCGGTACATCATTTTATTTTTTCCGAAAACGTTGACTTTTGAAAATCGTTTCCATTGTTTTGAATTTTTTTGAGTATTTTTGCCCGCTGATTATGAATTTCAGAATGAAAACAAAATCTTTATGATTTACATCAAATATGAAATAGTTGCATATTAATCTACATTAACAATTTTTGATCAAAAAGCAGCAATTTCTCTCCCCCAACAGCAGGACAAAACTCAAAACTCAAATTGGAAAATCCGCAACAAGGCAATAATGGCAGTGATGGTTGATGGGAAACTAAAATATGATTGAAAATTCATTTTAGTATTCAATTCATATTAATATTGTAGAAAATTGGTATTGTTCTACTGTTTCCGAGTCGAGGCATTTATATATCACTGACAAAATGAAAAAAAAGAAGAAATTTTCTATGATCCATCCAAAATTTGTACGAAAAAAATCTTTTTAGAAAAGGCTTTTTCGGCATGATATGTATATGTATGTGTTTTACAGAAATTAGATTTGAGTCCTTTTATTAGTGGCACATTATTGCTTAATACTCACTATTGGCTGCCTCCGATGCGAACATTCACTGATTAATGTAGTCCCAAAAGTCGATATTTTATTTCCATAACACATTCAAAATGCCATCCGCCTTAGGGCAATAAAGCAAATATGATGATGATCACAGATATGTGGGTCAGAAATAGGTCAAATTCAAAGCGTTCGTAGCTTATCTTTATCTTCTCTATCATTTTGCCCGCGGATTGTCTGTCAAACATCCTGCTGGAACTTGTTGCCCAGAGTCAGTCAAAGTGCATTCCCAGATTGTGATTAAGGTATTTTTTCTTTTACTGATATAAGAAGACAAAGAAAGAGTCACTCTCTTAAAGATAGACAATAACTCTGTAGGATTATTTCCATTCCATAACATTTAACATTCGTAAATGGCACATTTCCATTTCCATTTCCATTTCCATATGTTATATTTAATTTATCCGAAATGGCACCCTTGTAGTTTTGTTTCCCACTTTTAGGATCCTCCTGTTAAAAAGTAATTAAACTAAAATATTGTTTTTACTGTTTGCTCGGAGAGAGGGGCTTTTGTGGTCGCCCAGAAAAAAAAAATTACCTTTTTGTTAGTAAATGTTTTCCACTTGTTATGCTAGGGTTTACATAAAAAACGACGGTTGGCATTTGCCGGTGAAAACAGGCAGTTCAGGGTACAGGCCCTGTGATTCTGATGAAGAAAAACGAATTTCCTCTAAATTATGCCTTCTTTCCCTCAACAGGCAAGACGGCAGCCGTTTTTATGTGGCCCTAGCACTAACTTAACAGTACAATATTCTTTTGAACATTTTGTAAAATTTCAAAAATTATAAAATTGATCTATGATTTTATGCATTTGGAAAAGCATGCATTAAAGGCTATAAAGCAGCAGCGCAAGAGATTAGTGGATTTGAATTTTTAGTAGGTATTCCAGGAACAGTAGGAGCAAGTATAGAAATGAATGCAGGTGCATATGGTAACAATGTTGCAAGCATCGTACAATCTATTAAAGCAGTTGACCTAGAGGACGGTAACCTGCACACGTTTTCCAACAAAGAAATGGGATATATGTATCGGAAACATAGTTTAAAAGGAAAATGGATATTTGTTGAAGCAGAATTTAAAGGCACGCAATTAGAATCTGCATTGATAAATGCCAAAATGGGAAAAATTATTAATGAGAAAAGTAGAAGTCAGCCAACTATTGGAAAAACTGCTGGATGCATTTTTAAAAATCCAAAAACTTATAAAGCGTGGGAATTAATAGACGCAGCAGGATGTCGCGGATTATGTTTGGGAGGAGCACAACTCTCTGAGCAACACTGTAACTTCTTGTTAAACTACAATAATGCAACTGCGTCTGATTTAGAAAATCTAGGAAATAAAGTGCAAGAACTGGTGAAAGATAAATTTAATATTAAACTTGAATGGGAGATACGCATTTTAGGGCAAAAGATATTGCAGTAGACTCTTTAATTTCGCAAGAAACATATTCTATAGTGGATTAGGTTGAATTAGAGATTTTAAAGAAATAAGATGTATTTTAAGATTAAGTGCTTTTCCAAGCAATACTTATAGTTTTACAGAGGATATCTTGT
>NZ_MJMG01000001.1:122012-148487 GCF_001752665.1 Wolbachia pipientis | reverse complement strand
GTTTGGACAATCGGATGCATATTCGCTTCAGTGAACGGTTCCAACATTGCAACACAATTTGCATATATAATTGTATGTTTTTCTCTCTTTTCCTATTTGAAAAATCCCATTTCCAAATCTAATATTTCTATTTTTTGGTAAATTGGCCAAAATAGAGGGTGGTGTAATAATATGGATGACAATTTATTTGGCACAACGTTTTCTTGTCCATAGCCTGTACCATGGGATTTTAAGCATATGTCAGCAAGTTAAATTTATGCTCAATTATAGAGCTTTTGATTAGCCTTTGTGATAAAAAGTGATTTTATTTTTTCCAAAATAAATATTTTGCCAAATAAAATTCATTTACAAATTAAATTGCCCTGGTATATTTTTTATTTGTTAAACTGAAATCATTATTTCATGATTCCGTCAATTAAGAGGTAATAAAATTTTTTTAAATTTCAGTCAGACCAGGAAACCTTAACTCGTATGGTTGCGTATTTTGTCGCTTTATTGCCTGTTTGCGTGCTGGTTGCAATCCAAAAGACAAGTGTGGCTCAACATTCTGCAAAACAGGCAATACCTGCAATCCTTATCGCAACTTTAATTATTCGGCACATGGGAATGAAAGACTGCAGGCAAATGTATGGTTTTTCTCTCTTAAAACGAAAATTTTATGACTTCCAAAAATCGTTTTAATTTTAGAAAAAGCTTAATACAGCCCTAGGCATTTGTTAACATAAGATTTAACCTGCATAAACTAGTCTAATCGATTTAAAAATGAATTTATACTTTGATTTAAACAATAAAAGTGAAAGTCTATATGCCTAAGTTCACAGGCCTAAGTTTCAGCCCAATATCAGCTTAACTTTGCACTTACTTGTTAGAATATAAGAATACCATTAGATTAGTTATTTTGTTCAATAGACATTTTCAGTTTGTTAATTATTCCTCCGGCTAAAATTGGTTTTAAAACTTATTAGTAGATGGGGTCAGCCAGCCTAAATTTCAAAATATTAATCAAGATCCCAAATAATATTCAAAATCATTTTTAAAGTAATTTTAGAACCAAAATTGAATAATAAATAAATTTTTGTTTTATATTTACAATTAACTTTTTTGAGAATGATTCCATTCCCGAGGCGCGGTATCCGTTATTACAATCATCATCAAGTGCAACCGGACCAGATACAATAATACCATTTATTCGACCTGCTGGATGCCAAAGGGGGCATGTGTGAGTTTTATTTTATGCAATAATTTATAAATTATATAAATTCGAAATCTGAATGGGCATCATACAAAATAAAACGTCTCCCTTGCAGGAGAAGATAGGAGGTCTAGTCTATCAAGGTGACCCTTTTGTGCCTCCCTCTGGAGTAATGGCACTTGCTTTTGTTTTAACTGCTTCGAAATCAACATCACCTACTAACCTAGTATCTCCTTCTCTACTATTTATACCAACATCAATTACTATTGCGCCATTTTTTATCCAACCTGATTGCACAAAATGTGCTTTTCCAACAGCTGCTACTACTATATCTGCATTAGAACAATAATAAGCTAAATCTTTACTTCTTGAATGCAGTATAGTCACTGTACAATTTTCTTGTAATAATAAATGAAACATAGGTTTACCAACTATATTTGACCTACCGATTACTACTGCATCTTTACCAGCAATACTCTGCTCTATTGTTTTAATTAAATATAAAGCTCCTTGAGGAGTACATGGTATCAGGCAATTCTTCTCACCTTTTACTAATTTACCAACATTTTCATCATGAAAACCATCAACATCCTTTATTACATTTATTACATTGATAATCCTATTTGTATTCATATGATTTGGTAAAGGTAGTTGCACCAAAATTCCATTAACAGAACTGTCACTATTGAGTTTATGTATTATTTGAACTATTTCATCTTCAGATATATCACTTGGTAGTGAAATTGTCTCAGAGCTTATCCCTATAGATTCAGCTTTTTTTTGTTTATTGCGCACATATACCTTACTTGCAGGATTTTTTCCAACTAAAATTACCTTTAGACAAGGAAAAACACTATACCTCTTCTTCAGATATTTAACGTTTTCTGATAAGCTGTAACATAAACTATCCGCAATACCTTTACCATCTATAATCTTTACCATTTTATCTATAATCCCTGCCATTCATTAAAATAAGCAGCTTTAATATCAAATAAATCTAGTACTTTACCGACAGAGTGGTTAATTATATCATCCAACGCATGTGGCCTATTATAAAATGCAGGCACTGGAGGAGCAATAATTGCTCCCATCTCTGTTAATTTTAACATATTACGTAAATGTCCAAGATGTAAAGGTGTTTCTCTTACCATTAAAACTAATTTTCTTCTTTCTTTAAGTGTGACATCTGCTGCTCTGCTTAATAAACTAGAGGTCACGCCAGATGCAATTTCAGACATTGTTTTCATAGAACATGGAGCAACAACCATGCCTAAAGTTTTAAATGAACCACTTGCTATTTTTGCACCTATCTCTGCTTCAGAATAATAAACGTCAGCATATAA
This sequence comes from Wolbachia pipientis, assembly GCF_001752665.1. Lineage (GTDB taxonomy): Bacteria > Pseudomonadota > Alphaproteobacteria > Rickettsiales > Anaplasmataceae > Wolbachia > Wolbachia pipientis_A. The sequence goes on along the minus strand of NZ_MJMG01000001.1, from coordinate 145,952 downwards.
TATTATCTCTTCAATTGTCTTAGAGGTTTCATGAAACAATGTCACTTTACCAGCATTACTGATTACCAGATGAGTTTCATAACTTAGGTTTTTTAACGTCTCCAAAATACGTACACCATAGATAGCACCAGAAGCACCACTTATACCAACAACAAGCCTATTACTCTTCACAACTCATTCCTAATGCACGTTTGTAAATATCAAGCAAAGTTTCCTGTTCTTCTCTATCTTCGTCATCCATTTTTCTCAGCTTCACTATCTGCCGTATAATCTTTGCATCAAAACCTCCAGATGCTGCTCTCGCATATATGTCACGAATATGCTCTTGTATATCTTTTTTCTCCTGTTCCAGTTTCTCAATTCTTTCAATGTAACTCTTTAACTCTTGAGCTGTGGTATCTTCCATAAAATTCCTAATTAATTATTATCAATAGTATTATTACTTTTTGTTTGCACTTCAACAAGGGTAATAATATTTTTCTCCTTCTCTAAAATTTTAAAATAAAAACCATACATATAAAACTCTTCATTTTCATCTGGAATACGTTCTATATCATTAATTATCATTCCAGCAAGTGTTGTTGCGTCTTCACTTGGTAAATTCCAGGATAATTGCCTATTAATATCTCTTATAGTAGCAGCACCACTTATCTGATATACGTTATCAGATATTCGCTTAACAAGATTATCTGTAGCTAAATCATGCTCATCAAAAATATCTCCAACTATCTCTTCTAATATATCCTCTAGAGTCACAATCCCTTGTAATGCACCATATTCATCAATCACAAATGCTAGATGTTTTTTGTTCTTACGAAAGTTATGAAGTTGTATACTGAGTAACGTACTTTCGGGTATAAACCATGGTTTTGACATAATGGTTGTAAGATCAATTTTATCACTTTGTTTACGAAGAGAATTTGTTTTGATTTGTATTATACCTTCCTCACGTAAGGAATTTATAAGATCCTTCATATGAATTACACCTACAATATTTTCTGGCTCATCACTCCACAAGGGAATTCTACTACGGTTACTAGTTAAAATACTCTTGACTAGATCTTCTTTGCTTTGATTTATATCTAGCGAAAATAAGTTCTTTCTATGTGTCATAATTTGTGATATTTCCGTTTCAGCTAAATCTAATATGCTATTTAACATATCCAAATCTTGCTGTAACATGGTACCTTCACTGCGATGTAGAGCTATCATATTACGCATTGCATCTGATGCAGATATTATTTCTTTGTTTTTATGCAAACCACAAACCTTAAGGATAAAACTAACCATAAATTGTATCCCTATTGTCAATGGAGAAAGCACTTTGACAAAAAATCTTAATAGGTAAACAAATGATAAAGCAACTTTTTCAGGATTCTGAATAGCATAAGTCTTGGGCAAAGCTTCACAAAATAATAACACACAGAACGTCATAATCACTGCAGAAATGACAATCCCTTCATTACCAAAAAATCTTATAAATATTGCTGTAGATAAAGCAGAACAAGTAATATTAATAATCGTATTGCCAAGTAGAACAGTACCTATAGTTAACTCTTTCTTATTTAATAAATCATCTATTAATTTTGCTCTCTTGTTACCAGTTAATTTTAGCTGATTGATATAAGAACGACTAATTGAGGTCAAACTTGTTTCTGCACCTGAGAAAAACAATGATAAGGATAACAAGATAAAAATTACTAATATTAATAACAAGTCCATTAAAAGCTGTTATAAAAAACAACGTGTATTACTTTGAGAGAATAAATCATGTAGAATATCACATGCAGTATCTACATGTCCATTTTCAATAGTCAGTGGAGGTGTAATTCTGATAACCTTATTACCTAGAACTTGAGTTAAAATCAACCCTTCACTTAAGCATTGTGCAACAACCTGATTAGCCACAGGAGTTCTTAGTTCTACCCCAATTAATAACCCTTCGCCACGCACTTCTACAATCTTCTCCGGAATTTTGAGACTTAAGTATAGCAATTTCTCTCTTAAATATCTACTAACTTGCTTCACATGATCAAAAAAACCCTTTTGCAAGATTATATCTAATACTGCATTACAGACCACCATAGCAAGTGGATTACCACCATAAGTTGAACCATGAGTTCCTGGAGTAATAACTTCTGCTATACTGTTTCTTACAAGGCAGCCAGCAATAGGAAACCCATTACCCATAGCTTTTGCACAAGTTAATATATCAGGCTCAATACCTATATTTTGANAATAGAAGAGAGATCCAGTCCGTCCAAAACCAGATTGTACTTCATCAAAGCATAAAATTATGCCTTGATCTCTGGTAATCTCTCTAATTTGTTTTAGATACTCTACGTCTAATGTATACACTCCCCCTTCACTCTGTATAGGCTCTAAAAATACTGCTGCTGTTTCACCACTAATCTTCTCTTTTAATGCTTGAATGTCATTTTTTGGAACCATATCAAATCCTGCAAGCAAAGGAGCAAAACCTTCACGTGATTTTGTGTTTCCACCTGCAGAAATCGCAGCAATACTACGACCATGAAATCCACCTTCAATTGTAATAATACGATTACGTTTATTTTGTTCCTTTACATAAAAATAACGACGAATAAATTTTATAGCAGCTTCCGTTGCTTCAAGCCCACTAGAACAAAAAAAGACTTTATCGGCAAAAGTTAAATTGGTCAAACGTGAAGCTAGCAATTCTTGTTGAGGTATAGTAAAAATGTTAGAGCAGTGCCATAATAAATGCAATTGTTCTTTGACCTTTTCCACAATATATGGATGACAATGTCCTAAAGAAGTCGTTGCAATACCAGATGCAAAATCCAAATATTTTTTGCCATTTTGATCAAAAAGATAAACCCCTTCTCCTTTCACAATAAAAATACCATGCCTATTATAGGCATTGACAATATGGCTCATCTTTAATCTTAAATAAGACTCCTTATTATAACTAACAACATAGAATTAAAATATATAATTTTTATTAACATTTACTGTTATAACTTTAATACTTAATTATTAATAGTTAGGGAGTATGATGCTAAGCACACTAATAGAAACTTTACCAGAGGCAGCAGTTGCCAATCCTATAGAAGTTGATTTAGGTAATGAGGATGGAGAATATTCTATAGCAGAAGAAACTTCTAATGAATCCATCTCCTGTTCACGTTATACATTGAAACCGCTTGCTTATACTACCAAATATGGGGCTAAGGCATTATCTGTAACAACCATGATAGCTTCATGTACACTTATTTTGACTTCTTATGCTATTGCTGATATGTCATATCTTCCACGTGGCATGGCACGTGTAACTGAAACAATTAGAGGAGAAAATAATGAAGTTGATACTTTTTGTCATATTTGTCATAATTCACTTAATAGTGCTTCGAGTATTACTTATTATATGTCTTATATACATAATGTACCTGGAAGAATTCTAAAAGAAATATATTTTATATCAGACAAAGCAGATTCACTTCTCACTCCTGAGACAATAGATAATGGCTGTATGAAAGTAGATTCTTATGTACATCAACTGTGTAACACAATAGCTATGCAAAACAGACCTAGCAGCAGATTACGTGGAGCGACACATGTAGGAAGTAGCATCACAAATCATCATTTTCTACCTACTGCTTAAGATGTGCTGCACAACCTATGTGTTGTGTATTTTACAAGACCAAGGCAAGGGCAATGTTATGCATCATCATAGTAAAGCTTCTGTATAACAAGCACTATGTTAGCTATCAGCCCAACAATACTACTACACATAACAAACATTGAATGTTGATAAACACTATAGACAATCCAAGATGAAGAGCAAACAATACCATTTACCAACATCAACATGGATATAGCAGAGGTAGATTTAGTGATATATGCTTTATATATCTGAGGCAACAATCCAACAAGGGACGTAGCTAAAGCAATGTAACCAAAAAACTCACCAATACTTAACACATCTATGTCTCCATATCTCAAACATATGTTTTGTAGCACAGGAGACTATTAATGTCAATACTTATATCCCACAATACGTTTACAATGCTACATCATATGCTGCGTACTGCCATACTGTTTGGTACCGTATACGTTTGATAATACTGATTGAGGAACTTCTTTATCTTCTCTGTGTTCTTCAATCATTGCCAATGTTTCCGTCCTACGTTCTGGTGATGCAACGTTTGCCGAAACATTACTACTCTCTTGTAATAGAATGCTATATGATTTTACCGTTTCATGGCAACGACCTAACATTACCGTCATATACCTGTATTGCAGTTCTCCTGTGTTAATATTCCATAAATAAGAGGATAGATCATCATCATGCGCTAAATAAGAGGATAGTTTATCTCTCATCTTATCTACATTCTCTATATTATCAGAGACCTTGCTTAATATCTGGAAATGGCTTTCCAGTATTTTGTATATATTATTATCACTTACCTTCTTATCTTTCATATCTTTTAATAAATTACCTAAATAGTCCTTTATATAACCTATGTTACTTCTTAATGTTACTATATCTCCTTCATTGAAATCAATCTTAACACTATAGGCTTCTTCCAGCATACTTGCTAACTGCTCAAAATATCCTCGTATTCCATTATCTTTTCCTGTATTAGTTTTTAACTCTATATGTCTTAATAGCTTCTCCTTCTCTTCTCCTTCCTGATCATCAGAAATATACTGTTCTGTATTTCCCCCGATTACCTCTTGCCCATTTTTCTCATTTGATAATTCTTTTGATGGTAATACTTCACTTTGGGGGATTACTCTCTCTTCACTGAAGGGTTCTTGATTATAAGGTATCTTTTGAGTTGGTACATTTCTTACTTCCTCTTCTGCTTCCTCTCCAGTCAATGTGGGATATATCTCTTTTAGATTTTTTCTAATCTGATCAAGTTGAGCTGTGATTGCATTACCATCTTCCAGGGATTGTGCATTAAGCTTATGTATATCTGAATCAAAAAACTGTCCTCTCACCTCACGAAGTAATGTGTCAGGATCTTTAGTGCCTGTTATCATTTGTGATGTAGCACTATTAAAATGTTTTTCTGCTTTATCCAGAGCCGTGTCTAGACCGGTTACAAGCTTAGGTATGTTTTTTTGAAGCGCTTCCACTTCTATATATACTGCGTGCACTTTTCTCAGCGATTCACCTTTTTTCTTCTTCATTTCTTGCACTTCCTTGAATAGATCATTCCTTTCTTCTGTTAAAGAACTGTTTTTCTGCATTAGTTCACTTATCTCCTTTATCTTGTCAGCAATCCTCTTTTTATCTTCAGTGCATTGTGTATCGTGTTCCTCTAATGCCTTATTTCTGCTTGCTAATAGTTCTTTTAATTTTTCATCCTTTGTAGAGAGTTTTTTCTCTTGAACCTTCATCTGCATAGTTAATTCATCAATGTACGACTCCTGCTCTTCACTTTTTTCCTCGTAACATTGTTTTATTGACTCAATTTCTAACGTTAAGTCCATAACTTCTTTAGAAAGTTTATCCTTCTTATCTATCAGCTCAGCTTCTTTCCTACAGAACCTTTCTTCCAATGCATAAATTTTTTGTATATACACCTCCACTGCACTCTGTAAAACCTCAGTCTCAGAAGCCATGCGTACTTCTGCAAGCTCAGCAGAAAGTGTTTTAATTCTCTGTTTGAGCTCTCCAACATTCTTTTTTAACGCTTGATTCTCTTCTTCAATATCCTTGTATTTAGCTTTTAATTGTTGATACTTCTGTTGCAATGCTTGATATTCCCCATGTAAGTCTTCATATTTCTTGCGCAATTCTTCCTGTTCTCGACTTTGCAATACAATCTTTTCTCCTGCTGCAATCAGTTGTTGCTGCAATTCTAGATTAATACTGTGTGCATCTTCCTTGTCTTTACGGAGTACTTCACATTCTGCTCTCAGAGCTTCAACCAAAGCTGTTTCTCGTGCAAGTTGTTTGCGGAACCCTTCTGCATCTTTATCACACTGATCCCTAAGCTCAGTAGCTTCTTTCTCCAACTGATCTCGTTCCTCGTTGGCTTTATACAACTCCTGTTCTGCATAATGGAGCTTGAGTGCTAACTCTTGCTTTTCTGCTTTATCTGCAGTGTTCTGGTTTCCAAGCTCTTTGACTTTTCTCCGCAACTGATCACCTGCTTTCTCTATTCTATCTATTGTATTACGCGACTCCTGAGACTGATTTTCTAACGCTTTATTTATACTATTTTTCTCTCTCTCCAACTTCTGATTTTGGTCTCTTAAAGATTTATTTTCATTCTCTAGATCTTTTGCCTTCCCTGATTGATCAATAAGTGCGCTCATAGTATCACATTGAACTTCTTGATCTCTAGTACTAACTCTAGTAAATTGTGGATCATGCTTCATATCCTCCAATCTATATTCAGGTTTATCTGCGTCTTTTCCCACAAATTCATCTTCTTCGTTAAATAACTGAGTGTCATCATCATTAAAATCAGAAGTGTAATCTACTGATTGCTGACTGAAATTCATAAAATACTGCTCAGAATCAGGATCAGAAGATTCATAACCCTCTTCATCTGATTCATAACCCTTTTCATCTGAATTGTTATTATGCAACATATGATCTGTGTTTAATAAATTATATACATTATTTATTAAACAATCAGCTTGCTCTTCATTTGGTCTTTGAAAATTGGATATTGCATGTCTTTTTTCAAAATTTCTACTATAGCTTTCTTCATTGAATTTGTCACCTAAAACAGGTTTGTTCGTTTGACCCACTAACTGACCTCTACGACTATGATTCCACTCGTCATCATCTTCATAAACCTCTTCACTCAGATCTGATGAGTGATCTTTCTCTTCATCTTGAGATTCATCATATGTACTATCATTATCCCACAATAATTGTTCTTCTTCATTATCAAATTCACTATTAGCTTGAACATCAGACATCTCATCTACATTTTGAGATTCATCATATGTACTATCATTATCCCACAATAATTGTTCTTCTTCATTATCAAATTCACTATTAGCTTGAACATCAGACATCTCATCTACATTACTTATGTGGCTAGGTGTTGTGTAAGACACTGCTTTCTTATCAGCTCGCTGCTCTTCTTGTTGATTAACTTCTGCTTTATTGGCCTTTCCCTTTTCTTTCTTTCCTTTTTTGATAGCTTCAAGTAATGATAAGTTTTTACCAGTCGATGGACATTTGAATGATATATCGCGAAACTGACCTACCAAATCCTCTATATGCTTATTGTCATCCAATAAAGTCTTTATATCTACACTTTCTAAATTTTCATTCAAATCATCACTAAAGCCTTTACCAAAACTAATCACTTCAATTCCATCGCTTTCCATATTGATTGTAATTGTATATTCCGTTCCAGAAATATAACAAGTACAGTCCATATCAAAATTTCCATGTTTTATCGAGTAGTTTCTCTTACCAGAAACATAAGACACATAAACAGCATCATCAAAAATCGAGAGCGTATTGATCATTTCTTTTTTTAATATATCACTTCCTAAAAGCTCGGCGTAGTGACTTATTGGTACTTCTTTGTCTGCTTTGTTAAAACCGATAAATAGGCAACAGCCACGTATTGAAATATCTTTCTCAGAAACATCTTCTATACACGATTTCTTTTCAAGGCTCTTAAACTTTTTAATTCCTTTGTATATTTTCTTAACATATTTCTCTTTTTTATCAGCATACTTCGTAATATCTTCTTTATAATTAGAGTTACACGTTATATGCTCACTTGCCCCACGTTTTATCAAGAATTTTTTCATTTGCTCTAAAGCACTAGAACTTAATTTCCTTTCACTTGCTAATAAATATTTTGATATACAGTTCATATCTTCTGCACTATGTATATCACCATTACTTAGTAAGCGTTTCATTTCCTCCTTTGTTTTTTCTTTATCAATGATGGATTTAAACAATGATTTAAACTTATCCTCTATACTTTTTTCTTTTATATTCTTTTGTGTTTTATGTTTTTTAAAACCTACTTCTTTTCTACTACTTGATTGTCTATATTTTCTTGTAGCTCGTGAACTACTATTAGATGTACCTAGTACCATTTTAACCTCCTATTAACTATATTAATTAAGGTACACATATATTAATTTAAAGTCAAATCATTATATTAACTTTATTAAAAAAGTATAATCGTACTACCAGATTGGTATTTACAGTATAACTAAAAGCTTAGTTTCAATCCAGCCAAAAAAACATATCCTGCTGGTTCTTTTGTATTAAACCTTACAATATCAAAATAATATGAACTATTCATCACTAGAGGACGCTCTAAACTGATAGCATGTGCTGATAGTTTATCCTCTCCATGGCTTGTAAAATAAGTTAAACTTAATTTATTAGACTCAGAATGATATGCGATGCCTGCATTCACATAATATAAATTACGCTCATTAATATTTCCACATGAAAAAATACCACTTAGCTTAGAATATTTTATATGTAACCCACCATACCAATGTTTTATATTTTCACTGTGCCAAGGAAATTCACCAGTAATAGCAGTAGAAACAGTCATGTTATCAGTTAAACTAACTGTATAAGTAAGACCACCTCCTATAAGTTTTCTATCATTCTCATAACTCAATCCAAGCTGAAAGTTCTTTGTTTCCGGAGAAATATAGCTGATTACTTTCCATGACTCTAATTTCAAATAGCTTCCAGGTTTTGCGATAACATCAGGTAAATTCACATAGCTTGTCCAATCGCTATTGATTCCACCAGCAGCAACATTAAATTTTGAAGTGCTAATTAACATACTTTGACTAACTAAGGGTCTTTTACCATATTCAAATGATCCAAATTTTTGGTTCTTAAGAATAAAATATCCTTCTTTCATCTTTATTTTCTCCATTTTTTCTAAAATATCAGATCTTAAGATATCAGCAGCTTCCACTTTAAAGCCAATTTGGGCATGCTCTATAATACGTTGCAAACAGAGACACTTTACACTTGAATTGATCGATAATCTATCTTTAGAATCACCCTTATTGTTAAAAGGGTAATTAAACTTTAAATTAAATTTTCCATTTAATTCAATGTATGTACTCTGCTTATCAAGCAGCACCATAGAATAAGCACTATTTTGTAACAAACAGATTAAAATTATAGAATAATACCTTAATTGCATAATTTTACTTTGGCTATTAATTTTATAGCTTCCACATAACATTTATGTTCTACAAATAAGATTCTTTCTGAAAGAGTATGTAGGTCGTCATCTGGAAATACTGGTACAGAATATTGAAGAATTGTAGATCCAGAATCAATCTCAGGAGTAACATAATGAACGGTACAACCTGTCATATTTACCCCAGCTTTCAACGCTTGTTCTTGTGCGTTAAGACCTTTAAAAGCTGGAAGTAATGAAGGATGAATATTAATAACTCGATTTTTCCATTTTTCTAAAAAATCAGCTTTTAAAATCCTCATGAATCCTGCCAAACAAACCAAATCAACTCTATATTTAACCAGTATGGCATGAATTCTACAAATATCGAGCGGCTTATCTGCAACAACAATTGTTGGTATTTTTTCATTTTCAGCAAATCTTAAACCAGCAGCGCAACTATTATTTGTAAGCACACATGATACTTTTGCTGGGAAATCCTGATCTTTACATGCTTGCACTAAGGCCTGCATATTTGATCCCCTACCTGAAATTAATATCCCTAATCTAATTTTTTTATCATGCATTTTTCGAGTAGAAATTTTAAAGTATCTATTATATAATTTTCATTATTAACTATATAGGTATTATATGGCTTTCAATGAAAATGAACTAATAGATTTAAGTAAAATACCAGCAGGAAATGACCTACCATATGAAGTAAATGTAATTATTGAAATAAGTGCTTATGAAAATGTCAAATATGAATATCATAAAGAGTATGGCATATTAAGCGTCGACAGGTTTTTACATACCTCAATGGGTTATCCTTGTAATTACGGATTTATACCACATACTTACGCTGATGACGGTGATCCCGTAGATGTACTAGTGCTAACTCAATTTCCACTAACACGACCTTCTTTAATATCTGTACGTCCAATAGGTGCATTAAATACATCAGATGAAAAAGGGCAAGATGAAAAAATACTATCTGTACCTGTTTCTAATGTTGATAGCTATTATGATAACATAAAAAATTATTCTGACTTATCTCAAAATCTATTAGATAAAATTGTTCACTTTTTTTCACACTACAAAGATTTAGAAAAAGGAAAAGCAGTAACAGTTGGAAACTGGATGAATGCAAAAAAAGCACAAGAAATTATCAAAAAATCTCATTTTACTAAAAAGTGTTAGACAGTATAATTTAAATTACTTTCTGGAAGGGTGGCCGAGAGGCTGAAGGCGGCGGTTTGCTAAACCGTTATACGATTAAAAGTCGTATCGAGGGTTCGAATCCCTCTCCTTCCGCCAGTTTATAACGCTCGAACTTTTGGATGTAAATTTCTAAATTATTAAACCACCATCTGAACCACAGTTTTCATAAGCTCTAGTGCTTTTTATAGTATAGCGTATTTCATAATAGTTCGAATAGGTCATAAAAAAACAGAGTCAATAGCTTGCTGAAAAGATTTGAACAGAGCTTTTGCGAAATGTTTATAGTTTGATAACTTATAGCCCTTTCCTCAATAGCTCGAAGATGACTAAATGTGTGTTTAGGAGGGTTAGATGCCAGCAGCATATAATAAGGAAGAAAGCAATGGAAGCTTTAGATGAAGGAAAAAATAGAGAGATGGTAGCACAGAAGTTTAAAATAGGAAAAGCTACTTTTTTGATCTATTCAAACTATTATGAAATACGCTATAATGAGATGGTGGACGTGGAAAAATTTATATAGAATAATCGTTATTTTTTAGCCAATTCACCAAATTTTTACATAAAACATTACCACAATTTGGAACAAGCAAGGCCAATCAAGAGATCTTCTACATAATATTACCCACAAGATCTCCCTAAATAAATAAGGCTTTTTGATTTATTTAAAGATCTTTTTAATTCATTAAAATAAACTAAACAAGGCAATTATTTACTTTATAACATAGGCCAAGCTGCTCCTTGTATTGAAAAATAAAGGAGCTAAATCTATTTTTTACTTACAGCGCTCTACTGGATTAATGAGACAATCTTAATAGTCACAAAAAATTACCTATTCAATCACTATTATTATGAATAGAATCTATCTTTTTAAAGATGCAGGATTGGGTGATGTTTCCTCTACGGATAATGTTCCCCCTAACTCAGGGCCGGGTAATGTTCCCTCTAACTGTAGATATTTTACTTGTACTTTAAAGAATAGTTCATCTATCTCTGAATCTTTTTTTTGCATTTCGGGGAATATTTTTTTTAAGTTTGGATATTGTTCTTGCATTTCAGAAAATATTCTCATTAACACTGAATTTTTTAATACTGCTTCTAGGAAGCTTTTCACTACCTTTAGATCCCGTATTTTCATTACCTCTGGATATGCTTGTATTTTGGCAAATATTTTCCCTACTTTACTCGTCCCATCTCGTGTTGACATTATGCAGAACTTTTTCACTAACTCTGAATTTTTTAATGCTGTTTTGAAATACGTTTTCTCGAACTCTGGTCTTAATACTGTTTCAAGGTACGTTTGCACTAACTCTGAATTTTCTACTGCTCTTTTGAAGTATATTTCCGCGAACTTTGGATATTGTTTTAGCGTCTTATAGCACATTTCCTTTATGAACCCTTTCGCTATCTCTAGATCTAGTATTTCTATTTCTAAGAATATTTCCGCTGCTAAATTTTCTATTAACATTTCGTAAATCATGTACCTATACTTTGAATTTTGTGTGAGTATTTCTACCCAAGTTTCGTCAGAGATATTAGGATATTCTGGATATTGAATCAGTATTTTTACCCAAGATTTGTCAGAGATATAATGTTTAAGAAACTCTGAATATTTTTTTTGTCTGTACTGGTTGATTAACTTTGGATTTTGTTTCACCATTTCGATGAACGCTTTGCGGAGCACCATTACATCTGGATGTATTTCTTCCATTACGAGTATTGTTTCCCCTTCTTTTTCCTCTATATCTTGCATCGACATTATCTTGAAGCTTTCCACTAACTTTGGTACTGTTTTAAAATACGTTTTCTCTAACTCTGGTATTAATACTGTTTCGAGGTATGTTTTCATAAATTTTAGATTTCCTGTTACTTTTTTGGAGTACATTTCCGCTAACTCTGGATATAGTTCTTTCGTTTTTAAAAACATTTTTATTATGAATCTTTTCGCTATCTCTAGATCTAGTATTTCTATTTCTAAGAACATATTCTCTGGCTTTGAATTTTCTAATAGCATTTCGTAAATTGTTTCCCTATGCTTTAAATTGCTCCCAAATATGTTTATCCAAACTTTGTCAGAGATATTAGGAAACTCTGGACATGCTTCGTCAATGTCAAGCAACAGGTCACTTAAATTTTCATTCGCTATTTCGCTTAAATTTATATCCGACATTTTACTGAAAGTTAGATTTTGTTTCAGAACTTTGACGAACGCTTCGCGAATAGCCATTACATTTATATACTCGATCTCTCTCTTTTCTTGCGTTTCAAGGTTCGTTTCAAGGCTTCGATTTTTTTCTAAATTTGCAGTAATGTTTTTAACAAATCTCTCTTGACTTTGCCTTTCTAAAAACATTTTCGCTACCTTTGGATTTTGTAATAGCATTTCGCAAATCATGTTTTTATTATCTAGATCTTGTGTCAGTATTTTTACCCAAGCTTCGTCAGAGATATTAGGGAACCCTGGATATCGTTCTTGAATGTTAGTGGACTCTTTGATTAAATCTGGATTCTGTTTCGCCGTTTCAAGGAACACTTTTAGGGCTGATATTACATACCGTGTAGGTATATCGTTCTTTTTTTGCACTTCAATGCTCGTTTTATCAAGCTTTAGAACTTGCTTTAGCTCTGTAACAAGTGCATTAATAAATCCCCCTGGAGTTTGCTCTACCACTTTAGCAAACATGCTCCAAAATGCTAGATCTTCTTCTTGCGTTTTAACGCTTGCTTTCTCGAGTCCTAAATTTTCTTCTGCTGTTTTGGAGGTCAATGCGAGGGGCTCTAGATTTTGTTCTGGCGCTTTAGCAAATGCCTTAAAAAATTCGCTGGATTTTGCTTTTTCGCTTTAGCCAACTGCCCCAAAAATCCTAGATCTTCTTTTTGCCTTTTAACGCTTGCTTTGTCGAATCCTAAATTTTCTTTTGGTGCTTTAGAGGTCGATGCGATGAGCTCTAGATTTTGTTCTGGCGCTTTAGCAACCTCTCCTAATAATTTTTGATCTTTTTTAGTATCGGTGCTTACTTTGTAGAACTTTGAATATGTACGCTTCATTATATAATACCTCAAGTTTAATGATAATAGTATGAGATTACAGTTGCTTTAAAGATATAACATAACCATATTATATTAATATGGTTATTGACTTTTTATATAAAAGTCAATGTAATTATATTTAAAAAGTTCTTTACTTTGGCTATACAGTATTACTAATACAGAGCTTATTGTATAGATAAATGTAAAATAGAATAAGCGTTATGATAATTTAATCGTTTCATATCGAAAACCCGGAAACTTAAAGCTAGAAGAAGGTAGGCCCTCTGCTAAATATATAAAAAAGGCAAAAAACAGAAAAATGAGTGTCATACCAAGACAATTCATAACCCATGTAAAGTAACTGAACCTATAGCTAGGTCTTTAACTTACGCCGTCTACCAAAAAGTCCTGTTGTATTTAGACCATTAACAGAGCTGTGTATAGCATCATTTTATGAATTAATGAATAAAGTTCGTCCAGCCTTAGAAGCTTTAGAGCGGTCTAAGAAATCTCATGGCCGAAATAGCCATCTTGCTACGTTAGAGGATAAAGTATGATCTCTATGAATAGTTTATCGTACGACCATTACACACGCTTTTATAGGTTATTTATTTAATTGACATCATTCCAATGTGTGTCGTTTATTTAAGAAGCTGGAACCGTTTTTAGCCCGTAAAGTGAGCATTAAAAAAGAGACGTATGACGAGCCAACCAGTGCTAAAACTTTTGGCCGATGTCACAGAACAACCTATTCAACGCCCAAAATCAAGATAAAAACGTAAACAGGCTTATTCCGGTAAGAAAAAAACCACTACCTTTAAAACTGCAATAGTGATAGAAGCGAATGGGCGTAGTCATTCTATTTCTCGTTCACATAGAGGTCGAATACATGATTTTAAAATACGTAAACAAGAACGCTTGCTTCCTGGAAAGACTATCCAATACGCTGACTCGGGTTATCAAGGTTGGCAGAAAATTCAAAACCATGTCATGATTCCTTATAAAAGCTATGAAAATCGACCTCTAACAAGCACTGAAAAAATTACAATCATCAACACGCTTCCTTTAGAATACGCGTAGAGCATAAAATCCGTCAAATAAAACTATTTAAGAGTCTATCCAATATCTATCGTAACTTTCAAAAGAAATATCATTTAAGGTTCAATATTATTGCCGGTATCGTTAATTTAAAATATGGGTTTGCTCAATAACTAAACAAAAATAGATACTCATACTGTACCCTAACCATTTAATCATGGATATGATTGTTTTTTCATTTCGCAGAAAGTCTATAAAACATTACCACAATTTGGAACAAGCAAGGCAATCAAGAGATCTTCTGCGAAACAGAAAATTATTGCAAAAGCATAAAAATGTGTCTTTTTGATAAAATTTTTCTTGTTTTAAAAGCTATCCAATCTAACAGTTTTTTTTCTCCCCACCAGAAAATCTTCTGAGCATTAATTTAAACTTTTTGAAAAAGTCTACTGAAGATTTCATGCCTTATCCTCCATTCTTTCATCGCCCAAAAAGCCACCAACTTGGGCATCCCACAAACTTTTGTAAAGTCCAGCTTTGGCTAGCAACTCATCATGGGTACCATCTTCTATAATCTTGCCTTTGTCAAAAACAAGGATGCGGTCCATATGCAGCAGAGTCGATAAGCGATGGGCGATGACGATTGTGGTTTTGTTTTGCATCAACTCCCATAAGGATTCTTGGATCAGGCTTTCCGTAACAGAATCAAGTTGGCTGGTGGCCTCATCAAGAATAAGAATTGGTGCGTTTTTCAAAATGGCACGCGCAATAGCAATACGCTGTCTTTGTCCACCAGAAAGTTTTAAACCTCGCTCACCAACCAGCGAATTATATCCTTGTGGCAACTTCTCTATAAACTCATGGGCATGTGCTTTTTTAGCAGCATCAATTACTTCCTCATCAGTTGCATCAATGCGACCATAGTTGCATCAATGCGACCATAACGGATATTTTCCATCAAGCTTCTATGAAATAGCGATGGATCTTGGGGGATCATGGCGATATTTTCTCGCAAACTATCTTGAGTAACGCTTTCTTTTCTAGTTACAGCTTTGTTCAAGGCGCNTTTTTTNATNANTTTNCATTATTGCGCTATTNCTANNTACGAACGTGAANAAATACGCTTAGGCCACATGACTGAAGGGGCACCTCTTTCTAATTGGTACGAATACGAATACGGATACGTANAGGCNACACNNCTGAACGGATACTTTCAAAGACGAAGAGTAAGTTCAAACAGGCTGATTTTCTACTACCTTTCAGACTGAAATTTTCTAGCTACAGCTTTGTTCAAGGCGCTTTTTTTATGAATAAGGTATATCTATTTTCATTGGTATCGTGTAATTTATATCAGCCTCTCTTTCAATCAATAGTTTAGCTATATCCCATTTCCCACGAGTAGCAGCCCATCCTAATAAAGGTATAGTTCTTTCTCTTCCCTCTATTTTTGCCCCTCTTTCAATCAATAGTTTAACTATATCCCATTGCCCACAATCAGCAGCAAATCTTAATAAAGGCGTAAAGTAGTTATCATTAACTCCTTTTTCAATCAATAGTTTAACTATATCCCATTGCTTATGACCAGCAGCCCATACATATAAAGATATAGTTCCTTCTTTTCCCTCTGTTTTTATTGGCATCAAGCAATTTATATCAGCCCCTCTTTCAATCAATAGTTTAACTATATCCCATTGCCTATGCTGAGCAGCCCATCTTAATAAAGGCATAGTTCCTTCTTTTCTCTCTATTCTTATTGGTATCACGCAATCTATATAAGTAACTCCTCTTTCAATCAATAGTTTAACTATATCCCATTGCCTATGCTGAGCAGCCCATCCTAATAAAGGCATATCTATATGTCTCTTATCTATTATCATTGGTATCACGCAATCTATATAAGTAACTCTTCTTTCAATCAATAGTTTAGCTATATCCCATTGCTCACGAGCAGCAGCCCATCCTAATAAGGGTATAGTTCTTTCTCTTCCATTTACTGTTATTAGTATTATTGGTATCACGCAACTTATATAAGTAGCTCTTCTTTCCATCAATAGTTTAACTATATCCCACCGCTCACAAAAAGTAACCCATCCTAATAAAGGTATAGTTCTATATCTTCCACCTATTTCCACTGTTATCATGGAATTTATATCAGCCTTCCTTTCAATCAATAGTTTAACTATATCCCATTGCCTATGACCAGCAGCCCATTCTAATAAAGATATAGTTCTTTCTCTTCCCTCTACTGTTATTGGTATCATGCAATTTATATCAGTAGCTCCTTTTTCAATCAATAGTTTAGCTATATCCCACCGCTTACAAAGAGCAACCCATCCTAATAAAGGTATAGTTCTTTCTCTTCCACCTATTTTCACCACTGTTATCATGAAATTTATATCAGCCTTCCTTTCAATCAATAGTTTAACTATATCCCATTGCCCACGAGCAGCAGCCCATCCTAATAAAGGCATATCTGTATCTCTCTCATCTCTTATTATTGGTCTTATTATTGGTATCACGCAATTTATATCAGCTCCTCTTTCAATCAATTGTCTAACTATATCAAGATGACCATAATAAACAGCATAGAATAAGGCTGTACCATTAGCGTCTGTAATGTCTACCTGAATGTTCTTGCTATGGAGCAATATTTGTACGATTCTCTTATGTCCATTCTCAGCAGCTAGGTGTAAAGGCGTTTTATTATTATTCGTTAATGCATTTACATCAGCATACCAATCTAATAATTCCGCTACGATTTCTAAATGATCCCTAACAACCGCATGGTGCAGAGCAGTCCAGCCATCTGTATCTGATTCATATACGCTAGCACCACTATTTAGCAATCGTTTGATATCACCTAAAACATCATCATTAACAGTACTATTAACAATTACACCATATAGGGTATTTCGTTCGGTATTTCGTTCATTTATTACTGTATTGGTCATGCTAATCTTCTTGGCATGCACTTTATTTTCGTTATCCTGAGCTGCATGATGCATAACTTTGTTACAACCGGTTAAAGTTAATAACCCGTACGATATAAACCATATTATTTTTTTCTGTAGCATTTCTTTTTTTGTAGCATTTCTCTTCATTTTAATTTTAATACGCTTTTCCTTGCACTATGATGTAACTTGTTCAACTACTGTAAAATTCCCATTTCAAGTAGTGATACCTCTATGGACACTATCTAGTAAAGATTATCTCCCTTGTCCTTTCAGGTGTGCATAATTATTTGCGTTGCAAGTTAAGGAACTTACTAGAATTATCATAATGCAGCTAAGGACAGTCATGTAGATAGGGGGCAGTGTATCCGTTCAGCCGCGTGGCCCATGCGTATCCATGTTACCTATTAGAAATAGTGCAATAATGCAAGATCATAAAAACGCGCCTTGAACAAAGCGAGGCCGTTGCAATAGAAAAATCGCAACGTATTTTTTATAGAAATCTAGATGTAAATTGTACATTTTTGTACGTTCACAGCACTAAAATATTATTTTTTATGTACTTTTAAAGACTTTTTAGTAATGGTTAGGTAGACGCTTGTTTCTTTTATTAAATTTTTGTTTCCTATTGCAATGGTCTCAGATTGTAACCCGGTTTTTGATCCTTAGCCTTCTATTTGCTATTGCTACGCTAATAACCTTAAAAATCGGATGGCTAAACTAAAAATGATATATGCTGAGGCCGTTGCAATAGAAAACAAATACATTAAAAACATTTCTGCCACGTAGGTGAACGGACAATGGCGTCAACTTAAGGCAATTCATGATTAACCTACCCTCCTATTCTACTTGGTTATCAATAACAGCTAAACCTTAAGTTGACGCCATTGGGTGAACGGATACAGCCAACCTAACAGTTTTTTGTACCCCCGCCAGAAAATCTTCTGAGCATTAATTTAAACTTTTTAAAAAAGGTCTACTGAAGATTTTATGCCTCATCCTCCATTCTTTCATCGCCCAAAAAGCCACCAACTTGGGCATCCCACAAACTTTTATAAAGTCCAGCTTTGGCTAGCAACCCATCATGGGTACCATCTTCTATAATCTTGCCTTTGTCAAAAACAAGTATGCGGTCCATATGCAGCAGAGTCGATAAACGATGGGCGATGACGATTGTGGTTTTGTTTTGCATTAACTCCCATAAGGACGCTTGGATCAGGCTTTCCGTAACAGAATCAAGTTGGCTGGTGGCCTCATCAAGAATAAGAATTGGTGCGTTTTTTAAAATGGCACGCGCAATAGCAATACGCTGTCTTTGTCCACCAGAAAGTTTTATACCTCGCTCACCAACCAGCGAATTATATCCTTGTAGCAACTTCTCTATAAACGCATGGGCATGTGCTTTTTTAGCAGCATCAATTACTTCCTCATCAGTTGCATCCATGCGACCATAACGGATATTTTCCATCAAACTTCTATGAAATAGCGATGGATCTTGGGGGATCATGGCGATATTTTCTCGCAAACTATCTTGAGTAACGTCCCTGATACTCTGTCCATCAATCAAAATAGCACCATCTATTACATCATAAAGCCTAAGTATCAAATTTACGAATGTAGATTTCCCACTACCTGAATAGCCTACAAGACCAACTTTCTGACCGGCTTGAATTTCGATAGATTGATTCTGAAAAAGAGGCCCCGTGTCTTTGTAATGAAATTTAACGTTGTCGAAGGCGATTTTGCCGTTTGTGCAATTCAAAGCTATGGCGTTTAGTTTGTCCGAAGGCGTAACCTCGCTTATCTCTAGCAATGCTATTGCTTGATCTACCGCACCCCAGTTAACCATAAAATAATCCCTTAGCTCATGAGAGAGTGTGTATAGAGTATCAATGATGTTGAAATTAGTCATAATAACAAGTGCAAAATCACCAGGACTTATAACACCTTTTTGATACCCAAGAATTAGTGCACTTAAGAAAACTAGAGCATAAAGCGATGTGAGTATGCCTAGAAAGCCATATAACCAAGCATGGTACAAACCTGTTTTTTCAGTTATATCAATAAAAGGCTTTTGTAATTTGAAAAAACGACCTTGTTCAAAAGTTCTAGCTGCAAAAAGCTTCACGCTCATCATATTGCCAAGATAATCTGCAGCGAGCCCGATTATTTTGGATTTTGCCTCGGCGCATTCTTTATTAAGCTGCATGCCTCTCTTCAGGGAAACAAAAATGATAACAAGAAACAATAAAACCCAAATCCCCATACTTAATGCAAAGATTGGCGCAACTGTTGTGAGCAACCCCAATGAAATTAGTATCAATAGAACAAAATACATAAATGAGTTAATAATCACGTAAATAAGAGGTGTCAGGTGTTGAAAAGCATCATTTATTTTCGATGTTAAAGAACCAGAAAGCTGATTTTGAAAAAAGCTATACGGATATTCATATAATTTTGTCATGAAAGTTTCAGCTACATTTAATTTAATTTTCGCTATATATTGTGTTATGCAATAGTCGGCCATCATCCATACACTCACCAACATAAATTGAAGCAAGGCATAGAAAGCAAATACAACCCATAAATTTCCTTGCTTGTGATTTGAGACAATATCAATAAACTGCTTCACTAAAAGCGGCTTGAAGGTATTCACTACCGTGACCAAGCACATAGCTAAAAAGATACCAAAAACATACTTTTTATATGGCCTTATATTTGCAATAATAAATTTAAGTACTCGCATAAACTTACTATCCTCTACAGAATGTTCCAAAAAATTTCCCACCATCAACAGTAATGCATGCGCTCGTTATATTAAGACGAATGTGTGTTTGACGCCAAGCAGTAAAAGTAGCGTCTAAGTTCTGTGGAGCTGCAACAAAACCCAGATGGATAGGACATGATATGCCTTATACGTCTTAAAGTCAACCGTGATCACTTGTCATATGCAATTTCCTAAAATGCTAATAAACGAGTCTAACATGTCCGTTAGGTGTCATATTTCATTATTTTTAGGACAGGGTAACCGCACCTTGATATAGAGAATTAGAAAGAGTAAATTATAAGAAAAATGACAACGAGCCCATATCTATATTAGCGATCTCATAAAAACAACAATAAACATAATGACTATAAAATATGTTGTAATTTTCCATCGCAGTATGTTATTTTGTTTACTGTTCTTTTGGATGTTTTCCAGCTTATAGTCAGCTATTAAATTTAATTTTTCTATAAGAGAAGACAATTCGTGAAATGTTTTGATTGGGTAAGAATTTTCTATTTTTTCTCTATATTTAAACTTGTTTGTGTGTTTGTTTTTCATCCATTTTTCTACCACTTTCCACATATTGATTTCTGGATAGATTTTTCTACATATTCCTTCCACGTGTATCATAGTTTTTTGTAATAACAATAACTGTGTTTGTACTTTCATGTTAAAATCTCTAGTTATTTTTAATAACTGAGAGAGTAAATTGGCAAATGAGATTTTTTGTATAGTTTGACCAATAATTGGCTCACCTATTGCTCTACATGCTGTAACAAAATCTTTATATTGTGGTGAAACATAACCAGCTTTAAAATGGATTTTTGCTACGTAATTATAATCTCTATTTAAAAAACCTTTAAGTATTTCTACAACATAGTAACATGTTTTACGATCTATACGTCCCATAATTCCACAATCTAAAGCAATAATATTGCCATTATTGTCAATCATTAAATTTCCAGGGTGCATATCAGCATGAAAAAAACAGTCTCTATATGCTTGATTACAAAATGATTCTATAAGGTTAATAGCTATTTGTTTATTAGGCTCATTAAATTCGTATATTGGTTTAGCTTCTATCCATTCTAACGTTAAAACCTTTTTTGATGTTCTGCTCCAGTCTACTTCAGGTACATAGAAACCTCTATCACTTATTGTATTTTCTCTTAATTCTGAAGAATGAGCTGCCTCAAAACGTAAATCCAATTCTAGTTGACAAATTTCAGAGAAAGTTTTAACTAATTCTATTGGCTTTAGCCTTTTTGATCGTTTGATAAATTTTTCTAGAATTTCTGCAATCCAAAAAAGCACATTTATATCTCTTGAGAAAATTTTTTCTATATCTGGTCTCAAGATTTTTACAGCTACTTTTTTACCTTCCAAGGTTATTGCTTGGTGAACTTGGGAAATTGAAGCTGCTGCAATTGGTACATTATTAAAACTTGAGAACATTTTACTTAATTTACAGTTAAATTCATTTTCTACTGTTTTAATTGCTATTTTATGTGAAAAAGATGGAAGCCTATCACATATTAGTAGTAAATTATCTGTAATGTCTTTGTTTAATATATCACCACGTGATGAAATTGACTGTCCAAATTTAATAAATACTGGGCCAAGTTTCTCAAGAGCGCGCCTTAATTTTTTGCCTTGTATCTGATTTATTGACTTTTTCGATAGGTAAAATAATATCTTATAACGTAATAATACTATAACTATATATAAAAGACGTGTAATATTTCGAATCATTTCATTGTATAACTACTGAATATCTCATTTAGAGATCTGTTTTTTATTACCTCATTAGGTTTGCCCTGACAGTAAATAGAGTTGTTTATGAATATGATATAATCTGAAGATGGAATAGCAGAATTAATATCATGAGATGTCATTAAAATTGACACTGACTTTTTTTTTGTTATTTCATTTATAATATCGTAAAACTTAGCACGTGCATGTATATCCATTGAACTAACTGGTTCATCTAATATAATTAAGTCAGGATTTTTGATTAAGCAGCGAGCTAATAGTAATAGCTGTGTTTGTCCTGCGGAAATTTCTAGAACTTGATGCTGTAGTATATTACTAATTCCTGTTAACTCTATTACTTCTAAAAAAACAGGTTGGTTCCTTCTTGGTTTCACAATAAAACTATTCAAAAGGAAATATTCAACTGTTATAGGCATCAAGTTACTTATAACAAAATTTTGTGGCATATAGCTAATTTTTACGTTGTTAGCAAATTTAATGTTACCTGTGTAATTTTTATTTATGCCTGTTAGTGCTTTAATTAAAGAGGTTTTTCCACCACCATTTGGCCCAAGTATTGTAATGACATTTCCTTTTTCTATTGATATATTAATATCGTTTAGTACTTTTCTGTTATTGTATTTAAGTGTGAGGTTTTCTATTTTTAATATATTTTTTTGTTTTTTTTCATGAAGCATTGGTTATTCTTTTCCCTACTTGTATTATGTTATAATACTGCTTTTTCAGATAATTTAAAGGTCGTAGCTACAATTAAGCCTATACATTCTCTTGTTTCATCAGTCACAGAAGGAATCCTAGAACCATGTTTAGTTGATTGTGGAGCTACTTCTGTACATGATTATATATTAAAACCATCCAGTGTTAGCAAACTGGAATCAAGTAATATTATATTTTACGTTGATGATAATTTGGAAACTTTTATTAAATCCTTTGGAAAGAATAGAACACTAGTAAAATTATCTGAAGCTGTCAAATTACTTCCTGCACGTCCTCAATTACTTTCACAGAACATAATTAATGAAGAAGATTTACATATTTGGCTTAGTCCTGATAATGCAAAAATTATGATAAATTATATAAGTGCAAAATTATCCGAAATAGATAAAGGAAATTCTGCAAGATATAACTACAATGCGATGAAAGCAACGCTGAAAATAGACCAAGAAATAAAAAAAATTGCAAAAGAATTAGATAATTTAAAGGATAAAAAATATATAGTTACTCATGATGCTTATCAATACTTTGAAAAATATTTTAGTCTTAGTGATCCTAGCGCTATTTTATCGATAGAAGAGGATTCATATATGGGAGTAAGAAGCTTAATTAAATTAAAAAGAATAATAAAAGAAGAAAATATTAAATGTGTGTTCTCAAATTCATTAGAGAATCCTAAAATTTTTTCAAATGATCCAAACATAAAGATTGTAATACTCGATCCTATAGGATTAGATATAGAACCTGGAAAAGATGCATATATAACTATAATAAATAATATTGCCCAAAACTTTAAATCTTGTTTTATTGCTCCATAAGAGGTTTTTACATTATCATTGCTTCAGCAAATTCTCTACTTGTAAACTCTCTAAGGTCCTCTATATCTTCTCCAATTCCTACAGCATAGAGCTTTATTTGATATTCTTGCGCTAGCCCAATGACCACACCACCTTTAGCAGTGCCATCCAATTTTGTTATAATTAAACTTGTAACATTAACCATCTTATTAAATGTTTCTAATTGGCTATATGCATTTTGTCCTACGGTTGCATCAAGAACTAAAATAACATCATGAGGAGCATTATCATCTAGTTTTTTTATGACTTTATACATTTTTGATAGTTCTTCCATTAAATTCGTATTATTTTGTAATCTGCCTGCTGTATCAATAAGCACTACATCAATGTTATCCTTAATGGCTTGCATAATAGCTTTATATGCTACACTTGCAGAGTCAGCGCCATGTTCTCCAATAACAATTTGACAACTAGAACGTTCAGCCCAAACCTTTAATTGTTCGCCAGCAGCA
>NZ_MJMG01000001.1:63719-122004 GCF_001752665.1 Wolbachia pipientis | reverse complement strand
TGTATCACACGCAACAAGCATAACAGATTTTCCCATTTTTTTGTATTTGTAAGCAAGTTTACCTGCAGTTGTAGTTTTACCACTTCCATTTACACCACACATCATTATTATATGTGGTTTTTTATCTAACACTAATGAACAAACTGCAGGATTTAAGATAGACTCTATTTCATATACTAGTTGCTGCTTTATAACTTCGTACTCTGCTTCCTGTTCATTCTGAAGTTTGTCAACAATTAATCTGGAAGCTTTGCTACCAATGTCCATGCTAATTAATAAGTCTACGAATTCATTTAGAACTGATTGGTCTATTTTTTTTTTAGTGGAAAAAATATTTTTTATTTCATTACTAAAGCGAGAAGAAGTTTTCAGCAAACCTTTATAAAGGTTATTAAATAAACTCAAGGCAATACCTCTTTAATTGATATGCAATAAATACTTAATAGCAAGTCTACTCTTTCAGTAAGTTCAAAGCAATACCTCTTTCAATTAATAACTTTTGAAAAGAAACCACGTCCAAGATAAATCTGTAATGCTTCTTACATTGCACTAACAATAAAGCATGATAGAGAACACAATACAGATAAGATGCAGAACTTTTTTCTCCAAAGAATAAGTTAAGAACCCTGACGTGCTTTGCATCTTGGTTTTACTTTATTTATAATATAAATCTTACCCCATCTTTTTACAACTTTGCAATTTTTATCCCTGTTACGATGAGATTTCAATGATGCTTTGACTTTCATGTCTATAATAAAATTAAGGTTACCTATATAATAATATTTAAGTAATGATCAGTCAATACGTTTTTGAATATCTACTGGTATTCAGATGAGTCATACATAAATCTTCTTATAAGAACATGCTTTAGGTAACTAATCATTTAAAATAAAATTTAATGTTATTTCACGCCAAACATAGTAATGCTCACTAGGTAAATCAGTAAATGGACTACATTTATATACTGCTCGCATTGCATTATCTGCTACTGCCCTGAAAAGAGCATTCTTTTGATATGTATTATTATCTACTATATTGGCTATTACTACTTCGCCCTGAGCAGACAAAAGAACATGAATTTTTATGCTGAAATTTTTTTTATAATTTATACCATTAGGAATACTCCAACATTTCGCTAATTTTTTTTCTATAGAATGCGCTATAGCTTCAATCTTACTTTTTTGTAATTGAGGCCCATTTTTTCTTTGTGGTAATAGCGTATTATCACCTTCTTGCATTTTAATAAGTCTTAATGGTTTCCTTTTAGGAATGGGGATGCCATCATCATTTTCCTGTATTTCAATATTATTTTTAAGTGCAGACGGCTTCCTTTTAGGTGTAGGTACATCCTCATTATCATCTTGTGTCTCAATAATTTGCACTTGTTCTATTGATAATGATGGTAATGCGGAAAAGACTAGATAGCATATAAAAAATATAGAAAGATTAATTGATTTCACGGTGTATTACTGAATATATAAAGTAAGACCCGATAAATAGTACTATAAATGGTAAACACCATAAGATATAAGTGCTATCTTTTAAAGATGGTATCATTATGATTGAATCACCATAAAGAGCTTTTAACTCTGTAATAATGTCTTGATCAGTATATCCATCACTAATTTTCTTTCTTATTGCTTCACGCATATCATATGCAGGAGATTCAGATAATACTTCACCAGAACAGAACGGACACTTTATCACTTTAAATAAATCTGTTGCACGCCTCTCCATATTCTTATCTGGCAGTTTATTATCTAAAACAAAAGCATACGCATTTAGACAAAATATGAGCATAATAAACAGATTAATGATTACTCTCATTTGCAGATAAATTTGATAACCGTTTTATAAAATCGTCAAAAGACAATTTGCCAATAAAACTTAATCCATTTTTCTCATGCCTTATTGTAAATTGTATATTATCATTAGCTGTTTTTTCTGATAAGGACAACATTAATTCATTAAATGAATCAAAATTTTTCTCTTGTTCAACAAGAGATTGTATTAATTTTGTATAATTTGATATTTCCACATTAACTTCTTCTCTAAAAAAACCAGTCACAATATTATAATTAGTTATTCTACCACTTGCTGAAATGGAGAAATTGTTAGAGTAAAATAAAAACCTATCTATATTGAAATTAATATTAGTACTTGCACTATTTTTTATAGATTCAAGACCAAGTCTTACGTCAATATTGAAACAATTTTCAGGGTTTGTAACACCTTTAAATCTATATGTATAAAAATCCAACCATAATTTTATATTTTCATCAGATTTATGTTGAATATTAAGTTGAACATAATTACTTTTATTATTATCTATTTCAGTAACAATGCTTTGTTGTATACCTCGAGATGAAATATCACACTGCAATCCATGATCTTCATATCGTATCATGTTTATATCAGATATACTTAGTTTTGATAGAAATGGTAATGTATTTAGTTTAATAACGAGATAATTTTTATCGTGCATATTACAAATTATATTATCATCACGTCTTGTATCATATAAAGCGTTTTTTTGAATAGTAACCCTATTACTTGGTATATATACATATAGAGACTTATCTAACAGCCTATTTTTTATCATCAATTCATCCATTGAAACAGTCAACTCTTCGTTAGCAAATTTAGGATTTAAAATATAAAAAGTGAGACTAGATGGAAATCCTGCTATGTCGTATATAACTTGAAATTCTTTATCAGTAGCATTGGCAACAACATTTGTTATGAAGTTTTTTGTCTTCCACATAACAAAATACCAAAAACTAATATATACTGTCGGAATAAATATAAACAAGAAAATAATAGTATAAAGGTAAAATTTACGCACTAGCTTTATTTATCCAACGATATATTACGTGTACATCTTGGTATAGTTACACATATACCGTCAATATCTTCAGTAATCTTAATTTGGCATCCTAACCGAGAAGTTTCTGTCAGACCAAAAGCTAGATCTAACATGTCATTTTCTTCATCAGAAATAGGGCCTAACATATTAAAAAATTTTGGATCAACAATAACATGGCATGTAGAGCATGCAAGTGAACCTTCGCATGCACCTTCTAATAAATCAGGGTCAGTTCTATGCGCTAAGTTAAGCAAAGTTTCACCTTCTACAGCTTCATAGCTTTTCTTACTTCCGTCTGGTAGAATAAATATAACAGATGGCATACTATTTTCCTATTTAACTAAGTTAGTGTAATATTTTTATATAGATTTTGCAAATTTTTACGTTTTTATTAAAATTCTGTTATAAATTCTTTTTGTAATTTAGGAAATATACGATGGCTATAATTCTTTTAGATACACAAACAATTAATCGTATAGCAGCAGGCGAAGTAATTGAAAGGCCTGCAAGCGTAGTAAAAGAGCTAGTAGAAAACTCTATCGATGCAAAAAGTGAAGAAATAGAGATACAAATAGAGAGTGGTGGACGTAATTTGATTTCTGTAATAGATAACGGTATTGGTATTAATAAAGATGAAATAGAATTAGCATTTATGCGACACGCCACTTCTAAATTAAACAATTTAATAGAGATAAAACATTTAGGCTTTAGGGGGGAAGCTTTGCCATCAATTTCTGCAGTTAGCAGAGTTAAGTTGTCATCTAAGTTAAGTGAAGCTAATGAAGCTTGGTCAATAAGCTATGAAGGCGGGAATAAAATAAAGGAACTTTCTCCATGTCCTTTAGCATACGGTACATGTATTGAAATTTACGATCTTTTTTTTGCTACACCTAATAGGTTAAAGTTTTTAAAAACTGAAAGAGCAGAGACTCAGAATATAATTAACATTATAAATAACTTGGCAATAATTAACCATAATATAGGATTTACTCTTATTTCAGAAAATAAAAAACTTTTAAAGTACTTTAAACACTCATCTCTATTTGATAGGTTGTGTGCAATTCACAATGAGTTTCATAATAATGCTCTTATAGTCAATGAAGAAGAGGATGATACTATATTAACCGGATATATCTGCAAACCAACAACTAACTTTGGCAGATCTAGCATGATTTATACATTTGTTAATAAGAGACCAATAAAAGATAGTTTACTTATAGCTGCAGTCCGATACGCATATAACGACCTTATACCAAACAATAGATATCCTCTTGTAGTATTGAACTTAGAAATTCCTTACGATCAAGTAGATGTAAATGTGCACCCAAATAAATCTGAGGTAAGGTTTCAGAATAAAAAGCTTATATATGAAATAGTAACTAGAGGTTTAATAAAGGCATTATCAGCTAGAATAGGAGAAAACATAAAGCAGAACACAGAATTTCACAAAAGTGAAGAGAATTCTGATGAAAGACAAGAACACTTATCGGAACAGTCAAAACTTTACGACTACTCTGCATTAACTGCACCACAACCTTATAACTATCCCCTTCCTTCATGTGTTCCTACTGATTTCACAATTTTTAAAGAGCAACTCAAAGTTATAGAGGACTATCCATTAGGACTTGCACGTTGTCAGGTGTATAATACTTACATAATTGCACAAACAAAAAATAATTTGATCATAGTTGACCAACATGCTGCTCATGAAAGATTGATCTATGAATATATGAAAGAAGTAATGGAAAGTAATACAATTAAAAGGCAGAAATTGTTAATCCCTGAATTAGTAAATATTCAAAATCAAGAAGAAATTGAGACAATTGAAAATTATAAAGAAAAACTAGCTGAAATGGGCTTTGAAATTGAAATTATACGGGATTCTACAGTAGTAGTAAGAGAAATTCCAGCAGTTTTAAGTAGTGCAAACATAGAGGAAATGGTAATTGAGATAGTAGAGAGATTAATGGAAATAGAAGATACTTTGCCTATAGAAGATAGAATAAATAGAATTTTATCTACAATAGCCTGCCATGGATCAATAAGAGCAGGAAGAGAAATAAATTTAGAAGAAATGAATGAACTATTGCGGCAAATGGAAAAAACTCCATATTCTGGACAATGTAATCACGGTAGACCTACTTATGTTGAGATAAAGCTGAGTGACATTGAGAAACTTTTTAAAAGGAGATAATTTGATATCTGTATTTTTAAAAGTTGATCACAATTTTCTTTTACTAATCTGTGTAATCCTTTTTCTTTAGAGCCAAATACTATGCCTAGGGTAATGGGCTTCTTTCAAAACCATGATAAAGCGGGGATTAAAATGGAAAAGAAATGAGATATGAGAAAGCACAAGATTTGTCTTTTAGCGATAGGTAGGTAAATACGTTAAGTCTCTTGAATGGATATACAACTGCTTTTATCTTGTAACAATATTATCTAAAGAAGCGCTTCTTTTTCTATAAGTATAACCTTGAACAGAGTACCCATATTCTCAGTTAACCTTAAAAATTCACTTATAATCCTTTCTTTTTGCTGTGTATTTCTAATCAGAATATCTACTCTTTCTTTTATACCAAAAGAGTATAGGAACTCTCGTTGAGTTAAAATTTCATAATTCGTATATTTTAATGCATTTCTAAGTGCATGAAAATTTACATGTGCAGTAATATCACTATCACCTACAGCATTAAGAAAACTAACATAATTATGTTGCCTGATAGCTTGTAAAGTACTCTTATACGTTGGATATATGTAACCATAATCTATAATTAATGCAGAACCATAGTCCCTATGTATTTTTTTTTCAATTTTATTCAATATTCCAATTCCAGATAAACATATTTCTACTACTGCACCATTAAATTTAGCTACTTTTAGGTTGTTTAAATCTTTAAAATTATCTAAAACGACCTGTACAACTTGAAAGCTATTATTATACTTTGCTATTCTATTTTCATACCATTGGTCATTATAATATATAAATTGATCTATTGGTAAAGCATCAAAAAATTCATTTGCTATAAATATAGCTGGCTGCTCCGGTAAATCATCAATATCTTTATGCCATTTAATATCGAAACCTTTAAGAATATGCTTTTGCATATTTTGTAAAACAGGGCTGATCTCTATCAAGTGAATAGACATCGAACAAAAAAAACTATCATATTTTTGAGTTACTCTTATCACGTCTTTTATAAGTGTTCCTCTACCTGGACCAAGCTCAACAAGTAAGAATTTTTCTGGTTTTCCTAGCTTTTCGTACGTATGCATTATCCAAATCGCTATTATCTCACCAAATAACTGGCTGATTTCTGGAGAAGTAACAAAATCACCTATAAAATCACCTTTACTATCAAATTTCATGTAGTATCCATATTTTTTATGGTACAAAGCAGCACACATGAAATCACTTATAGATATTGATCCTTGATTTTTATCAATTAATTTATGTATATAACTAAGCATATTATTAGTAGATAGTTAATTAGAATATGCAACACTATAATAGTAGAAGGATTTGTATATATATGTTATAAATTTATGAGCAATAATATTCTAGCTATGAATTCAAAAAATAACATTGTACAGAGCAATAATGCCATACAGAATCAGGATGAGCTTATTGATCTTTTAGGGAACAATAGCTTTATAAAAAATAAGATTATAAATATAGATGGATTAACTCTAGATGAAGTATTCCAAGCATTAGTTCAAATGCTAAGTGGAGATTTAGAGTTGGTTGAAAAAGTATTAATGTATGCAAACATTATGGTTAAAAATGGTATGAAAATACCAAAAGAATCGCAATTAACTCGAGCAGATGTGCGTCGTATTTTACAAGGCAAAGAAAATAAAATTACATATAATTTTACGAAAAGTCTACCTATTTTACCTAACGTAAAAACTACCACTGCAAAGAAAAGTAGAGGTGCTTAAAAATGACAGAACTTATCAAAAAGTTTACTGTACAATGTGATTTTAAGGGGCAAAGTTCACCTTTTGCAATATATGTAGGAAATCCAAAAAGTGATGTACATCCAATTCATCATCAAGATTCATGGCTTGCAAAAGAACGAGGTGGAAATATCCCTATTAAAGTCAAAGACAGTTTACAAAAGCTACATTTACTATCTCAAGAAAATGGAATTTCTTTTTCAGAGTTATGTGCATATGCTATTACTGTAGTTAGTAATAGCAATAAAAGCAGTGAATAAATTGCCCTCTGCAAAGTATTCAAAATTTCAGAGGGCATTAATTTAAATAGACAATGATAATGCTGTATTTATAGGTTCTCGTGTAACTGATTTCAGATTTGTACTTGGCCCCTTATCCTGTTCTTTCTTTAAATTATCAACTTCTTTAATAAGTTTCTCAATTTCTTCGCTTTTCATGTTATTTATTTCAGTAGCTGATTTTTTCTCTATATCAGTGGTTTTATAGAAATCTCTCCTAAAGTCATTATTAAGTTCAATAACTTTTTTGAACAAATTCCTTACACCATCACGTTTTTCTTCACTGATTTGAGATAAAAATTCATCAAGGTACCTATTTTTACTAAATACTTCTTGTGCTACTACTGGTTCTTCTTTCACTGAATTTTCCATAAAACTCGATTTAAACTCTTTTAATGGTTCCATTAATACTCTAATTTCATCTTGTAATGATTCTCTCAACGTTCCAAATTTACCTTCTTTATAAGGTTCACTTCTTACTTGAGAAGTTTCAACCAAATTAGATAGTAATTGCGTTACCTTTTCATTTGTATATTCCTTAATACTTCCACCATTACCTTCCATACTGCTAGTCTTATTACGAACATTTTTAAATACAGAAAAGCCTACAGCAGCTACTCCTACTAATGCTATTGCTGCCATAGCAACAAAACCTACAGGTCCCAATGTTGCTAACCCTGCACTTATTGCTGCCAATTTTGGTCCCAATGTTATTACCCCATTGACAACTACTTTAGCAGTTTCTATAAGAATTTGTTTACCCAAATCACTAACCTTTTTTACAACAGCTGGGTCTTTACTTATTTGTTGTAAAAATTTTGCTGATTCTTCTGGATTTTTTATAAAATCTTCCATCACAAATTGCATTAATCGTGGATTTTTAACTAAAAGATTAATAAGTTCTTGCTTGTTCTAGAGATTAGGTCCTCCATACTCTTGAATAGAACTATTAACTCCATTTACTGCACCAGAATACGACATATTTACTCCATAAAATAACTAAAATTATAAATAATAATAATTAACTTTGTAATAATAAGAGTAAAATATTTAATACAATTATCTCTTCTCTAAATATAAAATATATATTAAAATACTTAAATTAATGAATTAAGGTATTTATGAGTGAACAAAAATTAAAAGCTGCCGTAATCTTGTCAGGTTGTGGTCATCTTGACGGGACAGAAATAAGAGAAGCTGTTTTAAGTTTACTAGTACTTGATCAACAAGAAGTAGAAGTTAAATGTCTAGCACCAAATATCGATGTTACACAAATTGTTAATCATGTTACAAATGAAGCAACAAAAGAAAAAAGAAATGTTCTAATAGAATCAGCAAGGATATCAAGAGGTGAAATATATGATATAAAAGAAGCCAATGTTGAAGATTTTGACATGCTGGTTATACCTGGTGGGCAAGGATCCATGAAAAATTTGTCAAGCTTATATAAAAATAAAAATGTATTACCAGAATTTGAAAAGCTCGTTCTAAATTTCTTCCAATCAAGAAAACCTATAGGAGCAATATGTATATCCCCAGCCGTTGTTGTTTCTATTTTAAGCAAAAAAGCTAAAGTAAAAGTAACAATAGGGGATGACAAAGAACAGTTAATAGAAAGACTTGGTGGTGAACATATAAAATGTGACACAGAATTATCAATAGAAGATGAAGAATATAACGTATTTTCCTGTTCCGCATATATGAGAAAAGATGAAAGTATATACTCTATATATAGAGGAATCAAACATATGATTGAAAGTATGATAAGAAAGATTACAGAAGATTAAAAATGTTCTGTGTAATTGCTCAAATCTAATATTATCCTATTGATATAGCGCTCATTAGCATCTTTAACGATAAATTTTATATTATTTTTATATTTAATTACTTCATCATTAAAAGGAACCTTACCTGCAATTGAAAGTACTAATCCACCAAGCGTAACATAATCATCATCAGGATCACGTAGCATTATATTCAACTCTTTTTCTATATCTTTTAGAAGAACCCTTGCTGGAACTTCAAATATATTATCTGATAATTTAATTATTGTATACTCTGAACTTGCTTCATCAAAACTTGGCAACATTTCCCATATAAGATCAGAGATTGAAATTATACCATAAGTTCCACCATATTCGTCTAGTACCACAGCTAAACATGACTTAGAAGACTGCATTTTAATAAAAAGATTTGTTGTTTTCATGGAAGGCGGGACAAATATGATATTCTGTATAATATATTTCAAGTTAAAACTTTGACAATCATTCAAAATGATATCTTTCACATAAAAAAACCCTATTATATTGTCGAAGCTATTTTTATAAACTAATATTTTAGTATGATGAGTATTACGTACCTTTTCCATTACTTCATCATTGCTTGAATCAATATCTATTGCATATATTTCAGTACGCGGAGTCATTATATCGATTATGTTACAATCATGAAATTTTAACAGACTATCTATAAATACAATATTAAGATCTGATGAACCTTCCATTAAAGCCTTTATTGCAGATTTCCTCAAAATAGAAGTTTTTTTAAAAAAGAACAAAAGAACTCTATATACTACTTTTTCAACTAAAGACGTATGCTTCTTTTTTTTATTCAATTTACTCCTCATAACTGGTTAATAAGTATGTGAATAATACTTAATTAACTTGTGAATTATTTGTTGATAAAAGATACTAACAATAAGTTAACAGTTTTTCCACATACATATACACCACTATATAACAGTATTTTTCTTTCCATAAAGACAAGTTGCTAACATAACTAACAATTTATTTATACACATAAATTACACCAGAAAATCAGTAGTATAGCTAAGTTATTAACATATTTATTCACAAATTAAATAACACAAATTACATCTAATTTTAAAAGTTATTGTTACAACTATAACTACTACTATAATATATAAATATATATATATAAATAATATAGGATCAAGTAAATTGGTAAAGGATAAACCATTAATAGCAAAAATTATCACTAGCAATGAGCCAAGTGAAAAAGTGCCAATTTGGTTGATGCGTCAAGCAGGAAGATCTCTTCCAGAATATCATAAGGCTATAAGAAGTACCATTAATTTTATGGATAGATGCTATAATTCAGATCTAGTAACCGAACTAACTTTACAACCAGTAAGAAGGTTTGATATGGATGCAGCAATAATTTTTTCTGATATTTTAGTAATTGCTCATATTTTAGGATGTGATGTGAGTTTTGAAAAAGGTATAGGTGCGAAAATTACACCTATAGAAACATCCAAAAGCTTAAAAGATATAGAAGAAGTTAAAAGTAAAGTCCTACCTATCTTAAATGCTGTAAGTATGATAAGAAGCAAATTATCAGAAGATAAATCTCTTATAGGATTTGCTGGTGGCCCATGGACGGTAACTTCATATATTGTAGAAGGTGGAAGTCATAAAAGACTTTCAAGAATAAAAAATTTTTCTACTTTAGATTTGGAAAAAATAATAGAAAAAATCACAAAAGCAACTATAGTTTATTTAATTAAGCAAATAGAATCTGGTGTGGATATAGTACAGTTATTTGATAGTAATGCTGGTATGCTTCCAAAAGAATTATTTAAGAAATATATTATAGAACCGACAAAAAAAATTGTCTCAGCTATAAGAGGTAATTTTGGTAATTTTCCAATTATAGGATTTCCACGATGTGCTGGTAATCTTTATAAAGATTACTGTGAACAGACTGGTATATCTGCAGTAAGTATAGACTATAATGTTCCAATAGAATGGGCAAAAGCAAATTTAAATATTCCAATACAAGGAAATCTTCACCCTAACCTTTTAGCCTATAATATAGAAGAAGCAATAAAAGAAGCAAAACGTATAATGGATTTTTTTAAAGATTTACCGTTTATTTTTAACTTAGGACATGGTGTTCTTCCAGAAACTCCAGTTGAAAATATTAGTGAATTAATAAAATTTATAAAATGCTACTAATATTTTGGGATTGCTATTGCTTATATACAGCAATACATATTCAAATTTTGCGTTATTGATTTTTTGTGTAAATCTATTTTTAACCGTTTAGTTATATAATTGTCTTTATGATTTTCTTGAGGTACGTGTTATGAAAAATTTATACCTTATATTATTTTTAACTATGTCTATATCATATAATGTGTCTACTGCGGAGGAGCAGTCATCAGGCAAGCAAGAAATTGCTGAGCCCAGTAGTTACCTACCTTATACTACTATAGAAGCTAAAGACGGAAAAAATAAAAATAAAGAAGTTATTGCTCAAGTTAAAGAAGCTGAAGACCAAGGTAAGGAAATTAAAGATAAAGATACTTGGACTGAAAATAATGTTCAGAAAGAAGACAAAAAAATATATAAAGCAAATAATGAAGATAACAAAGAAGATAACAAAATAGATAATGATCTGAAGATTTTAGATGAAAAGCTAGATAAAACTATTACTGTACAACATGACATTTCGGATGAAAATATTAACCCTAATGAGCAAACCAGAAAAGTGGAAGGGCAAAAGCCTGTAGTTGATAGAGAGAAACCTACAAATAAGGAAGCAAGAATTACAAATAAAGAAAATAAAAAATTAAAAAGCTGGGTAGACTTAAAGAAAGAACCAGTAAGAAAATGGCCTTATCAAGAAACACAAGACAAGCCCATACATAAGAGGCAGTATGATGATATGAATATGCATCTTCCAACAACTGCGTATGTTCATGATTACAGCAAACAACTATTTTACTGTGTTGGAAAAGATGATATTCTATGTATGAGAGGTATAATTAATAAATTCGAAAATATAGGGTTCTCGATTAAAGAGATATTAGATTTGAGAAATAGTATGGGAGATACTCCTTTGATTTATGCAGCTAGGCGAGGTGTGTTAAATGTAGTACGCTTTCTTTTATTACAAGGTGCAGATGTTAATGCAGTTAATACTAAATTTGAATCTGCGTTGGATATAACAAATAAAAAGGACATAATAAATGCTATTAATGAAATGAAATCTGGTAAAATAGAAGTTAAAAAAGTAAGTAATAAAAAAGACTCGGATTTATATAATTGGGCCATAAGTGCAAAAGAAAATAATGAGTCATGGTGTGGTAAAAAATAGACGTATAATCAGCTTTTTGATATGTCTTTTAATTTTTACTTGTCATTCATGTTTTAGTAAAGATTCAGTCGGTAATTTTTTAAGCACACTGCATAATATAAAACAACTATCTTATACTAAAAAAGATTTCGTTGAATTTTTGACAAAATGTCGCAAAGAAGGTATGCAAGAAGATTTGAAAGGAGGTTTTGGTTCTAATTTAAACGGTGCAGATTTTAGCCACTTGTTTTTTAAGGGTTCTATCTTTAAAGGAATAAGTTTAATTGGCACTAATTTTTCAGGTTCTACTTTATCTGATGTATTATTTGTTGATGTAGATTTACGTGGAGCAAATTTCTCTGATGCGATTTTAACTAATGTTAGATTTAGTAACTCCAATGTTAGTTATACTGATTTTACTCGTGCTGAGATCAAAAGATTGGTCATGCATGATGTGATAGGTTTGCATATTAATTTTCCAAATGTAAAAATGTATTTATCTTACTTTGCAGACTCAGATATGAGTTATACAAATTTTAATGGCTGTGATCTGGAAAATGTTATAATACAGAAAAGCACGCTTAATAACTCAAGTTTTGTTAATGTTGATGCATACAAGTTAAAACTACACTTTTCTTTGTTAAATGACGTAAATATGTACAGTGCATATATTAAAGATTCAGATTTTACAGGAAGTGATCTTACTAACGCCTATCTTGATACTGCTATAATTATTAATAGCAATTTAAACCGTGTTAATTTAAGTAAAGCAAAGATTTCCTATATAAATAGCACTTACTCAAATTTTTCTGATTCAGTATTAGATGATGCACAAATGAAACATTCGCATGTTTTTGAAACTACTTTGCGTGATGCAAGCCTTATTAATGTAGACCTTAGCTTTAGTGAATTAGATAAAGTGAATACTACAAATGCAGATATTAGGCATGGCAAATTTAGCAATACTGGAATAAAGAATTCCAACATGAATAATGCGTTTTTTGATTATGCGTTATTTGCTTATACAGGATTTGACAATACAAACCTTTCTTTTTCTTCAATGTATAAAGTTAAAATTCTAGGTTCTCATGTATATAATAGTATACTGTCTTACAGCAATATGGATTTCAGTAGCATGGAAAATTCAATATTTTTTGATTCAATAATTGATAATGCGTATTGGTCCAAATTAAAAGTATTAAATTCAAATTTTGTTAAAAGTAATTTTAAATCTACTGTATTATATGATAATATGTTGAAAAAAGTTAGCTTTTTTCTCAGCGATATGGCTAATTTAATAGCTGATAATGTACATCTTCTATCTTCAAGTGTTTATAAATGCTCAGTGATGGAAACTGAATTTATAAATTGTAAGTTTGATGATTCAATATTTATTGAAAATATAGGACAAGAAAAACTGCTCAATTTAAGTAATGCTATTGCTTCAATGCAAGGCTTACAGGAGAAAATATCATCTGGGGAGGAACTTGATGTTAATTATTCCTATTTTAATTTTGATAATATGGATTTAAAGGGTGCTAATTTTGCAAATTCAATACTATGTGGCGCAAAATTCAGTAATACTAGTTTAGAAAAGGCAAACTTTAAAAATGCTGACCTGCGTGGTGCTACTTTTGATAACTCTTCTTTAACTAATACAGATCTATCAGATGCTGTTTTACATAATAATAGTCTTGTAAAATCTAGTTTCAATAAATCAAGTGCTACATTAGAAGATGTAAAAGTTGAAAGGTAAAACAAAAAAGGAAAATGGACGTGGAAAGTGAAGGTATATTGCTCATTTTATCTTCTCCATCTGGTGCTGGAAAAACGACTATATCAAAAAGGTTGCTGCAGGAATCAACTAATCTTGTAGGATCTATTTCTTTTACTACACGCAAACCACGTGTTAAAGAAATAGACGGGAAAGATTATTTTTTTGTGACAAAGGAGCAGTTTAATACATTATGTCTAGCAGGACAAATGCTTGAGTATGCAGAAGTTTTTGGTAATTTTTATGGTGTACCAAAGGATTTTATCGAAAGAAGTCTCGAAAATGGAATAAGTGTGTTATTAAATATAGATTGGCAAGGAGCATTTCATTTATTTAAAATAATGACAGAAAAAATTGTCAGTGTTTTTATATTACCGCCTTCAATGCAGGAATTAAGGTTACGTTTAAATAAACGTAATAGTGAGAGCAATAGCATAATAGAACATAGATTGATTCAAGCTAAAGAAGAAATCAGTAAATGCTATCAATATGATTATGTGATAGTAAACGACGATATTGATAAAAGTATCAAGGATATTCTAATCATATTAGATGCGGAAAGGCTTAAGGTTCACAGAAGAACTCATCTAGCAAAACTACTAAAGTCGTTAAGTGGGTTATAAAAAGAGCTTGTCTTTTTTGATAATTTTGTAGATACTTCTGCATGTAAGTATGGAGTGTAATCAAGTGAAAATAACAATTTCTAAAGTTTTATCACCTAGTTTTAAAACAGTAGTAACTGGTTTATTTGAAGGAGAACAGGCTATTGTAGAGAGTAGCGGGATATTGCAAGACGAACAAGTTATAGAGTATATAAAACAATTTAGTGATTTCAATGGTAAATTCGGTGAATGTTTTTCTGTGACTATATCTACTGGCAAAAACGTTATGGTTATAGGTCTTGGTAACAGAAATGAATGGAATGAAAATCAAGCGTTAAATATTGGTGGTAAAATATATCATGAATTGAACAGATTAAAGATTAAACAAGCATCGGTTTCTATTAAAGATAATGAAAGAATTATAGCAAGTATTGCATATGGGGCACTTTTACGTAGTTTTAGTTTTGATAAATATAAAACCACAAAAGATCCTGTAGATATGGAAATTACAATAGTAGCAGAGAATACAAAGATATTTGAAGATTTTAAACAAGAAGGTGAAGGAGTATTTCTTGTACGCTCTCTTGTAAGTGAACCTCCAAATGTTCTGTATCCTGAGTCTTATGCTGATTGCATCAAAAATGAACTCAGTAAGTTAGGAGTTGAAATTGAGATTCTAGAAAAAAAAGATATGAAGGATATGGGTGCTTTGCTAGGAGTATCTCAAGGAAGTAGTAAAGAACCAAGATTAGTAATAATGAGGTGGAATGGATCTTCTAAAGATAAAGAAGATAAACCTATAGCTTTTGTTGGTAAGGGTATAACATTTGATACTGGTGGGATATCGCTGAAGCCTTCTCGCGGGATGGAGTCTATGAAATATGATATGGCTGGTTCTGCTACTGTGGTTGGTATAATGCGTACTTTAGCAGCGCGCAAGGCAAAAGTTAATGCTGTAGGTGTAGTTGCACTTGCAGAGAATGCAGTTGATGGTAATGCTCAACGGCCAAGCGATATAGTGACCTCACTATCTGGACAGACAATAGAAGTGTTGAATACTGATGCAGAAGGAAGGCTAATACTTGCAGACGCATTATGGTACACTCAGGATAGATTTTTACCGAAGTGTATAATAGATCTTGCAACGTTAACAGGTGCAATTGTGGTTGCATTGGGGCATAACGAGTATGCTGGGTTATTTTCAAATAATGATGAATTGGCTTCTCATCTGGTGAATGCAGGAGAGGAAGTAAACGAAAAATTGTGGCGTTTTCCTATGAGCAAAGCATATGATAAGGTTATTGATTCACAAATTGCAGATGTGCAAAACATTGCTCCTGTAGGTTCTGGAGGTGATAGTATAATAGCTGCTCAGTTTTTACAACGTTTTGTAAATAATACTTGCTGGGCACACCTGGATATTGCGGGTACTGCATGGCATGAAAAAGGTAATGATATTTGTCCAAAAGGAGCAGTTGGTTTTGGTGTAAGATTGCTTAATAGATTCGTTGAAAGATATTATGAAATCTGAAGTTTTTACGTAAGCTTTTTATCATAATTTTTACATTCTTCATAAGAAAATAATAACCCTTCAGAAGCATAAGGTATGATTAATACTCTAATTATTTTCCCATTTATTAAATACAGCATGTTGTTATAAGATCCTATTAATTCTTTAAATAAAATGCTTGTTTGCTGACTACTGGCTTGAAAATCTTCTTCGTTTAAAAGCTTTTTAGTTTCAAATAGATGTAGCATCACTTCGTGATAAGTTGGGTAAGATGACAGAAAGCTTGGATCAAATTGGAAAATCCTTACAAATGCATTATTATAAAATTTAAGCTTTTGATTTTTATTATATATTGCTATAGCAACTGGTAACTCTTCAAGAAGGTTTTTTTGTGTGGCTAGGTGATTGTCTAATACAGTCTGTAATTTTTCCACCTCACTTATATCTTGTCCATATACTACTACTTCGTTGGAATTATATATTGGAAGTTTGATGAGATTAAAAATCCTACGTTCATTTTTGTAGATCATCACATGTTTTAGTAATTTGTTACTATGAATACTATTAGTAATGGATAATTTTTGAGAATTATTTGTATATTTATTATAAAATAGATTATAAAATTTTACTTTCTTATGTATATTATATGTCAATATCGGATAAGGTAAAGCATTAAAGATATTCTTGTAATTTTCTATTTCTTGCATGAGTTTTTTATTTTCTAGTTCAAGCTCACTAACTTTTAACTTATATCCTGAAGTATTTCTAATCCATAATAACACTCCTATAACGTTATTATAGTGATCAACTATACTCCTCCCGTAACATGTACAGTAGACCTCGCTATCTTTTGCTTTTAAATCCATAGTGAAAAACTTACTTACTTTTTTTGCCTCAACGAAATTTTTCATTAATTCTTCTGACTGTTCAAAAAAATTGACAAATTCATTAAATGAGTTAAAAATTGTATTAAATAGTACTAATAAATTTGGAGAAAATTTTTCTGTACGTTTTTTTGCATCCCATATATAAAAGCCATCATCTACTGTATCGATTAGATTATTAGTGATGATATTTTGATGTTCTAAGTTTTTAATTATATTACTAATCTTGAGTTTAGAATAGGAAAGAAAAAACAGCATCAAAACTAATATTAAATATATGTCATACTGAAAAAACATAACTAAATAAGCATAAAAGTTTTAGTTATACTGTAGAAGTGTATAAGTAGAGGTTACCTAATACCTGAAATCCTAATCTTTTGTAAAGATTTACGGAAGGTTTCATACAATGTGCTACTGCATATTGACATTTAGACTCCTGAGCTATTTTTATTCTTTCTAATACCATTTGTGTCCCGATTCCTTGATTCCTATATATTGGTAAAACCCCATCACTATAAAAGCCTACCACATTATCTTGTATGTAAATACCGCATGTGCCAACAATTTTATCATCTAAGCTTACAAGAAAAAATTTTAATTGTGTGCTACAGTTTGGTAGACCACGAAAAAATGTGCTAACAATACCAGATCTATGATAAAAAATGCGAGAAGTGTATAGATCTAGCTGTTCCAAAAGCTGATTACTATTTACTGTTATTAATTTTAAATTTGGAATTGTATCAGCTGGTAAAAGATAATTTCTGATTTTAAGCAGCATTTTTTTTGGTGTGCTGGCATGCTTTATATTATATTTTTCTAAAACATTACTTTTTATGGTTGACTCCATTACCCATGTTGCTTCTCTATTTCTTGTTTTCAGATAATCTAGGGTTTGTGGTATTGATAGCTCAGTTTTACAAAAAACAAAATTAAATAAAGATTCCCTGGAATCGTTGATTGTGAAAACAATCCCATCAAATGTATCATGTATTTCCCATTGAGATAGAGCTGCTGTATATAATATATAGTCTTTTAGGTTCTGAGTAATTAATTGTGTTTTGTTCTGCATACACTAAAAATAAATAACAAAACAGCCATACTGTAATATAAGCTAATACTGCAGCTGCTATATCATCCAACATAATACCCAGAGAATTTTTGATATTTTTATCAATAAAACTTACTGGCCATATTTTTATTATATCAAAGAACCTAAAAGAAAAAAAGCACAACAGTAGTGAAAAGCAGTTAATCTCTTGATACATTGAAGCTAATAGAATTGTTAATAGTTGTCCCACTACTTCATCAATAACTACTTCTTTTGGATCATGTGAAGTATTGTAATATTTTATGTAATTATCTGTGGACCATAAACCGATTATAAATAATACAAATATAATCATTGCACCTAAAATTTGATTGCTCAATATAATAGGGATTAATGGGAAAGATGCTAAACTTCCTAAAGTACCAGGCATTTTTTTGGTTGTACCAGATAAAAACCAGGTTGATATTAGTTTATATAAAAATTTCATTTTAGCATTGTAAGAATAGTTTCATCTATGGTAGCATTTTCATATAACAACCTATAAATTGCGTTGCATATAGGTAGATTAATTTGTAGTTTCTTTGCAAGATTAAATAGAGATTTTGTAGTAGTTATACCCTCAACTACAGCTGCACTTTTTTGAAAATTACCACTGCTACCTATTTTAAACCCAAAAGACATATTTCTTGAGTGTAAAGATGTACATGTCATTACTAGATCTCCTAAACAAGCTGGTCCTAGTAAAGTGTCTATATTGTCATTCCCAGTTTTTGCTTTATATAGAGTTCTAATTTCATGCATGCTTTTTGTAATTAGTATTGCGTGAGTATTACATCCTAAGTTTCTACCTAAGATTATGCCACATGCTATTGCAAAGACATTTTTTAATGCTGCGCAAATTTGTGTCCCAATGATGTCATTGCTGAAGTTTAAAGTAAGATTTTTTTGCTGTAATTTTGACATTAGCTTTAATCCTAGTTCAGTATTATAACACGCAAGGACCATTGAATAGGGTAATTTGTTTGCAACTTCTATAGCAAAACTTGGACCTGAAAAGATAACTATAGAATTATTATGTAATTTTTCCTTTATTATTTCGCTTGGTAACATTAATGTAGATTGTTCTATACCTTTGCAAACTGCAATGACAGGAATATCTGGTTTTATATTATTATTAAGGAGCTGTTGACATATTGCGCGTATAGATTGTGTCGGCGTAGCTAATATTATCAATTCACTATTTAATGTCTCTTCAATTTCTAATGTGACTGATACATTATTGGGAATTAAACAACCTGGTAACTTATTACTTTCTTGTTTGTTCTTTATTGAATCAAATGTGACTTTATTGTGTGTCCATAGAACTACATTGTGTTTATTACTTAATGAAATTGCAAGTGCAGTACCCCAGGCACCTGCGCCTAAAATAGATATTACCACATGATACTCCTAAGACTAATAATCATTAAAGTTTTATTTCAAGGAACTAAAGCATAAAATGTTTATGCTACTTCAGCATAGCAACTATCTTGTCATAACTGGGCATTAAATTGATTTCTCCAATTGCAGCTATAGTAATTTTACTATGTTGAAGTAATAACTCTTCCGCTACTTTCTTGATGTCTTCGATAGTTACAGCGTTAATCTTTTCTATTAATTCCTCTTTACTGATATATCTACCATACATGCTATAATAGTACCCTAATATTTCAGCACGTGCGCTGGTACTTTCCCTAGACATTAAAACTTGAGATTTTATTCTACCTTTTACTCTTTCTACCTCCTCCTCTTTAAGATCATACGTGCATAATTTTTTTAATTCTACGGTTATGGACTGTATAAGTTTGTTAAGATTGCTACTATCTGTGCCTGCAAAAATAGAAAGCATACCTGTATCAGTATAGCTGGAGTTAAATGAATAAATAGAATAAGCTAAGCCTTGCTTTTCCCTTATTTCTTGAAATAGGCGTGATGACATTCCTCCGCCTAATATTGAATCAAGCACTTGAAATACATAATATTTTTCATCGTAACAAGAAACAGTTGGAAAGCCGATTAACAAATGCACTTGATCTAACTTACGATCTTCTAAATATTCACTACCAGTATATACTGCTCTATTACTCTTTTTTAATTCTTTGGATTGAATCATTGATAATGATTTTTGAGCTAATGTTACAACTGTTTCATGATCAATGTTACCTGCAATGGCAAGCAACATATTTTCTCCAAAGTAATGATTACTTATATAATCTTTTAGATTTTCTCTTGTAAAAGACTTCACTGTTTCTTGTGTGCCTAAAATTGATCTACCAAATGGCTGACCTTTATAAGCCGTTTCCATATATTTATCGAAAATTATATCACTTGGTGAGTCATTGGTTTGAAAAATCTCCTGTATTACTACACCTTTCTCACGCTCTAATTCGTCTTCTGGAAATATTGAATTCATTAATATATCTATTAATATTTCAATACCGATAGGCACATCTTTTTTTAAAACCTTTGCATAGTAAGCAGTACTTTCTCTACCTGTACTTGCATTAAAAACTCCTCCCATATCATCAAATGTTTTAGCAATATCAAGAGTAGTGCGGGTTTTAGTGCCCTTAAAGGCCATATGTTCTAGAAAATGTGAGATACCATTTTGACTCATATCTTCAGCCCTGCTACCAACCCCAATTCTTATATTCAAAGCTACAGAATCCACATCACGCAGTTGTTCAGTAATTATGCGTAGACCATTATTTAATGTTGTAATATGCATTATATCGCCTGCTTTAGATTTTTTTCAGCAAAGTCCCAATTAATTAAATGGTCGAGAAATACCTTAATATAATCAATTCTACGGTTTTGGCAGTCTAAATAATAAGCATGTTCCCATA
Source organism: Wolbachia pipientis (assembly GCF_001752665.1). Taxonomy (GTDB): domain Bacteria; phylum Pseudomonadota; class Alphaproteobacteria; order Rickettsiales; family Anaplasmataceae; genus Wolbachia; species Wolbachia pipientis_A. Next base: position 101,097 of record NZ_MJMG01000001.1, on the reverse strand, counting down.
CATCCATAGTGACAAGGGGTATTTGATTATGTGTTAACGGTAAATCTGCATTGGGAGTTTTAGTAATTTTTAGTTTGTTGTTTTCTAGTACTAACCACACCCATCCACTACCAAATTGATTCACTCCATATTCAGAAAATGTCTCAATGAATTTTTCAAAACCACCTAGATCATCCTTGATTTTTTTTATGATTTCGCTACCTTCTGTTGGTTTGCCGCCCCCATTATTTTTCATTGAATGCCAATAAAATGTATGGTTCCACACTTGTGCTGCATTATTAAAGATAGCAACCTTTTCACCATTATTGTGTACTTTTTTAATAAGCTCTTCAAGACCCATATGTTCATAATCCTTGTCTTTTACTAATGTATTGAGTTTATCTAAATATCCTTTATGATGTTTGTTGTAATGAAAATCTAAAGTTTTTGCGGATATATAAGGTTCTAAGGCTTCTTGTTTATATGGTAATTCAGATAAAGTAAAACTCATGCTTGCCTCCTGCAATATCTACTTCCTAAGGGCGAGCGACCAGGATCGAACTGGCGACATTCAGTACCACAAACTGACGCTCTGCCAACTGAGCTACGCCCGCCAAAATATAAAAATACTTAACATATTGATAAAAATAGTCAATCGAGTTTTTTCAAATGGAGTGATTTTATGTTTAGACTAGATCATAAAAAGTTTTTAATTACAGGTGCATCAGGTGGAATAGGACAGGCAATTGTAGCGGCTATGCATGAATCTGGTGCAATTTTATCTATTTCAGGGACGAGAAAGCAGATTCTCGAAGAAATATCCTGCAAGTATAGAAATAATGTACATGTTTTGCCTTGTAACCTATTAGATGCTGAAGAAGTGAACCAACTTGTGGATAAAGCAAATGAAGTTATGGAAGGTTTTGACGGGTTAATATGTAATGCTGGTATAACGAGAGATAGTTTACTATTGCGTATGAGTGATAAAGCGTGGCAAGAAGTAATAGATATAAATTTAACTTCTACTTTTTGGCTTAATAGAAATGCGTGTAAAATATTGCTTAAAAATAGATGGGGAAGAATAGTGAATATTTCTTCTGTAATAGGACTTGCTGGCAATGCAGGACAAGCAAACTATGCAGCATCTAAAGCTGGAATAATTGCTATGAGTAAATCTATAGCCAAAGAGGTTGCAAATCGCAATATTACAGTTAACTGCATTGCCCCGGGATTTATTGACACTAAAATGACTGAAGTTTTAGGTAATGAGCAAAAAGAGAAAATATTAGAAAATATTCCTATGAAAAGAATGGGCACTCCAGAAGAAGTAGCGGCTGGAATAGTATTTTTACTAAGTGATAGTGCACAGTATATTACAGGGCATGTATTAAGCATTAACGGAGGGTTAATTATGTAGTACAAACACGATTATGCCTATAGACAAATTTAAAATCTTCTATAAAATGTAAATATATAGTTTCTATTGTAATTTGGTTAAAATGAATTGTATGGTGAGAAAGTTTTTAAATGTTTTTTTTATATTGTTGTTATGTGTTATCCCTTTTATATCTACTGGGGAGAATGATCTACAAAAAAATGATGCAACAAAAGAGGTAATATGTAATATTGTTGAGTATATATGGAAAATTGGTATTCCTGTTATGACGGTAGTAGTGATAGGTGCAGCTATACTTTCAATATTTGGTAGAATGCAATGGGCAGCGTTAGTTGCGTTGGTAGTATTTATGGGTGTATTTTTCGGCGCTTCAACTATCGTTACAAAGTTTGTGCCTGATAAATTTAAGGACGTTAAGGACGGCTATATTTGCACACCGTCACCATCGAGGGGGTGAGAGAAATATAGGTGAGAGTGCTATCGGTAGCTAAGTTATGAGGTGGTTGGGGTAGAGTGCGTTTTATAGTGCACGTAGTTTTACAGCATATTTCATATGTCTATAAACCTAATGCTTTAGTCAATTTTTATTCCTAATTTACTTGCCACCTCCAAATATGCACTTTTTAAGTCACCTAAATCTAAACGATACGTATCCTTGTCTAATATTTTATTAGAATCAGTTGTCCAAAGCCTCCAAGTATCAGGGCTGATTTCGTCACCTAAAATAAGATTATTATTAAGCCTGCCAAATTCTAATTTAAGATCGACTAGGTTTGTTCCAACACTTAAAAATAGATCAATTAATAGCTTGTTTATTTTTAGTGCTATAGACTTTATCTCTTCTATCTCTTGAGTACTAGACAACCAATTGAAGTAAAGTATCTCGCTTTCGCTTACTAATGGATCAGTGGCGTTTTTGTAAGTAAATTCAATTATAGGATACCTAAGTTTTTCTCCACGCTTTAGTAGGCCGATACGCTTGCAAAAGCTTCCTGCAGCAATATTTCTTACTACTACTTCGAGAGGAATCATCTCAAGTTTTTTGACTAATTGTTCTCTCTCACCTTTCAATCTTATGAAATGTGTATTGATACCTTTTTCTTCGAGCTTTTCCATTATAAATGCACTGATGTGGTTACAAATTATGCCCTTACCTTGCACGATATCATGTTTTTGTTTGTTAAAGGCTGTAACATCATCTTTAAAGCGTTGTATTATTACATATGGATCATCAGTGGCAATGATTATTTTTACTTTACCTTCGCATATTATTTTCATATTTTTTAATAAAATAATTTATAAATATAATTATACAGAATTTTTAGTAATTTAAAATAGAGCGGCTTGTAAAACTTCTTACTCAGATTTTTTATAGTTGCACATTTTCTATTAAGACAATATAATCAGGTGTTGATGTTCTCTCAATACTATCATGGTTCTTACTAAATTTCTTGATCCAAAAAATGATCTATCTTTTAAAAGAATATTTGGAACAGAAAAAAACAAGAAAATCCTTATAGATTTTCTCAATGACATTTTAGGGTTTACTGAGTCTATTATTATAAAAGATATAGAATTTTGAGTACAATTATGGATCCTGAGATAGCATCTTATAAACAAAGTATAGTTAACGTCCTCTGTAGAGATTCTGTAGGCAATAGATTTGTCATTGAAATGCAGTTAACTAGAGATAAAGGCTTTGAGAAACGTGCTCAACTCCATGCAGCTAAAGCTTATTCAAGGCAATTGGATAAATCAGGAAAGTACATCGATCTAAAGAAAGTATTTTTTATAGCAATTTCCAATTGTAATTTATTTCCTAATGAAGTGGATTATATTTCAACGCATACTGTAAGAGATATAAAAACGAATGGACATTATCTGAAAGGTTTTCAATCAATTTTTATTGAATTACCTAAGTTTTCAAAGAGTCGTGCGGATGAGTTAAAAGACGTAGTAGAACGTTGGTGTTTTTTCTTTAAATATGCGGATGAAACTACAGATGAAGATTTAAAGGAGATAACAAAAGAATCAGAAGCGATCAAATTAGCATATGATGAATTAAATACGGATCGTTGGAACATGAAAGATTTAGTGGCCTATGAGGAAAGAATAATGGATTTACGTAAAGAGGAAGCTATCTTAGAGTACAAGCTTGATAATGCCACTAAGAAAGGGATTAAATTTGGTAAAGAGAAAGGAAGGGCTGAAGGGATTTTGGAGGGCAGAAAATTAGAAAAAATTGAAGTGGTCAAAAATCTGCTTAAAGAAAAAGTTCTTATTGAAATAATAGTTCAAAGTACAGGTTTAACTATTGAGGAAATTGAAAATTTGAAATAGATTTATTGTACAACATATAAGATATGATTTTTACGAGATTTTTAGATCTAGTTTATGACATTTAATGTTTCTATATTTACTATATTTCCAGAGATGTTTCCAGGGTTATTAGGGTATTCTCTTGCAGGCAGAGCATTGCAAAAACAAATCTGGAATTTAAATGTAGTAGATATACGTGCTTTTGCTAAAGATAAGTATTTTACTATTGATGACATACCATATGGAGGTGGGCCAGGTATGATTATGCGCCCTGATATAATTAGTGATGCAATAGATAGTATTGCCTTTCCTAATGCACGATTACTTTATATGACTCCATCTGGTACGCAGTTTAATCAGAATATTGCGAGAGAATTGGTTTCTCTGTCGCACATAATGATATTGTGCGGAAGATTTGAAGGTATTGACCAAAGAATAATTGAAATGTATACTCCTTATGAATTAAGCGTTGGAGATTATATTCTTTCAGGAGGTGAACCTGCTGCTATGGTGATACTTGATGCTTGTATCAGGCTTCTTCCTGGTGTAATAAGTAACACTGCTAGCCTTGATGAAGAAAGCTTTAGTTATAATGGAGGTATACTTGAATATCCACAGTATACTAGACCTCAAAATTGGAGGGGACGTGAGGTGCCTGAAGTTCTGTTATCTGGTAATCATAAAAAAATAAGTGATTGGAGGCAGCAACAGTCTTACTTAAGGACAAAAAAATACCGACCTGAATTATTAAATGGAGATAAAAATGGTGAATTTACTTGAAGAATTTAATAAACAACAAATGAATGCGCTGGAAAAAAAGATGCCAGAGTTTCGTCCTGGGGATAATCTGAAGATTACTTTTCAGGTGTCAGATGGACGTGTACAGATATTTGAAGGTATATGTATATCAAAAAAGAATCGTGGTTTACACTCTTCTTTTGCAGTCAGAAAGGTAAGCCATGGAGAAAGTATAGTTTCTCAATTTTTTGTCTATTCCCCTGCATTAGTGTCAGTGGAAGTTGTAAGGAAAGGTAAAGTGCGTAGGGCAAAATTATACTATCTGTGTAGACTTTTTGGTAAAGCTGCAAGAATAAAAGAACGAAGAGATTTTAAATAGCAGCATAGATGAATGTTAAAGAAAAAGTTTCTCAAACTGCTTCAATCTAAACGTATGCATGTTCGTATAAGAAAGAAAAATAGGAAAAATTATATAGTGCATTTTTGTTCTTTTTTAGCATTAGTGATATCGTTTGGCTGTCCTATATGCATTTTATTAGGTATATTGGTAAATTCTTATAATGCGTTAACAGTTACTAAAATTTTACTGCCTGTTGAGGTAAGTGATAGTTTGTTTTCAGTAAATAATAGTTATGATTTGCGTACACAGTCGATAAATTTACTTGATAATGCTTTATATGAAGTGTTGCAAGATAGTGATTTTAATAGCAGTGATGAAATTTTGAGCCGTAATTCTTATAAAGAATTGGAGAATTTTATTAGGAAAAAAAAAATAAAGCATAGTGGTAAGTATGAAATATGGGTTACTGCATCTAGTGTAATAAATGCAATTAATAAAGCTAAATATACCAATGACTACTACATTAGGCTACTTGATTGGTTGAAAAAAAAATGCAAAGTAAAAAAATTTTTTAATAAGGCTTTATTTATAAAATCTGATTCACGTGAACCTGAAAATGCTGGAATTTTAGGTGCGATGATTGGTTCATTGATGACTATTATAATCTGTCTAGCGATTGCATTACCAATAGGTGTTATGTCTGGTATTTGTCTTTATGAGTTTATGCCTAAAAATAAATTCATAACTAATATTATTGAAATTAGTATCAATAATCTTGCAGCAGTGCCATCTATAATATTTGGTATAGTAGGATTAACTCTTTATCTTAGTATTTTAGGGTTACCGCGTTCCTCACCACTTGTTGGCGGCATGACACTATCACTTATGATGTTACCGAATATTGTTATTGCAACAAAAGATGCTTTTGCTAGTGTGCCTATTGCAATAAAAGATGCAGCTTTTGCTCTAGGTGTTTCTCATGTTAAAGTGGTATTAGATCATTCTTTGCCTATTGCTTTACCAAGGATAATACATGGTACACTTCTAGCAACTGCAAGAATTTTAGGTGAATCTTCACCTTTACTAATGATAGGTATGGTGGCATTTATTACAAGTATACCACAGTCATTTTTTGATCCAGCAACTGTCCTACCTGTACAAATATATATGTGGTCAAGTAGTCCTGAGTCTGCATTTATAGCACTTGCTGCAGTTGCAATCATAGCTTTATTATTGATATTGTTTGCGTTAAATTTAATTGCTAACTTTATAAAAAGAAGATTTGAATTTTTCAACTTTTAATCATGAAAGTGATAGTTTTATATGGTTACGGGTTAAATTGTGAAAAGGAGACAGCATTTGCATTTATAGAATGTAGTAAATTACTTGGTATAGACAATATTAATATAAAAATAATTCATATAAATGAAATTATCGATAATCCAGATGAACTAATGTCAAGTAATATACTTGCTATTCCTGGCGGCTTTTCTTATGGTGATGATGTCGGTGCTGGCAATGCATTTGCTTTACGTATAAAAAATAATTTATTGGATGAATTTCAAGAATTCTTATCCAAGGATAAACTAGTAATAGGGATATGTAATGGATGTCAAATATTAGTCAGGCTTATTCCAGAGTTTTCTAATGTAGCACTAATCAATAATGAAATAGGTAATTATTATTGCCGCTGGATAAGGGTTAAAGCCAGTAACTCGTTTTGGTTATCAGGTTTAGATGAATTGTATCTTCCAATTGCTCATGGAGAAGGTAGATTTTTTATGGATCATAAAACATTAGATAAATTAATAGCAAACAGTGGTGTTGCACTACGTTATATTAATGATGATGGTGAATATACTAATCTGAAGTTTCCTCATAACCCCAATGGGTCAACATATGATTTAGCAGGATTATCTGATAAGAGTGGTAGAGTACTAGCTTTAATGCCTCATCCAGAGCGTGCAATATTTTTTAATCAACAAGATAATTGGACATTGGAAAAAGAAAAATGTAAACGTTTAGAAATAAATATGCGCAAATATGGTGACGGTATGAAGATATTTGAGAATGCCTTGCAGTACTTTAAATAGACCTTTTGCGAAATAGAAAATTATTGCAAAAGGTCTAACGTATGATAGAAAAATTTACTCTCTCTATTTTTGCTCTCAAAGTAAAATAACTCTTTTAGTGATCAGCAATATACTCTCGTGTTAAAGGAGATTGAGCGTTTTCAAATATTTTGTTAGTACTGCCAGATTCGATAATCCTTCCATTATAGAAAAATACCACACTATCAGACAGTTTTTTAGCTTGCTTCATAGAGTGAGTTACCATAAGTATAGTAAATTTCGTTTTCAATTCTTGTATAAGATTCTCTATTGCATTTGTTGCCATTGGGTCGAGAGCTGAACATGGCTCATCCATTAATAACATGGCAGGCTTAACTGCAATTGCACGTGCTATGCATAGCCTTTGTTGTTGTCCACCAGAGAGCTCCAGCGCACTTTCCCTTAACCTGTCTTTTAACTCATCCCATAAGCCTACCTTAGTGAGACTATTTTCCACTACTTCATCTAACTTCTGTTTATTTTTTATGATACCATGTAATTTAGGTCCATAAGCAACATTGTCGTATATAGATTTAGGGAAAGGATTAGGTTTCTGAAATACCATGCCAACTTTTGACCTAAGTAATACAACATCCATATCACGCAAATATATATTACCTAATCCATCTATATTCAATTCACCAGTAACTTTACATCCAGGAACATAATCATTCATACGATTAAAACAACGTAAAAACGTCGATTTTCCACATCCAGAAGGTCCGATAAGGGTAGTAATTGTTTTCTTATAAATATCTAAACTTATTTCAAATAAGACTTGTTTAACACCATACCAGAGATTTAGCTCTTTCACAGAAGCATGTATCATATTACCTCTTGCATTGAATAAAGTCCTGGGCTATTTCTCTTATTTTCATATAACCATATTGCTGCTTTAACAGCACCTTTAGCAAAAACTTCTCTGTTAATTACCTTGTGACTTAATTCTACTCGTTCATCAGAATTAACAAACATTACATTATGATCTCCAATCACTCCACCACCACGTGACACAGCAAAACCTATATTTCCTTTTTGTCTGATAGTGGGAAACTGCCTATTAATACAAAAGTCTATTTTTAAAGTCTCTGCTATTGTTTTACCAAGTTCTATTGCTGTACCTGATGGAGAATCTTTTTTTAAATTATGATGCATTTCCCAGATTTCAACGTCATATTCACCACCTAAAAGTTCAGCTGCCTCTTTTACCAATTTTAATAATATATTTACACCAACACTCATGTTAGCAGACCATAATATCGGCACTTTACTAGAATACTTATATAAATCCATATCTTCTATGCCAGTTGTACCACTAACTAATGGTTTCTTAAATTCTACAGCTGCGTCTAAACATTCTATCATACTCTCCCTTACTGTAAAATCTATCACAATATCAGATATTTTAAATGCATCACTGATAGAATCCGTAATTTTCACTCCTCTATAATCTTCACCTATATTTGAACGCGCAACTGCAGCTACAATTTCAGTTTTATCATGCGCCACTACTTCCTGAATTATTGCTTTTCCCATTTTTCCTAAACATCCTATAATTCCAATCTTGATTTTCATAAATTTTCCGTAACTGCAACCACAAGCCGTACATAAATGTCTTTTACATGAAACTTTTATTATGGTACAAATAAGCTATGCACATAATAAGTATTTTACTGTTAGTTTTTTTTCCGTTTTTAACATTCTCTGTAGAAAACAAAGGCCATGTGGAAAACTCTACAGTCAATACGGTAGATTGTAAATTTGATTATTCATATTATCCAGGTATGGATTATAATTCTGCTTATGAATTATATACCATAAAGCATAATTACCATAGATACAGCAACGAGTTGAAAATATTAGCAAATAAAAGGATAAAAAAGATACTAAATAAAAACAAATCATAGATTTACCATTTTTTCTGGTTTTACTATTTTATCAAATTCTTCTGCACTGACCAATGAGAGCTTGATAGCTGCTTCTTTAAGCGTAATACCTTTATCATAAGCAAGTTTTGCTATCTTTGCTGCATTATCATAACCTATATGTGTATTTAAAATCGTTACTAACATTAAAGATTGATCTAGCAAATTATTTATTCTCTCTCTGTTTGCCTTGATATCAATAATACACTTTTTTGCAAAATTTAAGCTAGAATCAGCTAAAAGCTGTATGGATTGTAGTACGTTGTAGATAATTACTGGTTTAAATACATTCAACTCGAGATGACCATTTGAACCAGCAATTGTAATAGTAACATGATTACCCATTACTTGCGCACATACCATGGTTACCGCTTCACATTGCGTTGGATTCACTTTACCTGGCATGATTGAAGATCCAGGTTCGTTTTCTGGTAATATTATTTCATTAATCCCACACCTTGGTCCTGAACCGAGAAGTCTGATATCATTTGCGATCTTCATTAAGCTTACAGCAATGGTATTAAGCGTGCCACTCAATTCAACTAGTGCATCATTTGCTGCAAGTGCTTCAAATTTGTTATTTGCAGAAGTAAAGGGCATACCAGTAATCTCTACAACCTCTTTAACAAAATCCGTAGCAAAGCCTTTTTTAGCGTTCAACCCAGTACCAACAGCAGTACCACCCTGTGCAAGTTCATAAACATCATTCAATGCTAATTTCACTCTTTCTATTCCCTTCTTGATTTGTATTGCATAACCAGAAAATTCTTGACCTAGAGTCAATGGTATAGCATCTTGGAGATGTGTACGCCCAACCTTTATTATCTTCTTAAATTCCTCTACTTTACTCTCCAATGCCTTATACAACTCTGCAAGATTTGGAATTAAAAGTTTACTTATTTGCTGTACTACTGCAATATGCATTGCAGTTGGAAAAGTATCATTGGAAGATTGTCCATAATTAACATGATCATTTGGATGCACAGGAAACTTACTTCCTAATTTACTACCCAGAATTTCTATTGCGCGATTACTGATAACCTCATTGATGTTCATATTAGTCTGTGTGCCAGATCCAGTTTGCCATACAACAAGCGGAAACTCATTGTTAAACTGGCCATTTATTATTTCATTTGCAGCTTGACAGATTGCATTTCCAATTTGGTTGTCTAGAACTTTATATTGCATATTTACCCTGGCAGCTGCAAGCTTTACTATTGCCAAAGCTTTGATTAAAACTACAGGCATTTTTTCAGTACCAATTTTAAAATTTTCTAGAGAACGTTGAGTCTGTGCTCCCCAATAGCACTTATTCGGTACTTTTATTTCACCAAAGCTATCTGTTTCTGTTCTAAACATTCTTTCCTTCTTCCTCTTTTATTGTATCGTCAGATTAAATACTGTCCAGTGTACATAACTCATATAACCATTCTTTATTTTCCATATGATTTTTTAAATTCTCATAAACAAATTTATTATAGTCGTTTAACCAATTTATTTCATCCTTAGTCAGCATTGACATATCTATTAAGCGTTTATCATATGGTACACAAGTCAATTGTTTAAAGCATAAAAAGTTATTTGCTTTCTTATCGACATACATGAGATTTTCTATTCTAATTCCATAGTTATGGGGAATGTAATAACCAGGCTCATTAGAAACTACCATACCTGGTACTAATTTTATTTTGTTTCCTTGTGATATTGCTTGTGGACCTTCATGCACAGATAAATAACTACCCACACCATGTCCAGTACCGTGCATGTAGTTCATACCAAATTTCCATAGGTGCTGACGTGCAAATATATCCAGTTCTCCACCAGTAGTACCAGAAGGAAAAATTGCGTTTGCTAAAGCAATGTGAGCTTTTAATACCATTGTATAGTAAGTGATCTGTTCTTTATTAGGAATGCCAATAGCAACTGTTCTTGTGATATCAGTTGTACCATTAAGATATTGACCTCCAGAATCAATTAAGTACAGACCGTTTTTCTCTATTGTTTTATTTGTATTATTACTTGCTCTATAATGAATGATTGCAGCATTTTCGTTAAAGGCTGAAATTGTTGGAAAACTTGGTTGTTTAAATAAATTTTGTCTCTTCCTCTGTTTTAAAAGCTCTATTTCTGCATCAAGTTCTGATATTTTATTATCTACATTATTATCAAGCCAATATAGAAAATTTGTGACTGCAACCGCATCCTGTACATGTGCATCAACCATCCCTGCTATTTCAGCCTCATTTTTTATTGCTTTATTGAGTAAACATGGATCAACTCTTTCAATTATCCGCTTATTCTGAACCAAGTTTATTATATTTACTGGAGTTGTTTCTGGATCTACAATGACTGCATTTAGTCCATGTAACACGCTTTCTAATTTATCAATACTTAAAACATTAACATGATCTCCTAACTTTGAATCTTGTTCTTTTCCATAAATGAATAAATCGACTTGACCATCCTGATATAATATAGCACGACATAACACATGTGGAGTATATAGTGTCTTCTCACTCCTTATATTTAATAACCAAGAAATTGAATCCACATTAGTCAAAAATATTGCTTCTTCCTTGTTTATAGTCTCAGCTATTCTAGCACATTTATGTTGACTGCTTTCACCTGAATACTTAAGTGGGTGTAGGACTATTTGCTGGTTGTTGTCTTGTTTATATGATTCATCTAAACATGGTACTAACTCACATATACCATTATATTTCCTAATGTTACTTATGGTAAAATAATTTGAATAATAACCTAGTTTTGTAGTTGATGAAAGGTTCTCTTTAATCCAGTCATATGCTTCTATAGTATAGATTTTAAAAGTATTATGATCAAGTTGATTATGAGCTTGCGTAATATAACGTCCATCAGTGAAAAATGGACATTTACCATTTTTTGTAATAATTAACAGTCCATTTGTGCCTGTAAAACTACATATATTCTTTAAGCCTTCCGAATATTCACGTAAGAATTCATCTTTGCTATACAACATGAATGCATCAACATTTATTACATGCATAAAAGACCGGAATTTCTCAATTTTTGACATATAATGCTTTATTGTAATTTATATTATAACTTTTGTAATTATATTGTAACTTTATATGATCATGAATGTAAGGCAAATCTATTGGTTGTTATCCATTAATGTGATTATTCTTTCTGTTATGGGCATAGCTATACAGTACTCTTCTGCTGGAGGAAAGTGGTCACCACTTGCAACTCATCAAATGATCGTATTTTGTACATTTTTTCCAGTAATTATTGCAATATTATTGACAGATATAGAACCTTGTGCTTATTTCATTTACATGGCAGCAATTGTTTTGCTGCTAATATCAAATTATTTCAGTGTACCTATAGCTGGTACAACACGTTGGATAAGAATAGGGAAAATCAGTTTACAGCCCTCAGAATATGCAAAAATAGGAATAATACTTGCACTTGCTTATCATTTTTCTAGGCAAAATCTATACAGAACAACAGAATTCAAAAATTTATTCAAGCCATTTGTTATAATTGCTTTACCTGTAATTTTGGTGCTAAAACAACCTAATTTAGGTACTGCTGTAATAATGTTATACATAGGAGGATCGATAGTATTTACTGCAACAGCAAAAAAATCTCATCTATTTATTTGTGGAATGTTAAGTGTTGTACTAGTACCCACTATTTGGCCTTTTTTAAAGAGTTATCATAAACGCAGGATTTTGTCATTTTTAAATCCTTCAGCAGATCCAACTGGTATAGGTTATAATACGCAACAAGCAAAGATAGCTATTGGATCAGGTGGTTTCTTTGGCAAAGGATTTGTCAGCGGTAGCCAAACCCAACTAGGATTTTTACCTGAAAAATATACAGATTTTGCTTTTGCTGTATTAAGTGAAGAATGGGGGTTCTTAGTAAGCATAACTTTAATTTTGCTCTATACTTCATTCTTAGCAATAATACTTTATGTCGCGTTAAAATTAAAAAATTATTTTTTTAAGTTAGTATCAATAGGAGTTTTTGCCTTTTTTGGTATTCATTTTTTCATAAATATAGGCATGGTTATCGGTCTATTACCGATTATAGGTGACCCTTTGCCATTTTTATCATATGGAGGAAGTATAACATCGACAAGTTTAATATGTGTAGGATTATTATTTAAAGCAATGCTAAATGATAATAATAAAAATTGACACGTATATTTTCTTTACACATAATGTCAGTATTAATTTATTATAATAGGAGGTTTACATGACACAGTCTTTTACAAATATAAAACATTTTATGGAGTTTATGCCGTATGGTACACTTGTAGGGTGTGCTGCAAGTTACATTTTAAAGTTAAAATCAAGCTATTTTATGGCTTTATCTTTAAAGTTAAAACTAAGCTATTTTGCGGCTTTACCTTTATCACCTGTAACGGTTAACTTAATTGCGGTTAACTTAATTATCGCTGCTTTAGTAACTATAGCATTTGGTTTGTACTTATTATTTAGTGTAGCAAAGATGGGAGATAGTATAGCAAAGATAAAAGGCCTTAATAGAGAAGAGTGGGATAAGTTTATCGGTATAATGATTCTAAATATATTAGTTGCAACAATTATTGGTATGGCTATAAGCTCTTTGTTGTGTGTTTTAGCTAAAGGATTCATTATAGGATCTGTAGTACCATTATCTACAGGTCTGTGTATTGCATTCATCAGCCGTCATTATCTTAACAGTGGTAAGTCTTCGGAACTGGGACTTAATGTATTGATAGGTGCAGTATCTTGTTGTGTAATAGGTTTATTAGTTTGCAAATTTACATCTTTAACAATGGGTGGCGCTTTTATTGGTGCTTTAGCTGTTTCTGGTATTTTCTCTGTAAAGAGAATGTATGATAATAGAACCAACATTCTTGAAGAATGTCCAAAATGCCCTATATTGATTAATGCAGCAGCAGCAGCTTGTGTGATTGCCGTTGCAAGTTGTTATATACTGCCTAGTAGTGTTTTTGTGCTGCATGGTGTAACGACGTTATGGCCATTGTTGCAGACAGCTTTAGCACTTACAGCAATAGGGGCAGTAACGCCAGTTGTAGCTTCTTTGTTGGATGACATGGTAATTAGTCCTGTATATGAAGGAATAGCAAACGCGATAGGTGGCGACATATATAGTCCTAAATAATATTTCCATAAGAACGGGGTGGTAATACAACCATCATAACTAATGGTGAGGGACCACTTGCCTTACTACATACCATTGAAAGTGCCACAGACAAGAAAATTTGTGACTTCTTACTAGACAAATAATTACTAAACTATATAATTCAGTTTTATGTAACATTATAGCATATTTCGTAATAGTTCGAATAGATAATAAAAAAGTAGAATCAATAGATTTGCACAGGGATATGTTTTTCCTTGCTCTGTTTTTGATAGCAAAACCAGTAGTGCTCAATTTCATTAAGTCAGGAGAATAGAGGGAGGCTCTGCACCAGAGTTCTTGCTTGGCAAACTTGACAATCTTCTCTGACTTATGAAACAATGAAGAACTAATTAGAACTTCCTTCTTTTTACATTTTATTATTTTTTAAGCTATTCTGATATCTTGAATCCTCAAATTTTTACACTCTAACGCTTTTCTTATTACGGTAGTTAATTACAGCATGTTTACGCATATTATCAAGCAATATACTACTCTGTGCTATAAGATTTTGGCCATATATAAGTGATTTTAATGTTTCTATATTAGTTGGATTGCTTTCAATATGACATAACATGATTAATTTTACTATATTGCCATTTTGGATTCGTGCTATTTCATTTATATTGCCTTTACTGAATACGACTTGTAAATCGGCATTTAAATCTTTCATCTTAATTTTAAATTCTTTTATTTCTTCTGGCTTTGCTATGTCATCAAAGTTTGCGCAAGTAATTTTGTTTAAATTTATTGCTGAATCTTGTACTGTAACTTGCTTTAAACTTAATGTACTATTTAACAATCCATAATCAACTCTTACTTTGTCAACTATTTTTATTATAGAACAATGGTCCTTATTTATACAAATTGGATCAGTAATATCTCCTATTTCTAATTTTACCAAAATATTTCTCATTTTATCTATTAATTTATTCAAATTTAATATAGTTTTGTGTATTTTTACTGGAGGATCTGGTATAAAATTGCTATCATCACGCCATTTTTTTACTAAATTATACATAATATTTTTCTTTTCTTCCGGCATAACTATTTCTTGTAAAGAAATCAAATAATCTGGTTGCTCCATTTGTTTTCTAACATTCTCCAATTCTTCGTCACTCACTTTACTAGTAGGATGCATCATTGCGTTCATTTTGTGCAATAACAAATCATATTTTATTTTCTTAGCTAGGGCATTAAAATCTATGTTATGCTCATTTATATACTTATCTACTTCCTCATTCTTGAGCCCGAAGCTGTAGACAAAAAATAGCCTGACAGTGTTATTTAACTCTTCATCTTTAATCTGTATCTTTAATTTTTCAGTTTCATCTGCAATAATAATTTCATTGATTAAGTCTTCTAGAATTTGCTCTTTTTGATAATTACCAAATAATGAAGAAATCAACTTGATGCGCTTATCAATGTCTAAATTTGAAATTGGGTTACCGTTTACATCTGCAATAATCTCAATTGCAGTTGAGGATAAGTTAAAAGGCAATATTACAAGCAGCAAAACTAGTATTTTATACATATTTCATTTGATTTATAATATTTAATTATATAGTTAAAGACTGCCTATGGCCAGCAATTTTACTTTACTAAACAGATGATTTACTGTACTAGACTGCAATGATAGTTTTATTAACAATAATTACCTCCGTTATATTTTTAGGACATTTAGTACCGGTTAATATAACGACCTTGCTCTATTCAGTTAGTTTCATCATAAAGGAAATCTTACTCTATGTAATGCCGCTTATTGTTTTTGTACTAATTTTTAGTAGTATTAATAATCTTAAAAAGTTAGCTATAAAATTTATAATATTCATTATAATGGCAATCTTCTTATCAAACTTAATTTCGAGTATAACAGCATACTGTATTGGACATTTTGTAGCACACAATATGTATTTAGAATACAATGTTGCACAGCATATAGAAACTATCATTCCATTATGGCCACTTAAATTAAAACCACCAATTTCTAGTCTTCAGGCTTTAATTTGTGGGCTATTTACTAGCATGATAATCTCTACATTTTTTCCTAAAAAAAGCAAAGAGCTTTCATATAAAATGCTAGACTTAACACTCTTTATTCTTAAAGCATTTTTAACACCAATAATTCCAATATTTGTGCTTGGATTTACATTAAAAATGCAGCACGATCAAGTCTTAACTACATTGTTTAAAGATTATTCAATAGTTTTTATTATTATAATATCTGCAATGTATTGTTATATTTTTCTCTTATACGGATTAGCAAGTTCGTTCCGAATTAAAGGCTGGATAGTAAGCATGGGCAATATGGCACCTGCCTTTATTACTGCAATAAGTACGATGTCTAGTAGTGTAACCATGCCATTTACTTTAAAAGCAAGCAAAAAAAATGTTAAACAAGATGACATAGTCTCATCTGTTATTCCAATAACAGTCAACTTTCATTTAGTAGGAGACTGCTTTTTTATCATAATTCTTGCTACTATGATGACCTCAAGTTACGCAGCAGATCATATAGCATTTATTTCCTATTTTCTGTTATATATGTTTGCTATAGCAGCTGTTCCTGGAGGAGGTATTATAGTAATGCTTCCTATACTTAAGCAATATCTGCAATTTTCTCCGGAAATGCTCTCATTGATTGTTGCATTATACATGATTTTTGATCCAATTATTACCTCTGCAAATGTAATGGGTAATGGTGCTTTTGCTATGGTATTTACAAAACTCTATAAAAGACTATGTCCATCTTAGCAATTGATACTATAGGCAGCTATAGTTCAATAGCAATTATTGATTATAATGGTAACTATTTTATAGAACATAATATTGTTGCTAATAATCATGCAGAATCATTTTTTAGTGTTCTGGATACCCTATTTGATAAATATGGTTACAACTATGATAAAATAGATCATTTGGTAGTAGTAACTGGCCCTGGAAGTTTTACTGGTATTAGAGTTGGACTCTCAGCTGCTACAGGGATCAGTATTGCAACAAACAAACCATTATATGGTATTAGTGCTCTAGAAGCTCAAGCATATGCTATATCTTCACTAAAGAAAGGTAGCAAAGAGAATATTAGAAGCACAATAAAAAGTTCTAAAGAAATTTATACACAATTGTTTGATAGTAGCTTGTTACAATTATCAGAGCCCGAAGTAATTAATGAAGACTATTTAGCACTATCTGCATTAGATGCAAGACATGCAGGATTATTAGTACTTTATAGGTTGAAAAACCGGCAGAAATTAAATGATGCTAAAGCTTTATATTTAAGCAGACCTAAAATGTATTAGAACCTGTACGCGATCTAAAAGAAAAGGTAAGAAAAGAATATAAGTCCAAGCGATGTAAGTAAAGAGCAGCTCGCAATCATATTGCCAGAGCTTGAATCTTGTCGAAAGAAGACAAAACCAAGGAAGGTGGGATGTATTTTGTGGAGTGTTGTATGTTTTGAAAAGTGGTTGCCAATGGGGAATGTTACCGAAAGAATTTCCAAAGCTGTTATGATTACTTCAAGAAGTGGACAGGACACAAATAAAGAAAGTATTCTAGCGCTAGAAAAATAGTTGGCGAGGTCCGACGAAACAATGGTCGGAAAGAAAAAACCAGCTTCTGCATAATTGATGCACAAAGTGTCAAACACAGAGATACTGCTAAAGAGAAAGGGTATGGAAAAGGTAAACGCCATATTGCAGTAGATACGTAAGGCATGCAATTTACGTGACAACAGACTGATCGGAGAGCGGTGCTATAGAAATGATGTAAGAGAAAACCTTTTGGAGATCAAGAGTTGACTCAGGGAGAGAATTTTGCAACTAAGATAAAAGAGATGATTGGTGCAACTGTTGAGCCTGCACTCTTTTTTGTGCTGCCAACAAGATGGGTTGTGGAACGCTCCTTTGCTTGAGATTGTGGAAAAACTTGCGAGAAACAGCTCAACACTAGCCTGCAAATGGTTGTTTTGGCTTTTGCTGTTTTACTTCTCAAAAGATTATGAACAGGTTCTAAGTCTTTAGAAGCAATAAAGCACTAGAGCTTGGTACAAAAATTTTAAATGAAGTACAGTGGAATGCATTAACCAATTTTAGTGGTAAAGTAAAACTAAGTAGCTATTGATATTATTTGTATGTTAATTTTCTGGGATTGCTAACCCAAGGTAGATAGCATAAAAGCAAAAATAAAGAGGATAATTTCATCAAACTGTATGTTACAACATACAATCCTTCTGTGACACCTGTGCTTTATACACCATCATACACATCTTGATCTCGTACATAAGAAGAATTTATTCCCCTATGTATTACTACACGACACAAAGCAGAAGTCACATCTGGTGTCACTCCCCCTATTGCTGCACATGCTAAAGCTGCTTGCCACAATGGCCCTAATATTACATAAGGAAATACAGAATTTATAACGGTAGTCATACCAGCAGCAACTGCTATACACAGCGAAATAGTTGCTGCTTTGTCTTTATTGCAGCAATCACTTCCTAGTAATTTCAATGTGCAGATAGTGCAGAAAGTAGCACCAGCAAAAGTGCCAACTATTAATGGAGAGAAAGATGCAGAGCTTAGAAGTAACCCTACTACACAACCAGATAATGCAGATAATGCTGCAAATACAAGGCTATCGCTTAGAACTACAGCATCTTCATTTTTCCATAGGAAACTTAAGTGTGAAATACACACAACTGTAGAGAATAGTGCTGCAGGTCCTATAATCAATCCTGTAATTAAACTTGTAGCAGTTATTCCAGAAAATAAAGAATTTATAATCTTACCAATAATTGTTGAAGCTACCAGATTAGCAATCAGTATACCTAATAATTTAAAGTAATCTTTGTGCTCAAAACCTTTTCTTTCCTTATATAATAAGTAAACTCCCAATACTGTAGTGACTGAAGCAGCGATAATGAAGTTAATTGCTAAAGGCGATAAAGCTGCAAAATACCCTAGCTTTAGGCTGGAATTTACAGCACACCCTACAAGTGCACTCCATACCACAAAATCTATAAAATATGCTTTTTTAAAATCTGCCATGTATACATCCTGAATGTATTGAGTATGTATATATAAAAAAAATATACGTGTCAATTAAATATCTTTAAAGGTTTGTTTTTACAAGACCTTTTGCGAAATTAATGCTCAGAGAAGATTCTCTGGGATCCAAAAACTATTGAGTTGGATAGCCTTTATAGCGTATTTCATAATAGTTCGAATAGATCAAAAAGTAGTTTTTCCTATTTTAAACTTCTGTACTACCATTTCTCTACTTTCTCCTTCATATAAAGCTTCCATTGCCTTTTTCCTTGCTATATGCTGCTAGCATCTAACCCTCCTAATATACATTTTATCGTCTTCGGGTTATCGAAGAAAGGGCTATAAAACAGGAAAAACTTTATCAAAAGATACATTTTTTACGCTTTTGCAATAATTTTCTGTTTCGCAAAAGGTCTAATGTAGACGATTGTGGAAAAACTGCGAGAAATAGCTCAACACTAGCCTGCAAATGGTTGTTTTAGCTTTTGCTGTTTTACTTCTCAAAAGATTATGAACAGGTTCTTAGACAAAAATTTAAAAATCTCAATATACAAATTTAGAAAATCTAAAATTACTTAAATAATCACAACCTTTATGTGACGTTTTTTACCTGAAGAAAGCTTTATAAATGACTTATCTTCAAAATTTTTAGTGCTTATCACATAATCAATATTTTGAATAATCTGATCATTAATTCTACATCCACTAGCTTGTATTAAACGTTTCGCAGTATTTTTAGATGACTCTAGTCCGGTTAAACATAATAGATCTATTAAAGGGATTCCTCTAATAAGCTGCTCTTTTTTCAAGGTATAGTCATGCAATAATGAGCTATCCTTATTCTCAAATGCTGCAACTGCTGCAGATCTTGCATATTCTGCTTCTTCTTTACCGTGACATATTTTTGTTGCTTCTGTCGCTAAGATCTTTTTTGCTTCGTTTATTTCTTGATCCTGTAATAATTCTAATTTTTTTATTTCATCAATAGGTAAATCTGTCAACAGTCTTAAAAATCGTCCTACATCTTGATCATCTATATTGCGGAAATATTGCCAGTAGTCATAAGGTCTGCTATTTATCCATATAGCACCACTCTCAGTTTTACCCATTTTTTTTCCTTTATGATTTAATATAAGTGGAGTAGTTAAACCAAAAAGCTCAGCTAACCCAAGCCTTCTCCCTAAATCAATCCCGTTTACTATATTCCCCCATTGATCTGATCCACCAATTTGCAAGCGGCATCCATATCTCTTACTTAACTCAGTAAAATCATAGGCCTGAAGTAACATATAGTTAAACTCTAGAAAGCTAAGATTTTGTTCTCTTTCTAATCTGGTCCTTACGCTATCAAAAGTTAGCATATTATTTACAGAAACATGTGTGCCTATATTGCATAAAAAATCTATATATCCTAATTCATCAAGCCATTCCTCGTTATTCACTATTACTGCATCTGATATCCCGTCACCAAAGAATATAATTCTTTCCAGGGCTTCCCTGATACCATTAATGTTTCTATTGACTTCTTCTGTTGGCAGAACGATTCTTGCTTTATCTTTACCAGTAGGGTCACCAACCTTAGTTGTAGTGCCACCAAGTAGTACTATTGGTTTATACCCAAACTTTTGCAAACTACGCAGCACCATAATTTGAATCATACTACCGATATGCAAACTTGGAGCAGTACAATCAAAACCAATATATGCTACTATATGATTATCCTGAATTAATAATTGGTCTAACCCTGTAATATTTGTACATTGGTATAGAGATCCCCTTTCTTCAAGAAAATTTAAAAAATCAGATTTATTCATATAACTGTTTTACTGCCATAGTGCCTCTATTTTGTAATATTCTCTGACTTCTGGCTTAAATATATGAACCATTATATCTTGAAAACTTAAAACTACCCAATTACCATCATGCATTCCTTCAATTTCTATTTTATAATACCGTTTAAGGTCCTTTACTATATGCTCAGCTAAAGCTTTTACATGACGATTTGAGTCACCAGAAGCAATAACTATATGCTTTGCAATAATAGTCCTATCACCAACATCAAAAGTAATTATATTATGGCCTTTGTTCTGATCTATTATGCTTTTTATTCTATCTTTTATAAATTCCATCACTTTGTAAAAATGTTTTATATTTATATATTATATTACAATATTTCTTTAAAGAAAACTAATAGGCTTTTTTACAGTGAAATTATGATTGCAACACAGAACCTAGGAAAGGTAAAAGAAAAACAGTTTTTTGTAACTCAATACAATGAGCATAAAAATTAAAAAAAATTATCGTACAGGTGTTGGTATAGTGTTATTTAATAATCAAGGGAATATTTTTACCGGGAAACGCTTTGATGCAGATTTATACTGGCAAATGCCTCAGGGCGGAATTGATGAAAATGAAAGTTTAGAACAGGCTGCATTGCGTGAGTTATTAGAAGAAACTGGTATTGGTAAAGTGGAAATTATAACACAAAGTAAAAATTGGTTATACTATGATATACCAAAAACAATGGTACCATTATCTTGGAATAATGCATACTTGGGACAACAGCAGAAGTGGTTTTTAATGAAGTTCCTTGGAACAGATGAAGATGTTAATATTAACTATATTGATAATGCAGAATTTAAAGAATGGTGTTGGCAAAGTGCAGATAATGTCTTATCTAACGTGATATCATTTAAAAAAGAACTCTATACTCTAATAATAAAGGAATTTTCTCATGTAATACGATATTACGTTAAATAAGTCATGATAGTAGATTCTCATTGCCATCTAAATTATTTTACAGACGATGAAATACCTGAGATAATTTTAAGGGCAAAACAGAATCAAGTAGAAATTCTACATAATATATGCTTAAGCATTGATGACATCACAAAATTATTAACAATTTCTTCACTGTATGATAACGTTTATTCATCTGTTGGCGTACACCCATTAGATGATAGCATAGATAATGGTAATTTTATAAAAATTGATGAACTAATTGAACTTACTAATAGTGAAAAAGTAATTAGTATTGGTGAAACTGGACTAGATTTTTATTATAAGCCTGATAAGAAAATCAACCAGGAAAAAAGTTTTTCTTTACACATAGAGGTTGCAAGAAAAACAGGATTGCCTTTAGTTATACACGCTAGAAACGCTGATGATGAGATGATGGATATACTAAAATCAGAAATGTATTCAGGTAGTTTTAATGGAATAATGCATTGCTTTGCTTCTTCCAAAGAACTTGCTTATCAAGCTATAGATCTAGGCCTCTATATTTCATTTTCTGGTATTATTACCTTTAAAAATGCTCATTTACTCAAAGAGATTGCAAAAAATGTACCTAATAATCGTGTATTAGTTGAAACAGATTCACCATATTTAGCGCCAGAGCCATATAGAGGAAAGAAAAATGAACCTGCAATGCTGAAATATATAGTACATTGTTTAGCAGAATTATGGAACAAACCTTATTGTGAAGTAGCCAAAATAACCACAGATAATTTTATTAAACTATTTAGATTGCCACTAACTTAATTTAATTGCTCATTCTTAAAGTTGTAAGGCTTAAGATGAGGTAAAAGTAAGTAATCTTGGTAAAGCTCATTTGTCTCTATATTGTATTCTTTTTTGTGGCCTATCAGTTTATACATAAAATGCTTATAAGGTTTTTTTATTTTATTTGGATTGGCTGCAATGAAGCAAATCACTATACAAATTAGCACTGTAAGAACAAGATAGTTTCCTCTTTTTTTATAAGGATTTGCATGCCAGATGAATTCGCAGCTTGTACATTTAACAGTTCTACCAGATTTACCAATTTGATCTGCCGGTACTGAATAAACTTTAGTACAATTTTGACATTGTATTTCTATCATATTTTGTGTAATAAATGGATAGAATAGAATTATATAGACTTATAAATTAACATCAATATCAAAAATAAATGCAACATGATATAGAAAATATATGGAAAAACAGAGATAAATTTAGCGATTTTAATTTTAAAATTGCTGCAAAAAAAGTAGTACAAGCAGTAATTGAGCTCTTAGATCATGGTAAAATTAGAGTTGCAGAAAAATCATCAGATGGAAATTGGGTAGTGCATCAATGGGTTAGACAGGCTATTTTGCTTTATTTTCTAACAGAAGAAAATAGAATGGGTTGTAGATGGTTTGATAAAATCACGAATAAATTTGATGACTGGAATGAAGAAAAGTTTCGTAAATCAAAAATTAGAGTGGTGCCTAGATGCTTTGTACGTAAATCTGCATATATAGGTCCAAATGTAATATTAATGCCAAGCTTTGTTAACGTTGGTGCATATGTTGACTCAGGTACTATGATAGACACTTGGTCAACAGTTGGGAGCTGTGCACAGATAGGAAAAAATTGCCACATATCTGGAGGAGTAGGCATAGGTGGAGTGCTTGAACCTATTCATACTTCACCAATTATTATAGAAGATAATTGTTTTATCGGAGCACGTAGCGAAATAGCAGAAGGCGTCATAATAAGAGAAGGATCTGTGTTAGGTATGGGAACATTTATTAGTGCATCAACAAAAATTGTAGATAGAGAAAACAAAAAGATATTGTATGGTGAGGTTCCTCCTTATTCCGTAGTAATACCAGGATCTATTCATCTTGAAGACAATATTTCAACTTATTGTGCACTTATAATTAAAAAAGTAGATGAAAAAACAAGATCTAAAGTATCTATAAATGAAATGTTAAGGGATCATTAGATTCGAGTAAGAAGTACTGCTGTATTACCTTTCAAATCAAGTAAATATCCACTTAAACTCTAATATTTTGGTATAAATCTTACCATTAATAAGGAGATGTTTACATACTATGTTTCCTGTATAAATATGGGTAATTTGAATTTACACACAATACTTCTGATTCATCTTTAAATAAGACTTTTCGTTTTCTTTCATATGGACCTCCATATGTTGTAATGAGATCGTACCAAGAATTTTTTTGCATGGGTTCCTTACCTAAAATATATAGTTCATCTTCAGCACGTGTCAGTGCTACATATAATAGACGCAAATATTCGTTATAGTCCTCTATTTTTTTCTCTTTGTTAATTTGGGAGCAGTAAATATTATTGTTCTTTCTGCACCAAAATGGTGTTCCTGACTGATCAAAAATTATATGTTCACTGCTTTTTGGTACTGTATTCGTGTCAATCAAAAACACTATAGGGGCCTGTAGACCTTTTGACTTATGAATTGTTGTGATTTTCACAGCATTACAGTTTTGATATATATCCTTTTTAATTTCTGGGTTGTTTTCCTTTATCCATTGTACAAATGCTTGTAAAGAGAAAAACCAAAAACGTAACAATAAACCCATAAATTCATCAATAATTTCAAGGCACTCAATTCCTAATCGTGAAACAAATTTTTCTTTATACTGGGTAAGCACATATGTAAATAATGTAAGTGGGAGTTCAATTTGAGATAATTTTATCAGATAATTCAATTCATTATAAGTACTTTGAGAATAATGCTGTAAGCTTGCCCAAAGTGATAATTCTCCTCGGTTATATGCTATGTTAAAGAGCTCTTCTTCGGTAAAATTGAATAATGGTGATTTTAAAATACCTGCAAGTGCAAGATCATTTGATGGTAATAGTAAGAATTCAGCTAGAGCTATTAAATCCTGTGAAACCATATGGTCCATTATTCTAAAATGATCCCTGCCTATAACTGGTAGATTTGCCCTTTTAAGTTCACTTATTATATATTCTACTAATATATTTCGTTGTCGCACCAAGATCATTATATCTTTTGGTTCTATGTGGCGATTTTTAGATACCAATATACGTCCATCATTTAACCACTTATAGATATGATCTACCATTGTGCGTGCAAATAATCTGTCAGTTATATACTGATCTTCGTTTTCACGATATATACTGAATGTTTGCTGTGTATTTGATTTTGGCAATAATGGCCAGATCTCAATATATCCTTCTTCATTTTTTCGATTTGGAATATGCTTTATTTCATTATCACTAAAAGATATTTCCTTACGGAAATGATTAAACAATCTATCTATAAACATTAAAATTTCTGGGACCGAACGGAATGATATTTCAAGTTGATCTGAAAGCCAATTTCTACCCTCAGTTTTTTCATGAAAATATTTTTCCATATAAGTAAAGAGTAATGGATTTGCTCCTTGGAATCTGTAGATTGATTGTTTTACATCGCCAACAACAAATAATGTTCTTTGTTCATTACTATTGACAAAAAATTCATCGCATAAATTCGTTATAATTTTCCATTGATTTATACTGTTATCCTGTGCTTCATCTACAAGTATGTGATCTATTTTTTGATCTAAATTGAATAAAATCCAGTCATGACTTGAAATAAGTTTTATTGCTAAATCTATTGCATCATCATAGTCAAGTAGTGCATTTTTCAGTTTTTCATTTTTATAAAAAGAAATATATTCTTTAAATATATTTAGTAGGCTACTAGTTCCTTTAAAAATTTGCTGAGCATCTACCTCCCTTATATAAGATATAACTATATTTTGTAAACTTTCTACCAGCTCTGCTAAATCAGAAAATTTTTCTAAAATTTCCTTTGTCACAATAGATGATATGTCCTTTCTATCACATGAACCTGATTTGATAAATACTTTAGTTAGATGCTCTATATTATCTGTATCTATCCACTTGTAGAGAACTTTGCTGTAGTTCTGGTCTCTTTTGCTGCCTTCACTAAGTATATCAGCTAACCTTTTTATATTTTGTAGTGGTAAATCAGGAATTTTATCTGAAATATTCAACTTACTTTTAATATATTGTAAATCATCTGTTGGCTTTTTTGTATATAAGGTATAAAGTAAGCTGCATAGTTCATCTTCATCAATTTCTTCTGCAACAGTGTTAATACTGTTCTGTAAAGGTCCATAATTCAATATATGTTTGAATGCCACATTGTGCAACTCCTTGCATTCACTCAATGTACAATTTGGTGCGATGCCAGCTTCTGTAGGAAAATTGGAAATTAATTTATAGCAAAAAGCATGTATAGTTTGTATAGTAAGATTTAAATCTTCTAATTCAGAAAATAATCTTCTTGCTTTATCTATATTCTTTTTAGTAATATCGTCAACATGTAGATCTAATCCTCTACATGTTGCCCACCTACTCAATGTCTCAAAAATTCGATCTTCCATTTCAGTTGCTGCAGTATTTGTGAATGTTAAACAGAGTATATTCTTTTTACCATGAAGCAAAAGGTTAAGCACCCTATCTATTAAAATTTTTGTTTTACCTGTACCAGCAGATGCATTGACCCACATGGAAAAGTTAAGATAGTTTTTCATTGGTAGCCTATAAAAGTTGACCAAAACATTACTATAAGTATAGTATGAATATATATTTTCTAGTGAAGAATATACAATGCAAAGCTTCTGTGTAAATGCATATGCAAAGGTCAACCTCTTTTTACATATTGTAGGTAAAAAGGAGAATGGATATCACTTAATCGAGAGTGTGTTTGTTTTTGCCACTCTTTCAAATATGTTAGAAATAAAAGTAGATCATAAGAAATTTAAACATGATTATTCCAACGTTGAATTTGTAAATTCGTCATCTAGAATAAACAGTCGATATAATACTGTGATTAGAGCTGTTAAACTGTTGCTTAGATATGCTCCAAGTCATACTAAAGTATTTGTTAAAGTTATAAAGAATATACCAATAGCAGCAGGTTTAGGAAGTGGTTCATCAGATGCTGGAGCGGTAGTGCGTACTTTAGGGAAATTATGGAATGTTGATAGACCAATTTTAGATGAAATAGCATTAAATATTGGTGCTGATATTCCAGCAAGCATAGATAGTAACCCTGTCTTTGTTCAAGGTGTAGGAGAAGAATTACATCCAATAGAAAAATTATCATTACCAATGAATATAGTTCTTGTGAAACCAAAAAAGAAATTTCTGAGCACGCCAGAAGTATATTCTAGACATCAAGGAGGATTTACAAAACCAATTGAGTGGAATGAGGACAAACTGTTAGATATCGTTAAAAATGCAACAAATGATCTTCAAGAAATCGCAATTAGCTTAATTCCTGAAATAAAGGACATAATATTAACATTGGAATTACAAAAAGGGTGTTTAATAGCACGTATGTCTGGTAGTGGCACTGTATGCTTTGGAATGTTTAACAGCATGGAAGATGCAAAAGTTGCGGCAAGTAATATTAAAGAGCATCATCCAGATTGGTGGGTATGCGACACACGGTTAATTGTCTGATGCTTGAGATATTTACACAAGAATTTTTCATTAATAGCTTATTGGCAGTAGTAATGATCAGTTTAGTAACTGGTGTTTTAGGTTCCTTTATGCTATGGCAAAGGCTTTCGTATTTAGGTGATAGCCTGTCTCATTCTGCATTACTTGGTATTGCACTTTCTTTAATTTTTAAAATAAGTCCATCAATAAGTATAATGCTTATAGCATTGACATTTGCGATACTGCTCTCTATTAATTTTCATAAGCTATATTCGGTCGATACTATATTAAATATTATTACAAATGTTATACTTTCATTAAGTTTAATATTTATGTCTTTTCTACCGTTTAATAATAGGCACATCATTACTTCATTGTTTGGTGATATATTAATGCTAGATAGTGATAACATAATATTAATTTTTTTCACATTTATAGCAGTTGTTTTAATATTGGTATTAAGGTGGCGTCACTGGCTGATGATTTCAATTAATCAAGATTTAGCTGTAGTAGAGAAAGTGAATGTTAATTTAGTGAGATTAGAATTCTTGATTACTCTTGCTGTATTTATAGCAATTTCCGCTCAATTAATAGGAATATTACTTATATCTGCATTTTTACTTATACCTGCTGCTTCAGCAAGACTTGTGTCAAGAACACCTATGCAGATGGTTATTATGGCAACATTTTTTTCTGTGATTTCTGGAATATCGGGGCTTATGTTGTCATTAAATTTTGATCTTTTCACAGGGCCAACTATTATACTTATATCAGCGGTGTATCTACTCATTGCTTGCCTCATAAGAAACTATATTAGAAATATTATATAATTGTGATTTAGTATGCATAGCCTGAAGTATAGGTGTTGCCTAGATAAGGCATCCAAAAGACTCAAAAAGCAATAAAATGTAAAGAGAAAGTTTTAACATTAACGTTAGAATACTTTTTAGTTTTCTATTTAATCGTGTTAGATTATCTCTATAGAAGCATTCTTTATCATTTAAATAAGCAAGTGAAACAGAAAGAATATTTGCTATAATTACTGTTTTAAGTGAAATAATGACAATACGTGTAGGAATCAATGGTTTGGGAAGAATAGGTAGGAATGTGTTGCGTGCCATTTTTGAAGTAGAAAAATATAATAATAAAATAGAAGTTATAGCTGTGAATGGTTCACTTGAAGCTAGCCATCACGCACACTTGATTAAGTATGACTCTGTCCATGGTAGATTTAACCATGATATTAAGTTTAATGACATAGAAAACTGGTTATGCATTAATGACAGAAAATTCTCCTTATACAGAGAGCGTAATCCTGGAAACATTAAGTGGGATGTTGATATAGTATTAGAATGTACAGGTGCATTTAAAACACGTGCAGAAATAGAAAAACATAATGCAAAAAAAATAGTTGTTTCACACCCAATGCCAGATGCTGATGTGACCATAGTTTATGGAGTAAACAACAACATGCTTTGTAAAGGACATAGAATCATATCAGCAGGATCATGCACTACAAACTGCCTTGCTCCTGTTGTACAGATTTTACATTCCAATATAAGAATCACAAGTGGTTTTATGACGACAATACATGCTTATACTAATGACCAAAACATTCTTGATGGTAATCATAAAGACTTGCGCAGAGCAAGAGCTTGTGGATTATCTATGATTCCAACTACTACTGGAGCAGCAAAAACCATAGATTCTGTTATTCCAGAATTGAAGGGAAAATTGGATGGTACTGCAATCAGAGTGCCTGTTGCTAATGTTTCTCTGGTTGATTTTAAATTCACAACGGATAAAAAGCTTCTTACTATTGAAAAAATAAATGAAATCTTTAAAAATGCAACCTGCGATGTGTTATCTGTATGCGAACAACCATTAGTATCTATAGATTTTATACATAATCCTTATAGTGCAATAGTAGATTTAACAGCCACATATGTTACTAATAATATTTATAGGGTTGCTGCATGGTACGATAATGAGTGGGCTTTCTCACTTAGAATGTTAGATATAGCATTATTATGTGCAAATGAAGCAGAGTAAGATATCACTTTATGAGCATTTTGCAGAATTAAGGAAAAGGGTACTCTTTTGCTTCTTGTTTTTCTGTGTTATTTTTGGCTTGTGTTATTATTTTAAAGAGAATATATATCGTTTTTTACTTTCTCCGCTTATAGAAGTAACAAAAGATGATACTGACTTTTCTTTAATATATACAGATTTGACAGAAGCATTTTTTGTTTATTTAAGAGTCGCAATTATGAGCGCTCTCTTGTTTGCTACTCCTGTGTTCATATGGCAATTTTATATGTTTCTAGCACCTGGTTTATACAAAGATGAGAAAGCAGTTTTATTACCATATCTTATTGCAACGCCAGTTTTATTTGTTACTGGGGCAGCAGCAGCATATTACTACATATTTCCATTAGCATGGAAGTTCTTTATTACATTTGAACATAGTGGTAAATCTTTGGGCATACCTATAGAATTTATGCCATCTGTAAGTGAATATCTAGATCTTGTCATCCAATTTATGTTTGCATTTGGTACTGCATTCCAGATGCCAGTTATACTTACACTAATGGTTAGGATAGGGTTATTGACTGCGCAGAGCTTATCTGATAAACGCAGAATTGCAATAGTAATAATTTTTATTATAGCAGCAATTTTAACTCCGCCAGATGTATTAAGCCAGATAGGACTTGCAATACCAATGCTTATTTTATATGAATTATCTATTTTTATCTGTAAATTAATAGAGAAACAAAAGAAAAATAATTAACTTCTCTATAAATGTTCTATTGTCAATTAGAGCAGTTTTATCTATCCTATATCGTAGTTTTGGAGTTTTATAAGATGCATAAAATAATAATAAAGAATAATTATAAGCCTTTAGTGGGAAATGTCCGTATTAATGGTGCAAAAAATGCTATTTTACCTATAATTGCAGCAAGTATATTATGTAGCTCTCCTGTTATTTTATTTAATGTTCCAGACATAACTGATGTACATTCAATGTCTATGCTGCTCACAAGTCTTGGTGCAGAGGTAAATTTTATACGTAATAGAAATTATAAAGCAAATCACACTTTAGAAATTGATTGCAGTAAAATAAACAACCACATCATATCAAGCGAAACCGCAAGTAAAGTAAGAACTTCCATCTTGTTACTCGGTCCAATGCTTAGTAGATTCGGTAAAATAAACACTTCATTTCCTGGAGGATGTAATATAGGAACACGTCTAATAGATATGCATATTAAAGCATTAGAAGAAATGGGAGCTAAGATTGTAGTAGATGAAAATAATATTACTGCTACAGTTGAAGGAAAACTACAAGGGAAAGGAATATCATTTGAGAGGGTTAGCGTAGGAGCTACACAAAATATAATAATGGCTGCAATTCTTGCGGAAGGGGTAACGGTAATATACAATCCTGCAATTGAACCAGAGATCTGTAATTTGATAGAATTTTTAATAAAAATGGGTGCAAATATTACTATTCAAGAAAATAAGATAATAATAACGGGAGTAGAAAAATTAAATGGTTGCAGCCATAAAATTATTCCAGATCGTATAGAAGCAGGTACATATTCACTGGCAGCTATTATAACTGATGGAGAGCTAACATTAGAAGAGGTAAGCCTACCAGACATGAAATGTGTAGTAGATCAATTAAAAGCTATAGGTGCCAAAATAAAACCATCTAAAAATAGTATTATAATTTCTAGGGAAAATTGTCATGTTGAGCCAGTTAATGTTTCAACAAATCCTTATCCTTGTTTTCCAAGTGATATGCAACCTCAATTAACATCAGTACTATGCATTGCTAATGGTGTGTCAACAATTGAAGAAAATCTTTATAACAATAGATTTACACATGTACATGAACTAAAAAAAGCAGGGGCTAATATTAGCATAGAAGAGAATAGAGCTATTATTACTGGTACAAAAAAATTATGCAGTTCTAATTTATATGCAAATGATCTAAGATCAGCAGCAGCTTTAGTTCTTGCATCGTTAGTGGCTGAAGGAGCAACAGTAATAAATAATTGCTCTCATTTGTATAGAGGGTATGAAGTAATGCACGAAAAACTTAATATGTGTGGTGCTAATATTTCTCTTTTAACGTAACTTTATGGTCGATGAATTCTATAGTACCAAGCGTACTACAGTAAAAGAGATAGATGATCTGCTATACAAAGAATACAAGGTATTAGATCATGGGTTTATTCGAATAATGGATTATATGGGTTCAGATAGTAGCATAGTACAGGCTGCCCGTGTTTCTTATGGCAAAGGAACACAGCAAATAAATCAAGATGAAGCACTCATAAATTATTTAATGCGACATTCTCATACCACTCCATTTGAAATGTGTGAAATTAAGTTTCACGTGAAACTTCCCATTTTTGTTGCTAGACAGTGGGTAAGACATAGAACTGCAAATATAAATGAATACTCAGCTAGATATTCAATACTTGATAATGAATTTTATATACCTCAACCCGAACATATTGCAAAACAATCCAGTACCAACAAACAGGGTAGCGGAGAAGTTTTTGATAATGTAACAGCAGAAGAAATAATAAATTCTTTAAAGAGAGATTCTCAATTAGTATATTCAAATTATAAAAAATTAATTGAGCAAGAACTTGCAAGAGAAACTGCAAGAGCTAATCTTACTCTTAATTATTATACACAATTCTACTGGAAGATAGATCTACACAATCTTCTTCACTTTTTAAAATTAAGAGCTGATAAGCATGCACAATATGAGATCAGAGCTTATGCTGAGAAAATTCTAGAACTAGTGCAAAAATGGGTGCCAGTGACTTATAAAGCTTTTTTTGAATATTGTTTGGACTCTGCATGCATATCAAAAAAAGGTTTGGGGATAGTACGTAAGTTAATTCAAGGGGAGAAAATCAGTAGAGAAGAAAGTGGCCTTAGTCAAAGAGAATGGAATGAATTAATTTCTATATTATATAAGGCTACAGATTAGGTAGTATATTTATTATATTAGCTAAAACATGCTTTTTATCTAAATGGAATTGCTTTGCATAAGTAAAAAGCTTATTTATTTTGCTCCATTGATCAATTAAGATCTCAGTACTTTCTGGATTTGCTTTAATATCTCTTAAAATAGAAACTTGAATAATGCGAGATATAAGTCCTAAGTCAACGTCATTATTATTAATAATTTCGTTAAAATTACCCATCTTATCTAAATTACTATTTATTGCATTCATTATCATTCCAGGAGCTCCAGAAAATAAATTGAACATTGTATTAAATACCTGGTCATTAATTTGATATTTTGAATAGACAATATATTTTGTTTCTTCATATGTTAATGGTGATAAGTTTAATTGAAAACATCTGCACTTAATAGTAGCCTGTATATCATATGGTCTATGGCTAATTATAAATATTTTAGCATTCTTTGGTGGCTCTTCTAATATCTTTAATATAGCATTCTTGGAATTGTTATTCATTTCTTCCAAACTATCCACTATAGCCACTTTATATTCTGAGTGAATAGGGCTTAAATATAGAAAATCTTTCATTTCTCTAATCTGTTCTATTCCTATCGTATTACCAGAAGCCACATATAGGTCAAATTCTTCTTGGAACTGATAGTTTTTTGTTAACGTAGCTTTCCCTATACCCTTTTTGCCACAAATAATCCAGGATTGAACCTGCATATTATCTATTAATTTCTTTATAGCCTTATCGTGGCCTATTATTTGCTTTATGCTAGCTTTGGAAGACATATCCCTTTCTTAAGATTCTAACTTGATCAGTTGTTAAATCAATCACAGCTGATTCCATGCCATGTACTAGTTTATCATCTTCAATTATCACAGATAGATGCTGTTTTATAGTTTGTGGTATTTCATTAATTGTACATGCACTCTTTTTGCCTGAGATGTTTATACTAGTTGCAACTATGGGAAAATCTAATTTATCTAGAATAGAAATTGCTATTGGATGATCAGGAATTCTAATACCAACGTTTTTTTTAAAAAATTTACTTGGTAATCCAGTTTCATTATTTAATGACAGAACATAAGTTACTGGCCCTGGAGAAAAACGATTTATTAAATCGATGTATTGCTCTTGAACGTTTGCTATTTCCATGATTCTATCAATACTATTTACAAGGATAGATAAAGGTTTATCATGATCACGCTTTTTTACATGATATATCTTCTCTACAGCATTATAATTCATTGCGTTACAAGCAAGAGCATACACTGTTTCCGTTGGAAAACATACCAGTAGATTACTACGTATTGCATTTATTATATCAGTTACCATAAAAACACGTTACTCAGCAGATTATATTGCAAAATAAAATTAAATAAATTTTTAATATTTTTATGAAAACTATAGAGAAAAGCTCTAGCTATGATTATTCTGAAATTATTAATGCTTTTCTTCATTACCTCTTGTTCATATCTTACTGTGAAACAGCATGATGTCAATATAAGGAAACAAGATAATAACTTAATTGTAAAAGACGATAGTCCAGAAGTTATACCATTACCTATAAAATTTCCTGATATTACAAACAATGGTCAGCTTATTTCTATCAATGTCAATGAAGAGACACCTATAAAAGAACTACTAATTGAAATAGGAAAGCTTGCTGATATAAGCTTGGATATAGATCCGCACATATCAGGTAATATTATTTTAAAATTAAAAGATAAAAGCATAAATGAAGCAATTCAAAGCATAGCACAAAGCGCTAAGCTGCGTTATTCAATAAGTAACGATGTAATTCGAATAGAACAAGATTTACCTTATATACAAAATTACCATGTTGATTTTATTAACATAAAACATTCTGCTAAAAGCAATTTTATTATTAATAACGATCTTTCTAATAATGACGTTAAAGAGGGCTTTAATAACGTTATAAAATCTCAATATAATAGTAATTTATGGGATTCATTAGAAAAAGGCTTAAGTGCAATAATGGAGGTTAATGGAGTTAATGATGGTGAATTTTTTTCTTCTAATAGAGAAACTGGCTTGATC
Source organism: Wolbachia pipientis (assembly GCF_001752665.1). GTDB lineage: Bacteria > Pseudomonadota > Alphaproteobacteria > Rickettsiales > Anaplasmataceae > Wolbachia > Wolbachia pipientis_A. The sequence continues at coordinate 66,730 of NZ_MJMG01000001.1, read as the reverse complement.
ATTTTAAACGCTAGAAAAGATATACATAAAGCTATTAAAGAATACATTAGTAAAGTAAAAAAATCAGCACATTCACAAATAATGGTAGAAACAAAGATTGTAGAAATCACTCTAAATGATAAATACCTTTCGGGTATTAATTTAAATAAACTCCAGAGTAGTACAGATATCAGTGATCCAGTAAAAAGCTTAAAAGAATTTGGTAAATCAACAATAATTTCAAGTACTAGACTACATGCTGTAAATAACCAGCAAGCTATAGTCTCATTTACTGAAAACCATATTTATTTCACTCTGAATATAGAAAAAAGTAATAACAAGATGCTTGTCACTAAAGCAAACAGTGTGCCTGTAGGTATAATATTAATAATCCATCCAAGTATTAATGCTGATACTGGCGAAATATTTATGGATGTACATCCAACGTTGTCGAGAATTAATGGTTATACTCAAGATCCAGGCATAGAACATATTGCACAGCGTAGTAAAACGAAATTAAATAGCAACATACCAATTGTAGAAGTGAAAGAAATGCATTCTACACTAAAAATTAAGAGCGGGGAAGTAATGGTAATTGGTGGATTAATAGAACATAGAAAAGACAGGAGGAATAAACGGCAAAAACTTACAAATAATCTTAAAACCACAGAAACTGTTATATTCTTAAAAGCAACAATTATTCCGACATTTAATCTAATAAATCAAAAAGATCAAAATTTATATGTACTGAATTCAGATAATTAGCTAAATCTGAAATTGCTAGCCCAGATCACAAACCTGAGTCAAGATTTTCAGTTGTTGCTTATTATGCATATTAAGGCAACCACATGCAGTAGATGCAGATGCAGGCCTTGCAATACAGATAGGCCTTTTGGATTGCACGTTTAGGCCCAATAATACTTCTTCTATTAATGTGCTAACAAAACACCATCCTCCCATATTTTTAGGTTCTTCCTGACACCATACTACTTGTGCAATTTTATATTTATTCAGTTCATACGCTAATGTATCTGCTGGAAATGGATAAAATTGCTCAAGCCGTATAATAGCTATATTGTTTATTTTTTTAGATTCACACATTTCAATTATCTCATAGTAGATTTTGCCACTACATATTATCACTCTACACATATTATCATCTGGCACTAAACTTTTCCTATATTCCGGAATTATCGTAAGGAATTTGCCTTCAAAATCAGGCAAATTAGAAACTGCTTTTTTATGTCGCAATAAAGATTTTGGTGTAAATATTATTAAAGGTTTACGAAAATCCCTATGTATCTGTCGACGTAAAACGTGAAAATAGTTTGCAGGCGTAGAGCAGTTGACTACTTGTATATTATCTTCTACACATAACTGTAAAAATCTTTCTATACGTGCTGAGCTATGCTCAGGACCTTGCCCTTCATATCCATGAGGAAGCAATAAAACTAAGCCACTTGAACATAACCATTTTGCCCATGCAGATGCAATAAACTGATCAATGATAATTTGAGCACCATTTACAAAATCACCAAATTGCGCTTCCCACAGTACCAGCGTATATGGGGAATCTAAGCTATAACCATACTCAAACCCCATGACCGCATATTCAGATAAAGGACTATCTGTTACTTCAAAAAACGCTTGTCCTGTATCTATATTATTTAATGGAACGAATTCTTCTTCTGTGGCTTGATCAATTAATTTAGCGTGTCGCTGAGAAAAAGTTCCCCTACAAGAATCTTGTCCAGATAAACGTACTTTGATACCTTCAATTAATAGTGAGCCAAAAGCAAAACTCTCAGCAGTTGTCCAATCAATGTTGCTTTCAGAATTAACGCTATCTAATCTATTATCAATTATTTTTTTAATTTTATTATTAACATTAAAATTATCAGGAATATTACTATTGATACGTATTCCTAGTTTCTTTAACCTATCTTTCGTCACAACAGAATCTTTATACAGATCATTTAATCTAGCTCTCTCATTCAATAGATTAACTTTTTGCTGAGAGTTTAATTCTTTATCTAACTTTATTCTGAATTTATTACGTAACTCACTTGCTTTCTCACTACTAATTATTCCGTTAGTAACTAATTTTTCTTCATATAATTTTCCACTGCTCTTATGCTCTGATATTAGCTTATACATTAACGGTTGAGTAAAATATGGTTCATCTCCTTCATTATGGCCATACTTACGGTAACATACTATATCAATTACTACATCTTTCTTGAATTTTTGTCTATATTCCATAGCAATAGCTGCAACAAAGTTTACAGCTTCTGGATCATCACCATTAACATGAAATATTGGTGCTTCAATAAATTTGGCTATATCAGTACAATAAAATGATGAACGTGTATAACTAGGATGAGTAGTAAAACCAATTTGATTATTAATTATGATATGTACTATTCCTTCTACTCTATAATTTTTAATATTGCTAAGAGATAAGGTTTCAGCAACTACACCTTGACCCGTAAAAGCTGCATCACCATGAATTAATATCCCTAGTACTGGCTTTGTTTCTTGTCTTGCTCTTACTCTTCCAGCAAGTACCGGATTTATTGCCTCTAGATGTGATGGGTTGTAACATAAACTTAAGTGTATTTTCTTGTCTTGTGAGATTATTCTGTCAGAAGAATAACCAAGGTGGTATTTTACATCTCCAGAAATACTTGGGTCATCGTATATAGTATTACCATGGAATTCAGATAGCACTGCAGCGTATTCTTTCCCTATTACTTTGGTTAATATATTCAAACGACCACGATGTGCCATACCAAAAATTATTTCTTCAATACCCAAATTACACGAATCATTAATAATTTTTTCTATAGCAACTATTGTTGCTTCTCCTCCTTCTATGGAAAAACGTTTATATCCTGGAAATTTTATATGCAAAAATTGCTCAAATACTTCAGATTCAATTAAGTGTCTTAGTATTTCCTTTTTGTCTTGTATATTAAGCGTCACATTCTGATTCTCAATTTTATCTTGTAACCAGTTCCTTTCCTCATAAG
>NZ_MJMG01000001.1:0-63714 GCF_001752665.1 Wolbachia pipientis | reverse complement strand
ATATGCATGAATTCAAAACCAATACTTTTACAATAAATTTGCTTTAATTGAGAAATAAACTCATTAGCAGTATCTCTGAAATCTACACCAGAATACTTTAGATGATTTATTGGTTGATTGTTTAAAGGATTTAAATCTGCAAAGAAATGCCCATAAGTCCTAAAGAAATTTACTATTAAATCTTCTTTTCCTGCTTCATTAGCCTCTGTATCATTTGCAAAAAAATTATACCATTCTTTGCCTATTGACTTATCATACTGAAGGTAACGTTGATACATCTCTTCTATGAATTCTGCATTATCACTATAAAGAAAAGAATTGTTTTTTATATTAGTCATTTATCTGATTTTGCATTACACAGATCATGCATTTTTTTATAAGCTTTTTGAAATCCAAGCAAAGAATAAGTATCATAAACCATTTGTGCTTTTACTTGTCCAGATACCGTCATCGATAATCCTTGTTTCATTTTTAAAATTAACCTCTTGTCTGTATGTATATTTTCTGTCCATGCAAAATTCCCATCTATAACGGGTAATGTATATTTTTCAGAAATAAAACTAAGAACTACAGGCTCTTCCTTATCATATGCGAACCCTGAAGTTACACTTACTTCATCTACAGCGTTACCAATATAACTAACCATTACATATGGTTTACGGTTTGTTGTATAATTACTATCCTTTTTTTGGGGGTAAGAGACTATATAGCATAATTTTTCTCCATCTTCTAGTGCTGTATAAACAAGCCAGTCCTTATACTTTTCCTGTAACCGCTTGTCTTGTAATTTTGTTTCACTAGCTAACCCGAAAGTTTTTATCGAACAGAGTAACAGAAATATCAACAAGCTACGCATATAACCTGAATTTTGAAGCCTCTGATTGTATGTATTGCTTTACTTTTTCCATTGACTGTTCAGCAATCTGTCTAATTCTTTCTCGAGAAACACCATATTGCTTGCTCAACTCATCTAAAGTCTTAGGACGATCCGATAGATATTTACTTGTGAAAATATCTCTTGCTCTTTCATTTAAATGTATTAATGCTTTTTTTAAAATAGCTTCCTTTAATTCTCTTTCTTCTTGACTTTTGTAGGCTGTTTCTTGATCCTCTACAGTAGATGAGATTGTACCCTGTAACTCTTTTGTAGATTCATTGTTGATTCTTATACACTCATTTAATGACAAATCTCGGTAAGATAAGCGCTGATTCATTTGTATCACATCTTCTTCAGAAACAGAAAGCTCATTTGATATAGCTTTCACATCCTCATTACTTAAAACTTCCCTATCTGAGTGCTGTAAAATTCTTTTCTTTATCTTACGTAAACTAAAAAATAGCTTTCTTTGTGCTTGTGTTGTACCTATCTTGACGTAAGACCAAGATTTTAATATAAAGTCTTTCATTGAAGCCTTGATCCACCATACTGCATAAGTTGAAAAACGAAATCCTAAATTAGGATTAAACTTTTTTACTGCTTGCATCAATCCAACATTTCCCTCCATAATCAAGTCCATTAATGGTAACCCATAATTTCTTAATTGTATAGCAACCTTTACCACTAAGTTCAGGTGACTAGTAATTATCTTATGTGCAGATGAAATATCATGATGATCATACCAGTTTTTTGCGCATTGTATCTCTTCTTCATATGACAATATAGGAAATTTCTGTATTTTAGCAATATATTGTACGAGACTAGTGCCACTATCTACACATAACATATCAACCTCCATTTAAACTATATATTACTTTACTAATTCTTCAGTAAGGATTCAATAAATAATTTAATTACAGAATTTGATGTTACCAGAAAACACTACTATATTCTCCTGGAATGTTTTGGTAATTATAGTATTTATGTATGCAGGTAAAATTTATTCTAACTAGAAGATATTGACCATGTATATTAAAATGTTAAAATAAGAGAAAGTTTTTAGGAGATAAATTATGGCAGCAGGTGGAAAAGCAAAAATAGCTAGTAAAAATGATCATACTCAACGTAGAAAAGCTGAACAGATATTATATAAGGATAAGCCAGTGAAACCAGTGAGATATATAGATCGTGATTTACGTATGAATTATATGTCTGCTCAATATGATAATGGTAATCTTGTGGAAGATGCAGTAAGCGGTAATCCTATTAAATGGGAATCTATAAGTGGTTAAAATTACTGTTGATTCAATAGAATGTGAAGTANATCAAGGTCTTACTATTATCCAGGCTTGCGAGATTGCAGGTATTGAAATTCCAAGGTTTTGTTATCATGAACGCTTAGCAATCTCTGGTAACTGTAGAATGTGTCTGGTGGAAATTGAAGGTGGACTGTCCAAGCCAGTAGCTTCATGTGCAATTCAAGTTGCAGAAGGTATGGTTATCCATACAGATACTTTAAAAATTAGAAAAGCACGTGAAGGCGTACTTGAATTTTTACTGATAAATCATCCGCTTGATTGTCCTATTTGTGATCAAGGTGGTGAGTGTGATCTTCAAGATATCACTATGGCTTATGGTAATGGGGTGAGTAGATTGGATGAATCTAAAAGGGCTATTCCCAAGAAAGATTTTGGCCCGTTAATTGAAACTGCAATGAATAGGTGTATTCATTGCACTCGTTGTGTTAGATTTTTGTCTGATGTTGCAGGTACTTATGAATTAGGTGGAATAGGTAGAGGGGAAAATGTTGAAATTAGTACTTACATAAAAAAACATATACATTCTAAGTTATCAGGAAATATTATCGATTTGTGTCCTGTAGGGGCATTAACTTCTAAGCCATATTCCTTTAAAGCCCGCCCATGGGAACTTTCACATTGTGAGACTATAGATGTACTAGATGCTGTGGGTAGTGCTATTAGGGTTGATTATCGTGGTCCTGAAGTAATGCGGATATTGCCAAGGCTTAATGAGGAAATCAATGAAGAATGGATATCTGATAAAACTCGGTTTGCTTATGATGGATTAAAAGTACAGCGTCTTGATCGTGCATATATAAGAAAAAATGGAAGATTAACGTCAACTAGTTGGGATGAAGCATTAAAAGTTACTGCAAAAAAATTAAAAGAAACTAAGCCTGATAAAATATCTGCAATTGCTGGAGATTTGGTGGACTGTGAGTCTATGCTGTTGCTTAAAGAAATTATGCAGAAACTTGGTTCATATAATATAGATTGCAGACAAGACAATGCAAAATTAATGGCAAATATTCGTACATCATATTTATTTAATACTACAATTGATGGCATAGAAAATGCAGATTTATGTCTTTTGATTAATACCAACCCAGGAATAGAAGCGCCAATAATCAATGCACGTTTAAGAAAGAGGTATCTACAGGGGAATTTTTATGTTGCAAGTCTCGGTCCAGATATTAAGTATCTGTACCACGTTGAAAAACTAGGTGATAATCCGAATATTTTAAGTGAAATAGTAGAAGGAAATCATAAATTCTGTAAACTATTGAATGCTGCTCAAAATCCTATGATTATTGTAGGGCAAAATGCCCTTATAAGGGATGATTCTCATTCAATTTTAGCTATAACAAGTAAGATTGCAGAAAAGTTTAATATGATTAGGGAAAAGTGGAATGGATTTAATGTGTTACATAAAGCAGCTGCTAGAGTCGGTGGGATGGATGTTGGATTTATTCCCAAGAAAAATGGTAAGAATGTGGAGCAAATATTGCAGTATGCAGAAAATGGTGATATGGAGATAGTTTATCTGCTTGGAGCAGATGAAATTGATATATCAAAATTGAAAAATGCATTTGTAATCTATCAAGGCCATCATGGCGATAGAGCTGTAAATGTGGCAGATGTAATTTTACCAGGTGCTGCATACACAGAAAAATATGCAACATACGTAAATACTGAAGGCAGAGTGCAGAGAACAAATTTAGCGGTATTTCCTCCTGGTGAAGCAAAAGAGGATTGGTTGATTATTAAAAATCTCTCGGAACATTTAGGTGTACCATTAGCGTATGATAGCTTATGCGATGTTAGGAAAAAGCTAGATACTGTCGGTATGCAGTTTAAAAATCCAGATCGAGTCGTAAAAAACAAATGGGTCTCTATTGACTATGGTGAGATAAATCTGAGTAATGCACCTTTTACTTTACAAGAATATAATTTTTATATGACTGATCCAATAAGCCGTGCTTCAAAAATAATGGCAGATTGTACTAAGGCTTTTTATGAATGTAGTTATTGATATTTTATTTATTTTAGTACCGCTTCTGTTTTCAGTTGCATACCTAGTATATTTTGAGCGCAAGGTAATTGCTGCGATGCAATTGCGTCATGGTCCAAGCGTAGTTGGACCTTTCGGGTTGTTACAACCATTTGCAGACGCGATTAAACTTTTAGTTAAAGAGGTAATAGTACCATCAAAGGCAAATGGTCTATTGTTTATAGTGGCTCCTATGTTGACTTTTATTCTGGCGCTTATTGCTTGGGCAGTTATACCCTTTAATGCTGAAATAATTATAAATAACGGTCACAGAGTAATAATTCCCAAAGCAATTGCTAATATAAATGTTGGGGTGCTATACATATTAGCTGTTTCATCTTTGAGTGTATATGGGGTAATTATTGCAGGTTGGTCAAGTAATTCTAATTATGCTTTTCTTGGTGCTATTAGATCTGCTGCTCAAATGATTTCATATGAAGTTTCAATAGGGCTAATAGTTGCTACAGTGGTTATTACAACAGGTACATTAAATCTTGGTGAAATAGTAGTAACAAAGCATAATATGCCATTATGGATTGATTTGTTGTTTATACCGATGGGAATTATATTCTTCATTTCTTTGCTTGCAGAAACTAACCGTCATCCATTTGATTTGCCAGAAGCTGAAGCAGAACTTGTTGCTGGTTATAATGTTGAATATTCATCTATGCCTTTTGCGCTCTTTTTTCTAGGAGAATATGCAAATATGATCCTTGCAAGTGCAATAATGACAATTTTTTTCTTAGGTGGATGGTACCCTCCTCTAAATTTAAGTATTTTATATATGGTTCCGGGTTTAATCTGGTTTATTGGCAAAATAGTTGTGTTGCTCTTCATATTTATTTGGGTTAGGGCAACAATACCACGCTACCGTTATGACCAACTCATGCACATCGGTTGGAAGGTATTTTTGCCTATATCCATGCTATGGATGATCTTAGTGACAGGTATACTATTATTTAGTGGGAATATCTAACATGAGTTCCTCAGATATTTCCACTATTCTATGCATTTGTATTATAGCTGGCGCTGTTGCCCGCCATTTTTCCGAAGACAATTTTCAACGACACATATCCTTAGGATCAGGTTTACCTAGTTCATGTGAAATATACTCTTTACTACTATACAGCAGTATTACAGAAGTACTTACAGCCTGAATTACAGCAGCTATAACTCATTGATACTCCATATAAGGAAATAGTTGTTAAAAAAGTGACACAGCGGTAAATAAGCATGCACCTACAGAAGCTATAGCTCCATAACTTATCCCTATATTATACATAGTAACAGCTGTAGTTGCAAATGCTCCTTGTCTTATTAAAGAAGTTGAAAAGTACAAATTCCATTCAGCTTTAATTAATACATAAATATTTTCTAATTCAGAATAAAAATTTTGTATATTGAGTTATAATTTTAAAGCGATTGTCATGCCTTCTTCGGTTGGTATCAATATAGAATGATATTTGTTCTCATTTGATAATCTGTTGTTAAATTCCTTCATGGCGTACCATGAACATTTAGATGTCTCTTCTGGAGGTGATTCAAGAAATATAGTATTAAATAACAATGTGTTATCTGCTACAATTAATCCTCCTTGTCTGATATATAATTCTGCCCAATCTAGGTATCTGGTGTAATTACCTTTATCAGCGTCAATAAATATCATATCAAAAGGTGCTTTAATTGATAATTCTTTTAATTTTTTACATGCATCTCCCTCCAGCAGAGTGATTTTATTAATCAAGTTTAAGGTGCTAAAATTATCTCGTGCTATCTTCATATGGTATGGGTTGTTTTCTATAGTATAGATATGACCGTCTTCTGGTAAAGCTTTGGCCATACAAATTGATGAATAACCGTATAGAGTACCAACTTCTACTATCCTTTTTATTCCATTAATTTTTATGAATAGACTTAATAATTTCCCTTCTTCAGGACTAATCTGAATATACTGCTTTTCTCCAAAAACACAGCTTTCTTTTATTTTTTCATAATTTTTTGCAAAAAGGTTCCTTATATACAGGAGCTTTACATTAGTTGCATCACGCATAAAATAGATTAAATTAAAATATAATGACCTTATTAACTTTAAATTATTATTTTATAATGTAAAATTTTAAGTGACATAAATTATTATATATTCTATCATAGTTAGTGGTTAACTTTAGGGGAGTATTATTACAGAGGGGGTGTATGTCTTATACTACAAGTGAAGGTGAAGTTGAAACACTGAACAAAAAGTCTCAAAATAAAAATGAAGGGGTTGCTATATTGAATAATCCTGCTTATCGTGAGAAATGGTTGGAGTTTTTCAACGAAGCTCAAAGAAAAGTTATGGATATGGTTCACTTCTATGATGGCACAATAGTCTTAATAGAAAATAGAATAGCTATGTATTATTACACATGGGATAGCAAGAGAAGAGAACTTCAACGTAAGAAACAGAAATAACCATCTTGCGATTTAACTGAGATGAAGACTGCACTGCTGTGCTTTATCGGTGGTGCTTTCTGTGGTTAGGATGCTGGTGTTGTGGCTTGTGCATATAGTTTGTCTATTATACTGGAAAAATACTCCAGTTTTTTATGTCCTTCATGTTTACATTCACGCAGCCCTGTAGGGAAATTATTGTTGTTAATCTTAATAAAGAACGTTGGACTGTTTTCGACACCAAGTTTATTTATTGCAAGTAACTTATTGTTTAAAACTTTATCTTCTATGGCTTTATCATTAATACACTTATTAAACATATCTTCTTTTAAATTACTTAGTGCTGCAATCTTCTTTAACAAAGCTAACTCATCTGAATTATTATAGTAATTCCATGAAACAAGTGCATCAAAAATAGCTCGAATAAAATTGAAATAATTTTCAGTTTTTGTATAGCAATAACTTAACAGTGTAGCCTTAAACCCGAATCTATCAGTAGGAAAAATTCTGAGTACATATAATAGTTTACCAGTGTCAATATACTTTTTTTTAATCTGAGCAAGCTCATTTTTATAGAAAAGAGCACAATGATAACAAGTGGGTGAGACATATCCTATCATAATAACTGGTGCGTTTGGATCTCCTAAAAATTTATCATCTGGTAAAAGTGATAATAACTCCTTTTGTGTTATTTCTTCTGTTGTGTTGCTTTCTTTGGATATTATTTCTGTTTCTTGTGTGATTTTTTCTTGGTGAGCGTATAAAGTTGTATAGATAAAAAGCGATAAAAGTAAAGCCCTAAAAAACATAAACCACAGATTGATTACAGTAATAAATATATGTATTAGATGTAAAGTGATGTCAAGATAACTTTTGCTGAGCAATTTTTTCAGCTCTATTTTTAAATGCAGTAATTATTTTACTTTGTGCACGCTTATATACTTGATTTAACATCATAGAGAATATATTAGATTTAAACTTAAATTCTATATAAAACTTTACTATAGTCTGATATTCATCTAGATATATAAATTGCCATTCATTATATAGATATTTAAATATCCCATGTGATGATGTAACTTTTACTAATGCCAAGTTTGATTTGTTAGGTGGGATTGAAATTACTTCAGAGGTATATTGACCTTTAATTCCGTAAAAAACTGCTAACAGATCTACAATCATCTGATTTTCCGTTTTTTCCTTTATATGCACTACCTTACACCAAGGAATAAAATGAGGATATTTTTCAACATCAATAACCAGTTGAAATGCTTCCTGTAGTGAACAAAGAAATATATCTTCTGTTCTATACTGATAAAGCATATTTGTTTAAAACAATTATGGTGGATCCATAGCTACCGTTAATCTTAGCAGATTCCTGAGACCTTAAGTTAAGGTGGGCATCACATATTAATTCCAATGAAATTAACAGAGGCAATTCCCTTTATACAATGTTATCGCTCAAGAAATTTAACTTAACTTAAAACGCATAGCATAGACCCATGTATATTATAATTATCTCGAAGATGTTGTGTCTACAAATATATTGTAACTGATTATCATATTAACTATTATTTAATGTTCTCGTGTAAAAAATCAGTAGTATGAACGTTATTAAAATTTTTATCATAATGTTTCTAGCTACGAGTGCCTATGCTGACTGTAGAAGTCATAAGGATTTTATATATGCATTAAAGAACCAAATGGTTTCCACTGTAGGCAGAAAAAGTCAAATGTTACAGTCAATTATCAGAAACAACCTTGATCTTAAAAAGATATCTCGTTTTATTATCGGTAAACATTGGGTGCTGAGTCAAGATGCTACAAGAGAAGACTTTTTGAGAGAATATGAAGCATATTTTGTACGATTATGCACTAAAATTTTATATGATTATATACAAAGCAGTGAAATGAGTGTAATGGGCACAAAGAAGGTTGATGATAGAGTTTGCATTATAAATACTAGATTTTCTCATAGTGATAATGAAGAATTTACAAATATAGATTTTCAAGTAACAAAAAAAGATAATTCTTTCTTGATCAGTGATATCACAGTAAGTGGTATAAGTGTCTTGATTAATCAACGTGCTCAGTTTAATAAAAGGATTGATACATATGGTATAGAACAGGTTATAAAAGAGCTAAAATGTAATAATAATCTATGATATACATGCCACACTGGCCTAAATTGATAAGCTGCCCATTAGATGGCAATGCCATGGATAGGGTAGAAAATTCCATGCGAAAGCTAGGTAATCCTGAAAGGGACATGCCTCCAATAGTGCATATTTCTGGAACTAATGGTAAGGGGTCAACATTAGCTTTTATAAGATATATAATGCAAGCAGCAGGATATAGGGTTCACGCATATACTTCTCCACATTTAATATATTTTAATGAAAGGATAGTTATTGCAGGTAAGCATATAAGTGATAATGAATTATACAACTTATTAGAAGAATGCCGTATAGCAATCAACGATCAGCCGACAACTTTATTTGAAGCAGCAACTATCACGGCTTTTTTAGCGTTTGCGCGTAATAAGGCTGATATTACACTGATAGAAGTTGGCATGGGCGGAAGGCTTGACGCAACGAATGTTATAGAGAACCCAATTTTAACAATAATCACATCCATTGCTCTAGACCATACAGAATATCTTGGCCCGACTGTAGAAATTATAGCAGGAGAAAAAGCTGGAATAATGAAAAATAGTATCCCTTGTGTTATAGCAGCACAGGAAAATTCTGTAATGGATATTTTAGGATTTCATGCAGCGCTTAAAAAAGCTCCTCTATATAGGAACGGACTAGAATGGAATTGCTATAAAGAAAACAATAAAATGATTTTTCAATCATCTGTACAATCAATTGAATTTCCGCTTCCTTCTCTTACAGGTAATCATCAAATAACAAATGCTGGTAATGCCATCGCAGCTTGCAGTATTTTAAGCGGGAAATATGGATTTAATATTCATGAAGGAGATATTGCTAGAGGGTTACAGCATACTTACTGGCCTGCACGGCTGGAACAGATAAAAACAGGAAAATTGATTTCACTATTACCAAATGACTGGAAACTTTTTTTAGATGGTGCACATAACAATGATGGCGCAAGGATATTGTCTGAATGGGTTACGGATAATTTTCCTGATGGTATTTATATGATTTTCGGTCTTACTCGCAATAGAGATGTAGAACAATTTTTACATCACTTTAAATCATATATTAAATTGTTATGTGCAGTTTGTGTGCAGTCAGAGCTTAATGCAAATAATGCAGTTTTAATTAAGGAAATAGCAAATAAAATAGGAATAAATGCCTTTGCGTGTGAATCAATAAGCGATTCCATATCAAACCATATATTAAAAATTACCAACCAAAATGTAAAGACTATATTGATTTGTGGGTCATTATTTTTAGCTAGAGATCTTGCAATTGAAAATGGAACCTCAGCTCAAATGTCCTAAAGAATATTAAAATGGTATGTGCTTACAGAAACTTATCTCATTAATACCATTCTATAAAAAGGAGAAACCAGTTGAAGAAAAAGCTTGGGAATATGACTGTCTTGGTTACCAGCAATTTGCAGATAAATTCAATTCTGTAATAAAAACAGTTAATAATTCATTCACTATAATGTCTTTAGAAGGATATAGCGGATGGGGTCAGACTTTTTTTCTAAAGGAATGGGTTAAAGCTTTAAAACAACAGAATGAAGTTGCTGCATATTATGATGCATGGGATATAAGTGCGTTGGATAAACCATTAGCTTCCTTTTTACATTTCCTTTTCGAAACTCTATTTACGTCATACAAAATAAAGAGAAGTATTATTAATCAATTTTTGAATATGGATCAAGAGTTATTCTCTTTAAATACTCTTGAGAAAATAATTAGTAAATCTCCACTTTCTATGTTTTCTGTATTACTCAACACAACTAAGGAAGCTGACCGGAAAGATATCAGTTATATCTTAAAGGAATTGAATGTTATCAAAAGAAGAAAGGAAAATATTCAAGATTTTAGGAAGCAACTTGCAAAGATAGTTGATAAAATTAGAAATGGCAAAAATATTTTTATAATGGTAGATAATTTAAATATGTGCCGCTCTGAGTTTATAGTAGATTTTTTAGAATCTATAAAATATATTCTTAACATAGAGGGGCTGGTTTTTATTATTACTGTAAGTAAGGACATAAATAACGTACAGAATGCTATAAATAAGATACTTGGAGCAAATTTTGGCATAAAATCTTTTATGGATTTTACGTTGCATCTTCCTAAACAACCAATATACAGATTTATAAAAAAACTATTTAGAGATGTAAAATTAACTAAAAAAAACAAGGAGTTAATTGTAAATAGCTTTATATTTTACGCAATAAATTTTTCCTTGTCGTTAAAAGCAATCGAATACTGCGTAAAAAAAATACAATTAATTCATGAAAAGGAAAAATTATTATATCCAAATCTGCTTTCATTTTTAGTAATACTGCAGTTTATAAACAATGATATGTATGAAGAATTAACCATACCTTCGCAAAATAAAATACTACAACAAATAGAAAACTCCTTGATACCAAATTATCAAGATAGCAAAGAATGGAAAAATCTTAAAAATTCTTTAGAAACCGCATTGCAAAACAATGAATTGCAAGTTATAAGGCGTATATTGGCTTAGATTAATAAAATTTAGCAAATGAAAAACACCCAAGAAATATGGCTTTTTATCTGTTGCTTTATGATAATTCTGATGGTAGGAATTGGAGGATTAACTAGACTTACTGGTGCAGGATTATCAATTACTGAATGGAAACCTATAATTGGAATATTACCACCATTTAACAAACAAGCATGGGTGAAAGAAAAAATAAAATACGAAGCTACACCAGAATATAAGGTATATAATTACGATATAAGCATGAAGGAATTCCAAATTATCTACTTAATAGAATATGTGCATAGGCTAGTTGCAAGAATTACAGGACTAATCTTTATTTTGCCTCTTGTATATTTTATCTTTAAAAGACAAATTGCTAGTAAAGTTTTAGTGAAATTGTTTGTAGTGCTTTTACTTGGAGTATTGCAAGCTTTTGCTGGATGGTATATGGTTAAAAGTGGATTAGAGACTCTGCCACATGTCAGTCACTATAGACTAGCGTTTCATTTGTTATTAGCATTAATAATATTTGCACTATTGTTATATCAATTCTACGATTATCGTATAAGAGCTCCAGAAACAAAACACAAAATAACTAATAATGGCATACGTTGTATAAGCAACATTTTAATCCTTCTTGTTCTACAAATAATCTTTGGAGCATTTGTAGCAGGCTTAAATGCTGGTTTAATTTATAACACTTTTCCGTTAATGGATGGAAAAATTATTCCTGATGGCTTATTTTTTATACAGCCTATTTGGCTAAACTTTTTTGAGAATAAAGTCACTATACAGTTTTTACATAGAATATTAGCATTACTAATATTGATTTTAACAATTATATTGGTAGTAAGAAACCCGAGAACAAAACCGTTATTATTTTTTTTCATTATTCAAATAATTTTAGGAATAATAACTCTATTACTTCAAAGGCCAATAATTATAGCTATTCTTCATCAAGTCTTCTCATTTGTTTTATTTGGAGCTAATTTATATTTTTTATGCTACTTAAAAAAAGCCAGAAATTAATGAGCTTCCAGTAATTTCAGCAGGTTTCTTGATCCCAAGTAACTGTAATATTGTAGGAGCGATATCAGAAAGTTTGCCATCTTCTAACGTAAGACTCAAATCAGTACAGATAATAAACGGTACTCTATTTAAAGTATGTGCTGTGTGTAATGTGTTGCTTTTCTTATCAAACATGCACTCAACATTACCATGGTCTGCAGTTACAATGAGTATGG
The DNA here is from genome assembly GCF_001752665.1 of Wolbachia pipientis. Classification (GTDB taxonomy): domain Bacteria; phylum Pseudomonadota; class Alphaproteobacteria; order Rickettsiales; family Anaplasmataceae; genus Wolbachia; species Wolbachia pipientis_A. The sequence continues at coordinate 51,151 of NZ_MJMG01000001.1, read as the reverse complement.
TGTCGCCTGTTTCTTTAACAGCTTGTAACACTTTTAATAGGCAATGATCAACAACTGTAACAGCCTGTTCAGCTGCTTTTATATTACCTGTATGTCCTATCATATCAGGGTTAGCATAGTTTGCAACTATTAAAGTGAATTCTTTAGAATGAATTTTCTTTATAAGTTCTTCTGTCACTTTAAAAGCCGACATTTCTGGCTGCATGTCATAAGTCTTAATTTTTGGTGAAGGAATCAGTATTCGTTCTTCACCAGGGAAAGGTTTTTCCCTTCCACAATTAAAGAAAAAAGTTACGTGGGCATATTTTTCAGTTTCAGCAATGCGTAATTGTTTTAGCCCATTATCCGATATAACCTGACCTAAAGTATTAGTACAATAAATAGGAGAAAAAATATAAGGAATGTTTAGGTCTATACTATACTGCATCATACCTAGAATTGAAGAAAATTTTGCCACGTTATCATTATTAGTCTTGCCAAGCAATACACCTGCTAACTGTAACATACGATCTGCACGGAAATTGGCTAATAATATGCCATCTTCTGGTTTAATTCCATTATAACCATTAATTACTGCAGGTTTAATGAATTCATCTGTAATATTATTGCTATAATTACTATCAATTAATGATAATGTATCATCATATCTAGGTGCCTGTGCAAAAGCTATAGCATTATAAGCTTCGATCGTTCTTTCCCATTTATTATCACGATCCATGGCATAGTAACGTCCAGATACAGTAACAATATTATTATTCATTATTTCATTTTGAAATTTCTTGATGCACTCTCTTCCTGATTGTGGCAATGTATCTCTACCATCTAAAAATGCATGAATAGCTACATTTACTCCTTGTTGTATTAGTTTATTTATTATAATTGTAATATGTTTTTGATGTGAATGCACTCCACCGTCAGAGATTAAACCCATTACATGACACGTACCATCTCTGCTTTTTACTTGATCTATAAAATCTTTTAAATTTTTATTATTTTCTATTGTGTCAATTTCCTGGTTAATACGTTGTAGACTCTGTGTTACTACTCTTCCACTACCTATACTCATGTGACCAACTTCTGAGTTACCCATTTGTCCATCAGGCAACCCAACATCATTACCAGATGCAGACAAACTACATTTAGGATAATTAGATGAAATGTATTGCCAACAAGGTGGGTTTACATTACTAATAGCATTATATTGGTTATCTGTTCCATTACCCCAGCCATCTAATATACATAAAATAACCGATTTAGTGCTCATATCACAAAGAAAATGCTCCCCGGGCCGGATTCGAACCAGCGACCAATTGGTTAACAGCCAACTGCTCTACCACTGAGCTACCGAGGAATAAGTTGCGTAAATTTTATCATAATGTATATTTATTGTAAATTAAAAACTATGAATATACATTGATATTTAAAACATTTATGTAAAAATAATAGTTGAAACTTATAGAATATAGATTTATAATTATTATTATAAAATGGAATTTATTTATTCTATAACAAGCAATAAGCGTCTTGGGGGTATATAATGGCAGGAAGTGATTTGGGAAGAAAAGGCTCTATCTTAACCAAGGTTGGTAGTGTTTTTTCATTGATTAAAAGGAGTATTGGTTTTAGTGATGATGAGGAGCCTACACGTGAATTGGGGGTATTAGAGCGCAGTAGTGGTCTTGGGCTAGATTTACGCATAGTGGATGGAAAGATTATTGTATTAAGAGCAACAAGGGTTCTTTTAGGAGATATATCAGCGTTAAGTAATGAGCGGATAGACGAATTAAAGTCGGAAATATTAGGATTAACAAAAGATATTGTTTCTCTGACTGTTAATCAGAATGGAGGAGTTGTTTATTTCGATATTAATATACAAGACATTGAATCTGATGTAGGAGATAAGTATTCTACTGCTACAGAAGAGCAAAAGAAAAGAATTATTATTGGGAAAATTGCTGAAGTGGTTGATGAAAGTATAAAAGCAGTGGCAAGTGCTGCTGGTGGGGAGTTGAGCAAATATAGAGACGTAGAGTTATTAAGAAATACGAGTGAAAATCTGTACAAGGCACACAAAGATAAGGGTAAAATAGCTGATGAAGAGTTTCGTATAACTACTCCACACAGCCTAAGTTCTAGAGAATGTGTTAAACTCCCACAATCAAAAGATGAAGTTAATGACATGGGAAAAATGGTAAAAGGAAATGAAATTTCTGCAATGGGCTTACAGAATGTCTCACAGTCCAATCATTTAACGCCAACATCAGTGCCATCGTCTGCATGTAGTGGTGGCACTAAGAAGGAAGGTGGTGGTCGAGATTGTGGTTAATTAGTATGGAGCATTATGACAATAACAATACTTTTGCTAAAATCCTTAGAGGAGAGTTGTTGTGTGATAAGGTGTATGATGATGAAAATGTGTTGGTGTTTCATGATAAATATCCTGATGCACCTGTACATCTCTTAGTAATACCAAAGAAGCAATATATATCGTATGATGACTTTATTGGTAATGGTTCACCAGAAGAGATAGTTAAATTTTTTAAGGTTGTCAGGGAAATGACGTATAAATATAGTCTGGAAAAGACAGGCTATAGGCTTGTAACTAACCATGGCAAGCATGGTGAGCAGGTTGTATATCATTTTCATGTACATATTCTGGGTGGGAAAGATTTAGGAAAGCACGTAAATCCTTATGAGTGAGTACCTTGCTATAGTAGTTTTTATATGTATTGCAGCTGTGATATCTATTGTCTTAGGTATCTTACCAATGTTTTTTATGCCAAGCAAATCAGATTCTGAAAAGCTTTCTGCGTATGAATGTGGTTTTAACCCTTTATCAAGTGCACGGAAAAGTTTTGACATAAAATTTTATTTAGTCTCAATATTATTCATAATATTCGATTTAGAAATTATTTTTCTATTCCCTTGGGGAGTTTCATTGCCTCAGATAGGTTATAGTGGATTTTTATCTATGATGACATTTCTTACAATCCTTACTATAGGGTTTATTTATGAATGGTGTAAAGGCGCGTTAGAATGGGAGACATAACTAATCAAATTTTATCTAATGATGACTGGGGTCGCTATAAAAAAGAAGGGTTCTTAGTTACAAAATTCGGTCAGTTAGTTGATTATATAATAAACTGGGCAAGGTCCGGTTCGTTGTGGCCAATGACATTCGGCCTTGCATGTTGTGCAGTAGAAATGATGCATACTGCATCTAGCCGCTATGATCTCGATAGATATGGAATAATGTTTCGTGCAAGTCCAAGGCAATCTGACGTTATGATTATTGCTGGTACATTGACTAATAAAATGGCAGCAGCATTACGTAGAGTTTATGACCAAATGGCAGATCCAAAGTATGTAGTCTCTATGGGAAGTTGTGCAAACAATGGTGGGTATTATCACTACTCTTATTCGGTAGTGCGTGGTTGTGATAGAATCGTTCCTGTTGATATATATGTTCCAGGATGTCCTCCTACTGCTGAGGCATTGTTATATGGCATGATGTGTTTACAAAATAAAATTAAGAATGGATCAGTACATACAGAAAAAGCTTAAATGTAAGCATATTCAAACAGATAATTCTACTATTATAATTTATGCGGCTATAAGTGATATTGAAAAGTATTTACTCTTTTTACGTGATGATACGCAGTGTAGATTTGAATTATTAATCGATATTTTTGGTGTCGATTATCCTAATAAAGATAAGCGTTTTGAAATCATATATAATTTACTTAGTGTAGTGTTTAATGCTAGAATACATATTAAGTTACCACTGAATGAAGGTGAAATAGTGCCAAGTGTAACAAAAATATTTAGTACAGCTTCATGGTTTGAACGTGAAGTATTTGACATGTATGGAATAGAATTTTCTGGTCATCCTGATCTTCGTAGAATACTTACTGATTACGGATTTGTAGGACATCCATTATTAAAAGATTTTCCTTTAACTGGCTATGAAGAAGTTAAATATGATGAGAAGAAAAAAAAAGTTGTTTATAATCCTATAGATTTATCGCAGGATTTTCGTGTTTTTGATAGCTTATCGCCATGGGAAGGTAAAAAAAAGTAAAAGGTATATATATGATACAAAGAAAGAGAATATCTTTAATTGGTGCAGGAAATATTGGTGGAACCCTAGCACATATGATAGCTTTAAAGGGACTTGGGGATATTATTTTATTCGATATTAATAAAGGTGCTGCGCACGGTAAAGCACTTGATATTTTAGAATCATCTCCTATAGATCGGTTCAGCATAAATATTATAGGAACAAATGACTATAAGGATATACAAGGCTCCGATGCAGTTATCATTACTGCTGGTATGGCTAGAAAGCCAGGAATGAGTAGAGATGATTTACTCAAAACAAATGCTTTAGTAATGCAAAATGTTGCTGAAAATATTAAACAATATTCTTCTGATGCATTTGTAATAGTAGTTACTAATCCACTAGATGCAATGGTTTCAGTAGTACACAAATATTCTGGATTACCTACTAATAAGGTTGTTGGTATGGCAGGAGTACTCGATTCTGCTCGTTTTCGTTACTTTCTTGCTAATGCGTTAGATGTTTCAGTTGAAGATGTACACGCTTTTGTGCTTGGTGGACACGGTGATACAATGGTTCCGTTAGTCCACTATACGTCTATTGCTGGTATACCATTAACACATATGATCAATACGGGTTTGATTACACAAAAAACTGTAGATGAGATAATCAAACGTACACGTAATGGTGGAAAGGAAATAGTTGATCTGCTTCAATCTGGATCTGCGTATTATTCTCCAGCATCATCTGCTGTATGTATGTTAGAATCATATTTATGTAATAAAAGACGTATACTACCGTGTGCTGCTTATCTCGATGGTGAATATGGTGTAAAGGGTTTATTTATTGGTGTGCCTGCTATTATAGGCAAAAATGGTATCGAAAAAATACTTGAAATTAAAATGAATAACGATGAGCAACAGATGTTCAATCAATCTGTTGATGCAGTATTAAAACTTACTCAAAAGACATAGAAGGCAAATGTTAAATTATCGCATTTCCTGTATAGGCTTGATATTCAAAATAAATAGCCCTGAAGCAATTGTGTATGCTACAGCTTGAACTAGGAATATTCTTGCAGCTGTCAGACTTAAATTGTCTTCCAATATAAACCGCATATTTAAATCATTTTTACCGTATCCCCATAATACATGAAATGCTTCTGAGACTTCAAGTAAATAGAAGGTTATTCTATGTGGCTCACAAAGCCTTGCAGAAATTTCAACTACATCTGGCCACTTTGCTAAAGTTTTGATCACAAATAGCTCTTCATTACTCTTTAGAAGTGCAAGAGATGGATTTGGTAAATCTTTTGGAGCATTACGCATTAATGAATGAGCACGAGCATGTGCGTATTGTACATAAAAAACAGGATTATCCTTTGACTGTTCTTTGACTTTGGTAAAATCAAAATCAAGCACCATATCATTCTTACGTGTAAGCATAATAAAGCGTGTAATATCACTTCCAACTTCTTCTATTACATCTTTTACAGTTAAAATATCACCTGATCTTTTAGACATCTTCACAAATTTACCATTGTCTAAAAAATTAACTATGTTATGAAGTTTAACTTCTAGTTTTGCTTGCCCATTGCTTAATGCAGACACTATTGCCTTTAACCTTTTTACATAACCGCCATGATCGCTACCAAGCTCTACTATCATGTAGTTAAAACCACGTGATATCTTATCATAATGGTAAGCAATATCCGATGCAAAATAAGTCCAGCTTCCGTCTTCTTTCTTTAATGCACGGTCAATATCATCACCAAATTGTGTAGAACGAAATAATAGCTGTTTTCTTTCAGTCCAATTGTCATTTTTTGCACCTTTTGGTTTTTCAAGATATCCTTCATATATAAGACCTTTATCACATAATATTTTGATACTTTCCTCAATTTTGCCACTACTTTGCAGATTACGCTCTGAAGTAAAAACGTCATGACTTACCTTAAGCATACGCAGATCTTCTTTTATTATCTGTAAAATGCTTTCTAGAGCATAATCTTTGATTATTGGACTATCTGGTCTAAGTGAATCGCCATACTGTTTAGCTAATGCTACTCCTATAGGTTTTAAGTACTCACCAGGATATAAGCCTTTACTGATACTAATTTCCTCACCAAGAGCTTCTCTGTATCTAAGATACACTGATTGTACAAGAACATCTATTTGTGCTCCAGCATCGTTAATGTAATATTCTTTTGTAACTTTATAGCCAGCTTTCTTTAACAAGTTTGCTAAAACATCACTAAACACAGCACCTCTTGCGTGACCAATATGCATAGGTCCAGTTGGATTTGCAGATACAAATTCCACATTCACTGACTGGTTGCAACCTATATCTATATTACCAAATTCAGTTTTTAATTTATTTATCTGTTCTAAAATTTTATGCCACACTTCTAATTTTAAATGAATATTGATAAAACCAGGATCTGCTATTTCTACTTTTGATACTTCATTAAAAAGCTCAAACTCTTTTGCTAAAATTTCTGCAATAATAATAGGGTTCTTTTTTTCATATTGAGCAATTACCATGGCAATGTTTGTGTAAATATCACCATGCATTTTATTACCAGGAGGACCTACAATAAAATCCTCAATTTTTGTATTTATAATGTTTTTTTGCTTTAATTCATTAAGCTTATTATATATTAAACTAAATATTTGTTTAAAAATATTCATAAGTAATTTAAGATTTAGTGTTATATGTGTAAACCATAAACTAGCATTATTCAACAAAAAACTTAAGACATGTGCCAAATATTACATTAAACTTACTTATAATATCACTCTTTAATTCTTGAACCGTTGTTGACCCAGAAATCTAACTGGTAAACTTACATTTAAGGTAACAATGGTCATGCTAAATTCATCAAATAGAAAACGTAAAATCTGGAGATTACCGTAGCACACATGAGAATGCAATATTAGAATTACAAATGCAACATGAAGCAATACGTAGATACATTGACGACATACGTAACATAAAGCTCAACAGAGTGGAAAAGCTTAAACATTATATTAGAAACTTAATAGCTCAAGAAGGTGGCATTAGAAAGCCTGAATCAAATGATCCAGATGAAATTAAAGAGAACTATTAAAAAGATAGCAGAATATATGAAATCTGGAAAAACGCTAGATAACATAATTGCAGAAGAATTGTATTATTTTGCTTTCAAATATGGTAAAGTAGCCAATAAGGCAGAATATGAATCTCATTATAAGGTATCGTTGGACATAGAAGCGTCTCTATCGGACACAACAGAAGCATTGCGAAAAGAATTGATAAAAAATTATAAATTCTTTTTTGAAAATGAGAACCTGTACAAATTATATTCACAATATGTTACCTTAGCAGAACATTACATAATCATAGAAGAGTGTAAAATTTTAGCTTCTTTATTTAATATTATTATTTACCTTTACATGCAAAATGGAGAGGAACTTGTTATCAGGGATACATATAAGCCTGATGAGAGCATATTAGGTACGTATAGGAAAAGATACGATTATAACAATCAAGAAGTACGTATCAAGCATAATGGAACAAATCATTTCGAACATGTTGAATATCAGGATAACCAAAGATAACATAAAGAGTATAATTATAAGCAAATAGAGACTAGATATAGAAAGTAAAGTGTATTAAGAGTATTAATAAATCCCTCCGTATAGCCCTTTTCTAAATAGCACAAGATGATGAGATTGATATCTAGTAGTCTCATGAAATGCTTCAAACCATACAAAAATATTTTTGACATTTCCTACCTTCGTTCGAGCCTTGCTCAGCATAATATGCATTCATATACCTAGCAACAACACAAAACTGCTATTGCAAACGAACACAAAATCCCTATAATAAGGAGAATATAGTTTCAAGGTTAATATGGCAAATCACAAAAGCGCTAAAAAAATGATAAGGGTAATAGCAAAACGTACTTTAATAAACAAGATGCGTAAAAGCAAGGCTCGTACAGCTATAAAAAAGTTAATCAGCGTAATTAATTCTGGGAACAAAGAAGAAGCTGTATTAGCGTTCAGAAATGCTGAATCTAATCTACACAAATGTGTGAATAAAGGTGTTATTCATAAAAATACTGCTGCACGTAAAATAAGCACGTTAAATGCAAAAGTAAAAGCGTTAGTAACTGGTTGTTAACTAAATAGGGTTATATTCCATTTATGGATAAAAAAGCAGTATTGAAGCTACTAGGCAATGAGTTGGAAGTTGAGCTACCTATATTAAGTGGAACTATTGGTCCTGGAGTATTAAATATTAAGGAATTATACAGAATAACAGGATTATTTACTTATGATCCTGGGTTTGCTTCAACAGCATCATGCTCTTCTGCTATCACATTTATTGATGGAAATCAAGGAATACTCAGGTATAGGGGACATGATGTTAATGACCTAGCAGAAAATTATGATTTTATCTCAATTGTTTATTTATTGCTCTATAGTATATTGCCTGTTCCAGAACAACGAGAAGAATTTCTTTCGACAATGCAAAAATCTTCTAAGGTACCAGAATCAGTTGCAAATGTTATTAAAGCATTCCCTAACGATGCTCATCCTATGTCTATTCTTATTGCATGTTTCGCAAGCTTAGCTGCATTTTATTACGGTAAAGATACAATAAAAGATTTAAGTTGCGGAATTTCTGCAATAGCACAAATACCTTCTATTGTAGCAATGATCTACAGGCATATAAATAGCAAAGAGTTTATAAACGAAAATAAAAATAATGAATCAAGTTATAGTCAAAAATTTCTCACTTTGATGTTCGGTGATGAAATTAATTATAACTTATTTACAAATGCAATAGATAAAATACTTATCCTTCATGCAGATCATGAGCAAAATGCCTCAACAGCTGCCGTGAGACTATCAGGATCAACAGGTTCAAACTTGTTTGCTTGCCTTGCTGCAGGTGTAACAGCACTCTGGGGAAAGGCACATGGTGGTGCTAATGAAGCAGTAGTAAATATGTTACAAGAAATAGAAAAAAGTGGAGATTTAGAAAAATTTATTGCAAAAGCTAAAGATGATAAAGATCCTTTTAAATTGATGGGTTTTGGACACCGTGTTTATAAGAACTATGATCCACGTGCACGTATACTAAAACAAACTTGTAATCAAGTTCTAAGTAAAATTACACAAAAAAATAGGCTACTAGAAATCGCAATAAAACTTGAAGAAATTGCCCTTAAGGATGAATATTTCATTGAAAGAAAATTATATCCGAATGTTGATTTTTATTCAGGTATAATAATGAACGCGGTCGGTATACCTTTACAAATGTTTACCCCAATTTTTGCACTTGCTAGAACCACAGGCTGGGTTGCTCAGTGGTATGAAATGATACACGACCAAGAAACTAGGATCTGTAGGCCAAGACAGCTTTATATAGGTAAGTAACCACATCACTAACCCAGCTAAAATGATTGATAGTCTATATTTCCACACTCTGATTAACCCATATGTTAGGGCTTACCTCTTTAAACTCCATCATTAGTTTATAGCGTATTCCATAATAGTTCGAATAGATCAAAAAAAGTAGTTTTTCCTATTTTAAACTCTGTGCTACCATCTCTCTGCTTTTTCCTTCACCCAAAGCTTCCATTACCTTCTTCCTTACTATATGCTGCTGGCATCTAAGAACCTGTTCATAATCTTTTGAGAAGTAAAACAGCAAAAGCCAAAACAACCATTTGCAGGCTAGTGTTGAGCTGTTTCTCGCAGTTTTCCCACAATCGTCCAAAAGAGCGTTCCACAACTCATCTTGTTGCAGCACAACAAAAGAATGCAGTCTCAACAGTTGCACTAATCATCTCTTTTATCTTAGTTGCAAAATTCTCTCCCTGAATCAACTCTTGATCTCAAAAAGGTTTTCTCTTGCATCATTTCTATAGCACCGCTCCGATCAGTCTGTTGTCACGTAAATTGCATGCCTTGCGTATCTACTGCAATATGGTGCTTTACCTTTTTCATACCCTTTCTCTTTAGCAGTATCTCTGTTTTTGACACTTTGTGCATCAATTATGCAGAAGCTTGTTTTTTCTTTCCGATTATTGTTTCGTCGAACCTCGCCAACTATTTTTCTAGCTCTAGAATACTTTATTTGTGTTCTGTCCACTTCTTGAAGTAATCATAACAACTTTGGAAATTCTTTCGGTAACATTCCCCATTGGCAACCACTTTTCAAAACATACAACACTCCACAAAATACATCTCACCTTCCTTGGTTTTGTCTTCTTTTGACAAAATTCAAGCTCTGGCAATATGATTGCGAACTGCTCTTTACTTACATCGCTTGGACTTATATTCTTTTCTTACCTTTTCTTTTAGATCGCATACAGGTTCTTATATCAGTACCTGATTTTCTACAAAATATTATTATTCATGGCATAGCTGCTAATCAAAATGGCACAAAAAATTCTGCAAAATAATTTCAATTAATATCCTTATTCTTCATCTCCCACTCAAGTATTATTTGGTTTGCTTTTCTTAATACCGCTATAGAAGGTAAATCATTTGTGCTTAATGGCAAACGTACAGTGTCATATTCTATAAGACCTAAATCACGTAACAGCACTTTTACTGGTATTGGATTACTAGCAGTAAATAAAGCCTTACAAGCATGCCACCATGTATTTTGCAATGATTTGTCACCATTAAGGCACCTTTTAACATATTCGTAAGTAGCATATGGCCATAGATTCGATGCAACAGAAACAAGGCCAGTTGCTCCAATTGATGCCATAGCTGGCATCATGTTATCATCTCCACAAAATAATTCAACATGCGAAGCGGCATCTTTGTATTCTATCACGGTATTGATTGTACCACTTGAATCCTTTATAGCCCAAAACTTATTATGTTTAGACAAATTGCTAACAGTTTCATGATAAAGTTTAATCCCTGTTCTTGATGGAACATTATAGAGCATAGCGGGAACATGTGCTTTCTCGAGTAGTTTTTCAAACCATAAAGTCTGTCCGGCAATACCAGGCTTTGTATAAACTGGAGTAGTTATTAGATATCCGTGGATGGGCAGATCTTTGCAAAAATCAATCCACTCCAGAGACTGACGTAAGTTAATCCCAGACACACCAACAATAATCTTTGTATCTAACCTTAATTCACATACAAATTCAACTAACGTACGCTTTTCAGATTCAATAAGTGATAACCCTTCACCAGTACTACCAAGCAACACCAGACCATTTTTAGCTTCCGACTGTATTATTAATAAACGTCGTAAACTCTCATAATCAATATTATCTCCCTCACGATCAAAAGGAGTAATACATGCAGTCCATAAACACATTACTTTTTTTCAATTAGTTCTTTATGCAAAACCTTAGCAATCTCGTATGCATTTCTATCATGGACTAATATTCCTATACTTGAACTACTTGCACCATAACATATTACATGTACAAAACTATCACCTATTTTGCTCAGTATTTTGTGCACAATTCCAGGTGCTATTAGCTTTACACCAATAACTGCAATTAATGTTAAACCATATTCAATTGTAATATCAGCAAAATTTTCTAATACTTGGACCAACTCTTTATTAGCAAAAACATTTGAACTCTGGTCTATAGTTAATGCTACGCTCACTTCACTGGTAGTAATAAGATCAACGCTAATTTTATATTTCGCTAAAATACTAAAAATATTTGATAGGAAACCAGATGCATTTAACATTTTTAAGCTTTTGATAGTAACTAACATTTGAGAATTACGCATAGTGATAGCACGCACTAGAGGTGTATCATCATCTGCAATATAAGTACTACCCTTCTCTGGATTAAAAGTAGAAGTGATTATTACGGGAATACTAGCACGAATACAAGGCGCAAGTGTTGCTGGATGTAGAATTTTTGCACCAAAATTTGCCATTTCGGCCATTTCTTGAAAACTGAGATTTGATATAAGTTGTGCATTTTCTACAACATTAGGGTCCATTGTAAAGATCCCTGGAACATCAGTATAAATATAGAGCTTATCCGCCTCAATTCCTTCCGCAATTAAAGCTGCACTATAATCACTACAACCACGTCCTAAAGTTGTCGTTTCACCATCCTGTGTAGCCCCTATAAATCCTTGAGTAATTATAATGTGATCTTGAGGAATATTATTGACTTTTTCAGATAACAACCTTTTGATTTCAAGAATTTTTGGTACACAATTTTCATCTGTGATAATAAATTCCCTTGCATCAAGTAATGTGACAGGAATATTTTGCTGATATATAAACGCATGGATTATTGCAGATGATAACAACTCGCCAATGGCAAGAATTCTATTAGTAGAAGATTCAGAATAGAGTTGAGATATATTATCCTTAATATTTATACAGACTTCTTGTGGTAACATTAAATCCTGGGCAATTTTTAAATGTATATCTTTAATCTCAGAAATAATTCGTTCTTTTTGTTCCGTGGAAGAGCAACAAAGCTCTATGAGTTTATCTGTAATATCTCCTATAGCACTAATCACTACAAAACGAATGCTGGAATTATTTACTAAAATTTCTACAATTTTATTAATAGCATAAGCATTCTTAACACTCGTACCACCAAATTTTGCAATACTTTTTCTTGGCTTCATAATATCACATAAAGCGTAAATAAGCGTTCATATTGGCAATTACAGCACCTGCAGCACCTCTGACTAAATTATGACTAAGTACTACAAGACTTAAAATGTCATTTGTCTCACCATGCTTTAAATGACCTATATGAACACGCATGTCATCATGAGTAAGATCACGTATAGGTTGCGGTCTATCTTCTCGTTCGTGAAAAACAAATAAGTCATCAAATTTAGCATTCCAATTATTGTATTCTTCCATAGCGGTTTTTGTTGCAATACTATGCTTAAACTTTACATGTAACGTAATAAAATGACCATATAAAACAGGAACACGAAAAACATTAGTTGTGACAGTAAAATCAGCATAAGTATTAACTCCACCAAGGATTTTCTTGATTTCCTCTGTGATTTTGCTTGCTTCATCTTCAATATAAGGAATAACATTACCTATAAGATCAAGTGATGATACTCCTGGATAACCAGCTCCACTGGTTGACTGCAAGGTTATAATACTGACATGTTCTATCGTACCTAATGACATCAATGGTGCCAAGGCAAGAGCTGCTCCCACAGCTGCACAATTTGGATTAGTAATAATTTTACCAAGAGTTTTTTGCTGTTTAAGCAAGCTTAAATGTGAAAAATTTATTTCTGGGATGAGTAACGGTACATTCTTATGCATTCTGAATGCTGCAGCGTTGGAGAATATAATTTTGCCTCCACTACTTAATTTGAATTCTACTTCTTCTGCAACATCTGAGGGTAAGCAGGATATAACAAATTCAGATACCACTTCAGTGACTGGTTTTAATTTCATTGCTCCAACATATACAGGCAATGGAATAAGTGGCTCACGCCACTCGCAAACTTTATTATATTCTTTTCCTATGCACCGTTCTGATGCTGCTAATTCTGTAATCTTAAAATGACTAGAATTTTGTAAAAGTGCTATCACTTTTTGTCCAACCATTCCAGTAGCAGCTAAAAGCGCAACACTTATGGACATCTTTTTCTTAAATTAAGAAAACTCATTTGTACAGTTCAATATTATCAATAAAACGTTTAAACAAATAGTGTGCATCGCTTGTACCTGGTGAACCCACCCTTCTATACTATCATCAAATAGTGAAATATGTGAAACCTCAATATTATTTGGTAATGATTCTGAATCGACAACAAAACCATGATTTTGACTAGTTATCTCTATTCTTCCACTACTAATTTCACGCACTGGATGATTACTTCCGCGATGTCCACTAATCATCCTAATAGTTTTTGCTCCCAAAGCTATAGCAAGCAATTGATGCCCCATACATACACCAAAAATAGGTATTCTAGATTTTATTATGATATTCAGCTCTGAAAGAACATAATCAGCTATTTTCTCAGGATCACCAGGGCCATTTGAAAGTACTATGCCATCAGGTTTCATATTAAGTACTTTTTGAGCAAAACCCTTAACTGGTTTAATTAATTCAACTGCACATCCTAATTCCATTAAACGCAATGCTATGCCAGCTTTTATACCAAAATCAATTATTGCTATACTATATTTAAAATTAAAGTCACAACTAAATTGGTTATTTAAACTTACTTTATCAGTTATTTCTACTCCATCTTCAAATCTGTAATTTTTTAATTCTTTAAGAGCACAATCTAGTTTATCTAATGAACATATTATTCCATTTTGCGATCCATTATCCCTTAAATGTCTAGTTAGAGCCCTAGTATCAACTTCAGATATACCCACTATATCATTTTCTTCTAACCAATCATTAATACTGATATAAGAAGATGGATGTGATATTGGAGAGAGTGCCCTTACAACTATACCACTTGCAAAAATTTTTTCCCCTTCGTTGTCCTGACTATTAATACCAATATTACCAATATGAGGAAAAGTAAATGTAATAATCTGATTAGCAAAAGAAGGATCTGTTATAATATGCTGATAACCTGTCATACTAGTGGTAAAACAAACTTCTCCTATACATCTACTTTTCTTGCCTATCGCTATACCTGGAAAACACCTACCATCCTGCAAAGCTAATATTGCGTCATACATCACCATAGGGCTTCAGAACCTCTTAACATAACGTACCATTTACTAAACGGAAAACTATTATAACTTTTAAGTGAAATAAAATCAATTTTTAACAGCCAGATGCAGCAAATCTACGAATTTTAGGAAGGCAAAGCATTTTTATTGTTGCTGACACATATTAAGGTTTTTCATGAGTATAGGAGATGCACTATTAAACCTATTGCGAAAGCAAGGAAGAAAGTGTAAACAAGTAGTTTTGTGTATATGAAATGGGCATAAGCTATAAAAAGCTCAAAAACAGGACAAGAATATTCAAGCAATTAACAGGAGTAGGTATCAAAGAATTTAGTAGAAGAAGTCAGTCCTGAGTGGGAGAAGGTTGAAAAAAATTAAGAAAAGTCATGGAAGAAGATCACATGTTAGAAGATAAGGTTTTATGTTTATTATAGAACATACATAACACACGTATTTCTTGGATATCTGACATGAATCTAATATATGTAGATTACTACAGAAAATAGAACCGTTATTAGTAAAGAAGATCAACATTACAAAAAATAGAACTAGATGAAAATCTTAGCAGATGTTACAGAGCAACCTATACAACGTCCAAAGAATTGGAAGAAGAAAAAGAAGAGTTATTCTCTCTGGAAAAAAGAAAGCGCACACAGTAAAAACTGAGATTCTTATGGAAAAAAATGGAAAAAGTATCCAAGTCATATGCAGGAAGCACACATGACTTNGTAGGTATCAAAGAATTTAGTAGAAGAAGTCAGGCATGAGTGGAAGAAAGTTAAAAAGAATAAGAAAAGTCATGGAAGAAGATCACATATTAGAAGATAAGGTTTTATGTTTATTATAGAACATATATAATACACGTGTTTTTTGGATATCTGACATGAATCTAATATATGTAGATTACTACAGAAAATTATTAGTAAAGAAGATCAACATTACAAAAAATAGAACCAGATGGAAATCTTGGCAGATGTTACAGAGCAACCTATACAACGTCCAAAGAATTGGAAGAAGAAAAAGAAGAGTTATTCTCTCTGGAAAAAAGAAAGCGCACACAGTAAAAACTGAGATTCTTATGGAAAAAAATGGAAAAAGTATCCAAGTCATATGCAGGAAGCACACATGACTTTCGTATCAAGAAGCAAGAGAAGTTTTTACCTAAAAATAGTATAAAGTATGCAGATTCTGGATATCAAGGATGGCAAGAGTTACAGAGTAAAGTTGTTATGCCTTATAAAAGGTATCGTAAGAAACCTTTAACGCCAGAGCAGAAAGAACATAATGTCTATTACACAACATAACATTAAACTTTTTATATTTATATTGCAACCTATTAGTTTATTAACAGAGTTCCTTTCAAATCCTTGACGACATAGGAAAATGGTTTCTCTATAAGTTATGGAATAGGAGGATTTTAATGAGATGCGGAGCAGTCAATTAATTATTAACAGAAGAGCTTCGCCGTTGAACAGGGATAAAGAGATAAACATTAAAATTAAGAAAATATCGAGAAGCAAGTAGTTAAGTATAAACTCTTTACATTATATATAATAACTTCTAAAGTGGGTTGGCTCTTGTATATAATTTATCTTATAAAGAACCAGTTCATGCAGTAAAAGTAAAATGAAATATTATCCAGACGCACCAAATAATCCTAACTTCTCCTTAATTGAAAAAGAAATCATAGAGTTTTGGGGGAAAAATAAAATTTTTGAGCAGTCAATAGAAAAACGTTCTCAAGATAATTGTTTTGTATTTTATGATGGGCCTCCATTTGCAAATGGCTTACCACATTATGGTCATTTATTAACTGGATTTATAAAAGATGCATTTGCTAGATATCATACAATGCTAGGAGAACGTGTTGAAAGAAGATTTGGTTGGGATTGTCATGGATTACCTGCTGAGATGGGTGCTGAAAAAGAGCTGAAAATATCAGGTAGAAATGAGATAGAAAAATTTGGTATAGAAAAATTTAACAATCATTGTCGTTCTTCCGTAATGAAGTTTGCTTCAGAGTGGGAAAAATATATAAACAGACAGGCAAGATGGGTGGATTTTCATAATGATTATAAAACTATGGATAAGTCATTTATGGAATCCGTTATATGGGCATTTAAACAGTTGTATAATAAAGGTCTGGTATATGAATCAGTACGTGTTATGCCTTACAGTTGGGCATGTGAAACTCCGTTATCTAATTTTGAAACAAGGCTAGATAATGCATATAGAGAAAAAGTAAGCAAAGCTGTGACTGTTGCATTTGAATTGCTAGATAAGCCAAAACAATTTCAAGATAGTGTATGTAAATTACTTGCATGGACAACTACTCCTTGGACTCTGCCTAGTAACTTAGCTCTAGCAATAGGTAAGAATATTAAATATTATGCAGTGCCAGTTAATGACAATCAAGTTTACATTTTCTCTGCAAGTTATTTTGATAAATTTATCAATAATTACAAAGAAAAACTTGATAATATGGAATTAAAGAGTGTTGAATTAAAAGCTAGTGATCTTGTCGGCTTACGTTATAAGCCATTATTTGATTATTTTAAAGGTACAAAAAACGCGTTTCATATTCTATCTGCTGATTATGTTACAGAAGAAGACGGCACGGGAATTGTTCATACTGCTCCAGGCTTTGGTGAGGAAGATTTTGATCTTTGTCAAAGCAATAACATTCCTTCAATTTGTCCTATCGATAATAGTGGGAAGTTTACTGCTGAAGTACCAGATTTAGCTGGTATTAATGTTTTTGAGACTAATAATATTATTATACAAAAATTAAAAGAGCTAGGGAATTGGTTTTATACTGAACAATACACACATAGTTACCCACATTGTTGGAGGACAGATACTCCTCTAATCTACCGTACAATGTCTTCTTGGTATGTTGCAGTTGCAAAATTTAAAGAGAGGATGATTGAACTGAATAAAAGGGTTAACTGGATTCCCAATCATATTAAAAATGGACAATTTGGAAGATGGCTCGAAGGAGCACATGATTGGTCTATTTCACGTAACAGATTTTGGGGTACACCTATACCAATATGGAAATCAGATAATCCTAAATATCCTAGAATAGATGTATATGGTTCAATAGAGGAGTTAGAAAGAGATTTTAAGATAAAAGTAGAAGATTTACACAGACCATTTATAGATACTTTGATAAGGCCTAATCCAGATGATCCAACAGGAAAATCAGTTATGCGTCGTGTTCCCGATGTATTTGATTGCTGGTTTGAGTCTGGTTCAATGCCATTTGCACAAGTTCATTATCCATTTGAAAATAAAATATGGTTTGAAAATAATTTTCCTGCTGACTTTATTACTGAATATATAGCACAAACTCGTGGGTGGTTTTACACTCTATTTGTATTATCTACTGCTCTGTTCGATAAAGAACCGTTTAAAAATTGCATATGTCATGGTGTAGTTTTGGATATAGAAGGACAAAAATTATCCAAACGTTTAAATAATTATGCAGATCCTATGGAAGTTTTTGATAGATACGGTTCTGATGCACTGAGATTTTTAATGCTTTCCGATTCCATAGTTTGTGGTGGTAATTTACTTCTTGATAAGGAAGGCAATTTAATACGTGATGTACTTAAAAATGTGATTAAGCCTATTTGGAATAGTTACCGTTTTTTTACTATGTATGCAAATGTAGATGGTATCAAAGCTGAAATCTGTAAAAACTATAACCATACAATAGACCGTTATATGATCGCTAAATGTTTTGAAGCAGTAGAGAAAATACGTGTATTTATGGATAGTTATAATTCTCAAGGTGCGTGTGAGATTTTAGTAAACTTTTTTGATGCATTGAATAATTGGTATATACGTCGCAATCGTGATCGTTTTTGGCAGAGCAATATAGACCAAAATAAAGTTGATGCTTATAATGTCCTATATACAGTTTTTTACTATATATTGAGGGCTATCGCTCCTTTATTACCGTTAATAACAGAAAGCATTTGGCAAGGTTTGAAGTACCGTGAACCATCAGTCCATCTAGCTGTTTTTCCTGAATTAGAAGAATTTGATAAAGAGTTAATAACCGAAATGGATCTTGTAAGAGAGATATGTAATTCTGCATTATCTATTAGGAATGTTTACAACATACGTGTAAGACAGCCGCTCAGTAATATGAAGATTCATCATAAGTCTTCTTGTTATTTCCTTATGGGTGAATATCAAGAAGTTATAAAAGATGAACTCAATGTAAAAAATCTGGAATTTATAAATGATTTAAAAGAAATTGCTTCATTTAAATTGAAATTGAACCTTCCAGTATTGGGAAAAAAAATGCCAGATCAAATTAAGAATTTAATAAGACATGTAGAACAAGAAAATTGGAAACAAGAGGAAGATAAGATCATTTTAGGAAACGAAATCATTATACAACATGGTGAGTACGCATTATTATTAAAGGCAAACAGCAAATATTCCTCTGTATTTGATAATAATAGAGGTGTTGTAGTGCTTGATACTTTTCTAACAGACGAATTAATATTGGAGGGTGTTGCAAGAGATATGGTAAGACTTATTCAAGAAACTAGAAAACAAGGAGATCTTCACATATCTGATCGAATACAAGTTATAATTGAGACTGAAGATGAAAAAATTAAAAATGCAATTGATGAATGGACTCAGTACATAAAGGAACAAACGTTATCACGATCTATTGAATACAGAACAAATAATGATAAGTTGAATGATTATTACAGCAGTACTTATGAAAATGTTTCTATATATATCAAAAAAACCCTACCTGATTGCTTAAATTACAGCAAGTAGGGCTTGCCTAACCTAATGTTAGGAATTCATTGCTTGTGGAGTATGCAACTGATATTGCAGTTTTATTAGCATATAAATTTATATGACTTTTTTCAGTATATAATAGTGCTAGGCCTATATTGTTTATACTAGAGCGCATTTCACCCACTTCTTCTCCATTATTATTAATTATCTTAGTACCAACGCCAGGAAGAATATCATGTCCATTAACAAGATATAGTCTTCTTCTCAACACTTGTTGTCTCTTCATACGGTTTACAACCTCTTGCCCTATATAACACCCTTTGTTGAAATCTATGCCATTTATACGATCAATCAAGTATTGAAGAGGGAAGGATGAATTTTGTACCATATCTTTTGCCCCATCTGGAACAAGATTTTTTATCCTATTTAATTCGTATTCGGTAAGATCTCCCATGGATGCCTCCACCTCATTTTTATATATCATTCTTTCTCCTAAGGAGGTATGTCTTGGATCCCGGAAAATAATCTCTTGGTATTCTGTATTTGAATCCATAAAAACACCTACCTTATATAATTTGCTAACATTTTTAATTTTCACTTTAAGGTAAGTTTTAAGTAGATTTAATTTTTCAACGATTTGATTCAAATAGATAGATTCACATTCTAAAAAAATATATTTTTCATATTTAACTAGAAAAAAATCATATAAATACTTGCCTTGAGGATTAAGTAATAAAGAATAAATGGCTTTTTGATCATTCAATTTGTTTATGTCATTTGTTATGATGCTTTGTAAAAAACCTTCTGTATCTAAACCGTATAACATTATTACACCCCTATTAGGTAGTGGTATATAACTCATATAACTTTATGTATTATTCTATTTAACCTTAAAGCTACTGGTAACCTGAATGGTGACCAACTAAACTTTTTTAACTTAAATGATAAGCCAACTATGCTAACACGGCCAATTATATTTTCCATTGGAATGAAACCAACATTAGTATATCTACTATCTAAAGAATTATTTCTATTATCTCCCATAACAAAAAGATGATCATCAGGCACATAAAAAACTGGAGTGTTATATGCAACACTGTTGTAATTAGCATAATCTACTAGAATTTCATGCTTATTTCCGTTAGGAAATGTTTCTATATACCTAGGTATACTATTACCAGATTCATAGTCAATAAAATCACCTATTCTCTTTCGCTCTATTTTCTGATTATTAATATGTAAATTTCCATCTATAATTTGTATTGTATCTCCAGGTAGTCCTATCACACGTTTAACATATCTAACACTTATGTGTTTTACAGGTCTAAAAACTACTACATCTCCTTGTTGCGGTAAAGTATGGAAAATTCTACCGCGGAAAATATTTGGTGCGAAAGGAAAAGAGTATTTACTATAACCGTATGTGTATTTAGTGGTAAAAATATAATCACCTTCTAGTAGAGTACTTTTCATAGAACCTGAAGGTATATGAAACGGCTCAAATATAAAGGTACGTATTGACAATGCAATCAATAATAAGAAAAACAGTTCTAGTACGATAGGAGTCTTTTTTGTTTCTAGTACGATAGGAATCTTTTTTGTGGGTCTATTGTTCTCTGATTTCCACTTTTGCACATTTAATCGCGAAGAAAACAAATTTGATATAATAGAACTCTTTTTTAGAGATCTTAATTTATTGGAATTATGCATATATCTTTCAATTTTGAATGGCTTTACATTATATAGCAGACTTTATATCAAATTTCAAACATGATACTCTTAAAGATATAAATCCACCTATTATTAACATAGGTATAGAGAGCAATTGTCCCATGGTTAAATTAAACCATAAATAGCCTATGTGATAATCAGGTTCGCGGAAAAATTCTATCAAGAAACGTGCTACTCCATACCAAGTAACTGCTATACCAGTTAACATACCTCTGTAGAATCTGATGTTAGTAAAAAAGAAGATTAAATTAATAATGACAAAAAGTAGTAAGCCTTCAAAAAATGCTTCATATAATTGAACTGGATGACGTAAAAGATTATCTTCACTTTCCGGAAAAACCATACCCCATGGCACATTCGTTACTCTACCGAACAGTTCTCCATTTATAAAATTACTTACACGTCCTAGAAAAATACCTGCTGGTGCTCCGCAGGCGATTAAATCTAAAACGTATAATATAGACATTTTGTATATTTTACAGACAATTATTATTGCACATACTGTTCCTATTAGCCCACCATGGAATGACATACCACCTTCCCAAGTTTTAAATATGCAAATAGGGTTACTAATATAAAGAGCTAGATTGTATATTAATATATATCCTAATCTTCCTCCGAGAATAACACCTATAATCGCAGCAGTTAAAAGTGAATCGTACAAGTCTTTTGTAAATATTTTTGCGTAATCTAATTTATGCAAGTACCAGTATACAAACAATATACCTAAAACATAGGCTAAGGAATACCAATGTATTGAAATGGGCCCAATGCTAAAAATAACTGGATCTAGAATCATTACTCAATTTTAAAAGTTATTTTTGGATATCCTTCTTTTTTCACGATCCCATTCTCGCTGCTTGATTGTTGCTCTCTTGTCATATAATTTTTTCCCCTTTACTATAGCAATTTTAGTTTTTGCTAATCCCTTATTATTGAAATAAACAGAAAGTGGTATAACAGTTATACCAGTAGTTTTTATTTGACCAATCAATTTATTTATTTCCTTTTTGTGTAAAAGTAATTTGCGATCCCTTTTAGGTCTATGATTCGTACGTGTTGCAGACTTATATTCCGAAATATGCATGTTATGTAACCACATTTCCATATTTCTTTCTATTACGTAAGCATCGGAAATATTTGCCTTCCTTTCTCTTAAAGATTTTACTTCGCTACCTAGTAAAACCAAACCAGCTTCAAATTCTTCTAAAATAAAATACTCAAACTTTGCTTTTCTATTTTCTACAATTATTTCCATACTTTTTATTTATATTTATTTAAATTTTTGTATATACTCTACTATATGCAGAGCTTATATTGTAGACAAGCGATAAAATCTTTCTTTACATTTTTTATAGTTTTGTTGATTCTGTGGAATGTTCTTTCAGGGTATTTTGATTCCTTCTTTGTTGCGTCAGGATTATTTTCATCCATATTTACGCTATTTGTTTTCAAAAGGTTAGTAGACGCAGAAAGATCACTGCATAATATTATTTCAAATAAATTATCATTGTATTCACTCTTTGTAAGCTATATACCGTGGTTAATGTGTCAAATTATATTATCTAGTATTTACGTTACAAAAAAGACACTACAATTCGACCTTAAACTTACACCTGTTATACTTTTAAGAAAATCTAAAAAACATCATGACAAAAGTGCTGCTTTGTTTGCTAACTCAGTAACAATTACTCCCGGGACTTTAACTATTAATGTTGAGAATAGAAGAAAAACGTATTTATTTACTATATGCCTAATAGATAAAGATCTTGAAAAGGGCATCTCAGCAATGGAAAGTAAAGTATTAAGTCATCGCCTTCAATAAATTTACAGAGTCTTTATATTCATTTGTTAAGCTTTCTAGCATTTCTCCTGGAATACTTTTATTAACTATAGAACATAAGTAAGTATACAAATCTTTTAATCTAGATATATTGCTCTTTTTTTTACTATTAAACTTATATGGAAAGATATCTTCCATTATATCAATAACGATGGCTTTATTTAGAAAGATGTTTTCACTTGTTATGCCGATTCTTACTAAAATAGTTCTAATTTCAGGTTTATATATTTTTATCACATATAACGTTGTAATTTTTGATAAGTAATTTTCAGTATATTCGCAATTTTTTATTACTTCCCAGTTAACAATATTTATTTTTGCGTTATTTTTCATTTAATTCTCCACATCAGCAAGTGAGGATATTATACTTTTACTTTATTAAATAAATAATAACGCTTAAAACTATAGATTTTCTATGAAACTAAATATCATTTTAATGATATAATTATCTTAAATAGTATAATCATACCTAAACTGCTATTGTATAGAAGACATCATTTAGTATAAAGGCATATAAAGTCAAACGTGAAAAGTTTCAGTATACAATCTGAATCCACAAATCTGTACATCAATCCAGTTATTTATTTTTCCTATGAATTCCCTTAAGTGTTGAATATTGAAAATTAATCGGAGAATTATAGATTACCTTATAGATGTCATGGCATGCCATAGCACTTTCAGCAAAACCACTCAATATTAACTTGAGTTTACCAGGATAAGTTGCAATATCACCAATAGCGTATATCCTCTCTTTGCTAGTCTGTAATGTTGCAGCATTAACGATTATACGTCCATGTTCTAACTCTATTTCCCAACCTTTTAATGAACCAATATTCATTGATAACCCAAAAAATGGCAAGAGAAAATCTGTAAATATTTTTCTTTTTTCATTCGTAATAATGTCTTTGACTACCACTGCATTAAGTCTTCCATTCTCTCCAACCAAGTCATCGAGTTGATACGGTGTAATCAACTCGACTTTTCCTGAGGCTATTAATATTTCTATCTTGTTCCGAGTTTCTGGAGCACAACGAAATTCTTTTCTTCTATGTATTAAATAAATTTTTTTTGCAATTGGAGAAAGCTCCACTGTCCAATCAGCTGCAGAATCACCACCGCCAGCAATAACTATAACCCTGTTCTTGAAATAGGAAACCTGATTTATGCTATAGAACACAGATTTATTTTCATATTCTAATATATTGTTTAAAGGTGGACGATTAGGCTCAAATATTCCATTTCCTGCAGCAATCACAACAGCTTTGCATTTTATTTCTGTACCTTTGCTAGTTAGGATAATAAACCTCTTATCAGTATAAGAAGAAATTTGTTTAACTTTTTGGTCAAAATGATATACAGGATCAAATGGTGAAGCTTGTATAAATAGTTGCTTAATTAGCTCTTGTGCGCTAATGATTGGATAACCCGGTATGTCATATATTGGTTTTTCAGGATAAAGAGTTATACACTGCCCTCCAGCTTGACTTAAAACATCTACTATGTGACATCTCATATCAAGCATTCCAGCTTGGAAAGCAGTAAAAATTCCGACAGGCCCAGCACCTATTACTACTATATCTGTTTCCATATCCATAATATGGTTCTTAGTCCTGTTTGAATAAAATATGCCCGAAGCTATCCATGTTCTCAAGCACTTTGCCACTACCTAATGCAACGCAGCATAATGGATTATCTGCAACACGCACTGGCAACTTAGTTATATCGCTTATAATTTTGTCTAAGTCACGCAATAACCCACCTCCACCTGATAAAACTATTCCTTTGTCTACTATATCAGAAGAAAGCTCAGGAGGAGTACTCTCTAAAGCCATTTTAATAGCAGAAATTATTTGATTTACGGATTCTGCTAAGCTTTCTGCAACCTGATATGCAGACAAAAGCATTTCCTTTGGCATACCGTTTACTAAATCTCTCCCCTTAATCATTAAACTATTTTTATTTTCTTCTGAAAGATATGCTGAACCTATACTTTTTTTGATTTTTTCAGCAGTCATTTCACCTATTAATAATTTGTGGTTCTCACGAATATATGATCGTACTGCTTCATCCATGACATCACCACCTATTCTTGCAGAACGTGAATACACAATTCCACCCAAAGAAATAACAGCAACTTCCGTTGTACCACCACCTATATCAACGATCATTGAACCTTCAGCTTCCGTTACTGGTAATCCAGCACCAATTGCAGCAGCCATTGGTTCCTCGATAAGAAAAACTTCATTAGCCCCTGCGCTTTCTGCTGCATCTTGTATAGCGCGTCTCTCAACAGGTGTAGAACCTGACGGAACACATATAATGATATTAGGCTTATTAACTGTAAATCTTGTATTAGCACTACGTATAAAGTGCTTGATCATCTCTTCCGCACTCTTAAAATCTGCAATAACTCCATCTTTCAAGGGCCTGATAGCCTCTATTTCTCCTGGTGTTTTACCAAGCATCATTTTTGCTTTTTTGCCAAAAGCATATGGAACGTAACTTCCTTTTTCTTTCACTCTAGCGACAACAGATGGTTCATCTAGTATAATACCTCTATTTTTTTGATACACTAAAGTATTTGCGGTTCCCAAATCTATGGCAATATCACTGGCAAGTAGATGCTTGATAATAAAAATTTTGAATGGTTTTTTGATTAAGTTACGAATGAATTTCATACACAATCCATTAAATTATATTTTTCTGTTAGATGTTGAGTATAGTGCTCAATGTCTAGATTCTTTCCTGTTACATTTTTCAACATTCCAAAAATATCACATTTTGTACTGTATATATTTTTAGCAAACCAGTTTATAAGTAAACTAAAATTTCCCTCTTTTACAGAATCTAAATATTCACAGTGACTCGCTTTTATAAAAGAAAAGATTTGTACTGCAGCAATTAAAGCTACCATCTTCATTGGGAAATAACCTATTACGCCACGCACCCAATATTCATCTTGTAAATAAGTCTCTAATTCATTTTTAGCATGCACTGGAATCCGATAATGTTTCATGCCATCCAACCAAGCGTCATGTAAATCCTTAACATCCAGTTTGCCATCTACCATATCTTGTTCTAGTTTCGTTCTCAGCATAATATGAGCCAACAAAGTAAATTCATCTGCTTTCTTTAAACAAGGTGAAAAATTTACTTTATTAAACAGCGAATACAGATTCTTGATGCTACCAGATCGTGTCTGTGTTATGGTCTGTATATGCGGATGAATAAACTCAACAAACTCTATTGATGTTCCTAATATTTTCTCCATGCATAATCCCTGAACTTCTTGTATCACTTCAGTATTAACTAGGTTTTTCAATGAATGTTTTTGGTAAATGATATCACTACTACATCGTAAAAGCGAAAACAAACTGTAGCAAGGATTAAATTCATCATAATCTAATGGTGACATAGTAATTTCATCATTGCTTATTCCTATATGTTGTAAACAAACCAAACCAAGTTCAATTTGCTTTTCAATGGTAAAATTTTTTAAAGCAGGAACCCTTTTTTTATTTTGCTTGTCAATAATCTTATCAATATTTTTGTTAAAAAAATTTCCTATTTGAGGAAATATTTCTTTTATATCTTTTTCTTTTATTCCACCTTCCAACATTGTATCGTAATTTGAACATCTAAAATGCTCTGCCCTTATAGAAGCAACATCACAGATGAGTTTAACCAGCTCAATAAAATGCTTTTTTAATTTTTTGAAATTACTAGCTTCACAATAGGCTAATTTCCATAAACTTAAACACTCAATTTTAGCCTTAGATAAAGACTTTACTAGATCAAGGGGTAAAATGCTATTCGCTTTATGTAACCTCTCTATTAATGCTATTTGCCAGTTATTCCCTTTATTTACAGTAGCCATTAATGACTCTTTGACTAAATCATGGGTAATGATTTCATATTTTATTTCTTCAAGCAGCACCACTTGCTCAATTTTACTTTCTAGATTTAATTTACTTTGTTCAAGTACTTTAAGTGTATTGTTAATATTATTTAC
Organism: Wolbachia pipientis; assembly: GCF_001752665.1. Taxonomy (GTDB): domain Bacteria; phylum Pseudomonadota; class Alphaproteobacteria; order Rickettsiales; family Anaplasmataceae; genus Wolbachia; species Wolbachia pipientis_A. Next base: position 24,058 of record NZ_MJMG01000001.1, on the reverse strand, counting down.
TTGAGATAATACTTTTTCTAAAAATTTATTTGAGCTCATTTATTTCTACCTTAATAAAAAGAGTTAAAGACATATTTACTAATTTTACTGTTTTACATGTAAAAGACTAGCACGTTATCAAAAAATTAACTATCAGGATATATAACATTTTATCTTGACTATATAAAAATATAGGTGGATTATAAGATCGCAGTAAAGTATTAATTAATTATGGAGGTTTAGTAATGTTGAATAGGTTAATCACAATGTTCTGTTTGTGCTTAATGATTGCTGGTGTTGGCTCAGGTCCTTATTCTGTTTCAGAAATGAAGAATTCTAAGGCTAAGGCAAAGAAAAAACCAATACATATGAAAGAAGTAAATGTTATTACAATGCAACCAAATGTTAAACACATAGGTACACAAGCTAATGACCTTATGAAGCAGTTAAATCATGAAAGAATTTTCTTTGGTTACGATCAGTCTAATATTAGCGAAGCAAGTGCGGATATGTTGCTCGATATAGTAGAAATATTACAAGACAATCCAGATGCTCGCATTCTTTTGACAGGTCATACTGATAATCGTGGCCCTCATGATTATAATCTTGCTTTGGGTGCTAAAAGAGCAGAAGCTGCAAAAATGTTTATGATTAATTGCGCACCTTATTTAGACAAAAGGATAAGAACAGCTTCTAAAGGTGAAACAGAACCTTTAGTGAACGTTCCAGATCATGCTAAACCTGGGCATTCTAAGTATGAAAAGGAGCATGCTAAAAATCGTAGAGTGGAATTTTCATTCTTTATGGAATAATATTTTTAACCCAGAGTTGAGTCTGGGTTTTAGCTTCTTTTTTTATTAACCTCAAGAGACGTAGAGAATAGAAAAATATGTAAGATTTTCTTTTGTTGTTTACATGAAAAAGGAAAGAATAGAAGCAATGGAGTCGTGTTTTTGTAATAGACTCGGCACTTTTGCTCTTTGTTGCGATAAGGTTGCAGTTGCAGTATCTGGTGGAGTAGATAGTGTTACTTTAATACACTTAATGATTAATTTAATGCGGCGAAATATTTCTATTGCATTAACCGTTGATCACGGATTGCGTCCAGAGTCCAAAGATGAGGCATTGTGTGTTTCAAGTTATGTGAAACAACTTGGAGCAGCAGAATCGTTTGTATTAAATTGGAAAAAAGAAAATATTACAGGAAATATACAATCTCAGGCGAGAAAAGCGCGATATAAATTATTAACGGAATGGTGTAAAAGTAATAGTATTAAATACTTGTTTGTTGCGCATAATAAAAATGATCAAGCTGAAACATTTTTACTAAGACTAGAACGTGGTAGTGGTATAGATGGATTGTCATCCATGGATTATAAATCATATTTTAATGATATTTGTATACTGAGACCATTGCTAGATTTTAACCGTAGTGATATAGAACAATATGCAAAGTTTTATAAACTTCAATGGATTGAGGATAAGAGCAATCAAGATTTAAAATACAGACGTACTCTATACCGTAATTTACTTAAGGTAACTGATAATAAAGAAATGCTTATACAAAGAATATGTTTAACAACTTTGCATATGAAAAGAATCATAAAAGCTCTGATGTATTATACATATCTTGCATTTGATAACTATGTTAATATACATGAACTTGGATATATAGAAATAAAACTTGATGCATTTTATCAATTGCCAGAAGAAATAGCTATGAGAGTTTTTTTGTACTCTATTATGGTAATTGGCAATAAATATTATAAGCCTAGATATAGTAACTTCATATCAATATTCAATAATACAAAAATTCAAGATATTAATTGTACCCTTTCATCATGCAAAATTAGAAAATATAAAGAAAATATTTTAGTCATCAAAGAACCATCAAGCATAAAAGAAATATCGATGAAATTACCTTGCAGTGAAGCAGTACTATGGGATAATAGATTTAAATGTACAATACTTTGGAATCAACCATGTTCAGTGATTATTAAACCGCTAAAGAAAACAGATGCAATTCCATTATTTTTAAAAAATTTTCAGTGTTGTAACGACGTTTTTTATTCCTTACCAGTTATAATAAGAGACGAAGAAATAGTTGCTTACCCATATACTCATATTACAAGTAGAAATAGATGTAATAATGATAGCAAAATTATATGTGTTATTAGTAGCATTATAAAGGAGAACTTGATAAGATTAATAAAAAAAAATTGCTATGAAAAAGTTTTTTGAAGGCTTATTAATATGGTTTGTAGTTTTTATGCTTATTGTAGCAGGCTATATCCAATTTGCTGGGGACCTAGGTAAAGGGCAAACAATATCTTTTTCAGAATTCTTAAATAATCTCGAGAATAATAATATAGAAGAAATTGTTATAAAAAATCAGAGTATTGAAGGCAGACTAAGGGATGGGTCTAACTTCAACTCAAAAGGGATAATATACTATGACGTAATCAAAAATTTACATAATAAAAAGGTTAAATTTTCTTTTTCAACAGGAGAATCTGTTCTCAATATAATCGGTAGTCTACTGATTTCATGGATTCCATCATTTATATTTCTTGGTTTATTGTTATTTGTTTTTAAACAAACGCAGATAGGAGGTAACAGAACTATAAGTTTTGGTAAATCAAAAGCCAGATTGATGACAGATAAGAAGAAAGTAACATTTGATGATGTTGCTGGTATAGATGAAGCAAAAGAAGAATTAATAGAAATTGTTGAGTTTCTTAAGCATAGACAAAAGTTCCAAGTACTTGGTGGTAAGATACCTAAGGGCTGTCTTCTAGTAGGGTCTCCTGGCACTGGTAAAACTCTTCTTGCTCGTGCAATTGCATGTGAAGCTAATGTTCCATTCTTCAGTATTTCTGGTTCTGAATTTGTTGAAATGTTTGTTGGTGTTGGTGCAAGTCGTGTGCGTGATATGTTTGATCAGGGCAAGAAAAATGCACCTTGTATAATTTTTATAGATGAGATCGATGCTGTAGGAAGACAACGTGGCATCAACATTGTTGGTGGTGGTCATGACGAGAGAGAACAAACATTAAATCAATTGTTGGTTGAAATGGATGGTTTTGAATCCAACGAAGGTGTTGTAATAATTGCAGCCACTAATCGTGTTGATGTTTTAGATAAAGCACTGCTTAGACCGGGTCGTTTTGACCGTCAAATAGCTATATCACTGCCTGACATAAATGGGCGTGAAAAAATATTGAATACACACGCAAAAAATGTATCGATGGCTCCTGATGTAAATATTAGGATAATTGCAAGAGGAACACCTGGGTTTTCTGGTGCTGAACTGGCAAATTTAGTCAATGAGTCAGCACTAATTGCTGCTAGAAGGAATAAAAAAATTGTCACTATGGATGATTTTGAATATGCACGTGACAAAATGATGATGGGCATAGAAAGACCTTCTTTGGCAATGACAGAAGAGGAGAAAAAACTTACAGCATATCATGAAGCAGGCCATGCTATAGTTGCTATTAATATGGTTGCGTCTGATCCTATACATAAAGCAACAATTATTCCAAGAGGTATGGCTCTAGGCTTAGTTATGAGACTTCCAGAAACAGATAGAGTCTCCCATACAAGAGAAAAAATGATAGCAGATATAACTGTTGCAATGGGTGGAAGAGTTTCAGAAGAATTAGTTTTCGGTTATGATAAAGTTACTAGTGGTGCACGTTCGGATATAGAGTATGCATCTAAGTTATCACGTTCTATGGTTACAGAATGGGGGATGAGCGATAAAGTAGGGCTGGTATACCATTATTATAAACAGAGCATGTATGAGTCTCAGGTAATTTCTGAGGAAACACTTAAGCTTATAGATCAAGAAGTAAAAGAAATTATCTCTTTATGTTATGACAAAGCAAAAGATATTTTAATCAAAAATCGTAAAAATCTTGATCTTATTGCTAAAAATCTCTTGGAATTTGAAACTCTGAGCGGAGATGAAATTCGAGATCTATTAAATGGTGCAAAAATAGTCAAAAATAAGGAAGAAAAAAAACGAATCGCTAAAAAATCATCTTTCGATTAGTAAACTTGTAAGTAAAGACTTGTACAATTTAATATTACATTATTTTTATTTCGTACATTTTAAAGTTATATATAAATTTCTTTTGCTTGTATTAATTCGGGCTATATTATTATGAAAACAAAATTAATTTTAAAGAAAAGGTTAAAAAAACTTTCTGTAATGTTTACTATATCAGTAGTTGCTCTGTTTATCTTATATTTCTTTGTAAAAGGTACAGATACTAACATCCCTAACCAAATTAAAATTAAAGAAATAATTCTAGGAGTTAACAATGACAAATGCACGGATGAATGAACATAAAAAAGAAAATTTTTACATAACATATTTTTTAGATGCATTAATTTCTGAAAGGTCTTCTACGCGATTTTTAGTAGAAAGTTATAGGTCAGATTTATATCAGTTTAATGAGTTTTTACTAAAAAGTAATACTACTTTAATAGACGCAAACAAAACTGATTTGAAAAATTACGTGGAATTTTTACGAAGCCATAAACATTATAAAAATAGTTCTATATCCAGAAAAATTTCTTCTATAAAAAACTTCTATAAATGTTTATTTAACGATGGAATAATAAATTCTAATCCAGCGTCAGCTGATAATATCGAATTAAAGAATCCTAAAACTTCACGCCCTTTACCTAAGTATTTAAGCGTAAATGAAATAATATCCATAGTTGATATGGCAAGAAAATTATCAGATAAAGAAGCAAGTAATAAAAGGTTATGTCTAATTCTTGACATACTTTACTCTTCTGGTATACGTATTTCTGAATTAATTAATATAAAATTGCATGAAGTGCTAAAATTAATAAATTATGATGATAAAGAATGTTATATAATAATAAAAGGAAAAGGTGGTATAGAAAGGCAGATTCTTTTTAACAAGCAAGCAGTAGATAGCCTGAAAAGCTATTTATCAGTACGCAACAGTTTTATTACTAGTAGTAAAAACTCCGAATGGTTGTTCCCTGGTGATAAACCCAATAAGCCAATTACTAGACAGAGAGTTGGGCAGCTACTAAAAAATTTAGCAAGACAATGTAATATAGATGATAAAAGGATTTCTCCGCATGTATTCAGGCACTCCTTTGCTACTCATCTATTAGATAGTGGCGCAAATATTGTGTTAATACAAAAAGTACTTGGCCATACTAATCTTTCTACAACACAAATATATACTCATGTTGCCAATGAAAAATTGAAACGTACACTAATTAATTCACATCCTATCACTCAGATAATTAACTAATTGTGGTACTAAACATATTATTTAACTTCTTTCTTGTAATATGGGAAGTGCTATATACATTAATCGGTCTTCCTATAATTTTATTTCCTCCATGGATAATCACATTATGCCTAGTATACGCAATAAAGATTACTTTATTTATGCTCTCTTTATTATGTGGCGTTAAATATGAAGTGAAAGGTCTTGGAAACATTCCACAGCAACCCTGTATAATTGCTTCTAAACACCAATCTCCTCTTGAAACATTTATTTTTATTATTCTATTTAGAGGAGCAGCTTTTGTATTAAAACGAGAAATAAAATTGATACCATTTATTGGCTGTCACTTAATGGCATTAAAAATGATTTTTATTGACCGTTCAGATGGTATAGGTTCTGTACGAAATATAATAAAATTAGCACAAACTTGCATTAAAGGAAATAGGAACATAATAATCTTTCCTGAAGGCACAAGAGCAGCTATAAAGCAAGGCCAACATGGCAAATATCAATCAGGTGTGGTTGCCCTATATAGTGCATTATCTGTGCCTGTAGTGCCTGTAGCTCTAAATACTGGTCTATTCTGGCCAAAAAATATCTTAAGCTTACGCAGAAAACCTGGAAAGGCAATAATTGAAATATTACCCCCAATATATCCTGGATTAGATAAAAAAACTTTTTTAGTCACTTTAGAGAAAACTATTGAAGAAAGAAGTAGCCGCTTAGCTTTAAAAAGCTAACACACTAAAGAAGTATGCACTGCTGTTAAAATGTACGTATGATAAACTCTAGACCTTTTTCGAAACAGAAAATTATGACAAAAGGTCTATTATATAGAGCTTGTTGTTGTTGGTACCTGAAAATTAATAATCTAATGATATAGTGACCATTATTATAAATGGTAGGAGCTATTAATGTCTGAAAATTCCAGTAAAGATACAAGTAATATTGAATTACATTCAGCTGTTAAAAAAAATAAATCAGAAAGAATTAGTGAGCTTATAAAAAATGGGTGTGATATAAATGCAAAGGATCCCAGTAGTAGTGACAACACTGCTCTACATATAGCTAGTGCAACAGGTAATTTGCCTATTGTAAAGCTCCTGATTGAGGAAGGGAAAGCTGATATTAACGTACAAAATAGTTACAAAGACACTCCTTTAATCTTAGCCATTAATAACAAGCACTTCGACGTAGCACAACATTTGGTAGAAAAAGACGCTGACATTAATGCGGCAAACCAGAATGGCAATACCCCTATATCTTACGCTGTAGCACTATATGAGAAACATGCAGATGCAGAGAATGCAAATAAATACTCAGATATAATTAAATATATGCTTGGAAAACAAGTAACTGAAAATAAAGTAGATGTAGATAAAGTTATTTCTCTTGATAAAGAACATGTAAAATATTATATATATCCAGTAGTAAATAGTGACTTTCCTCAAGAATACTATGACAACAAAGTTAAAAGGATTCACGAATCATTAAAAAAACTATCTCCGGATGAATTTGAAAAAAATACAGTAATTGCATTATCCTTTAATAAAGGGAAAGTGGAAAAAGCATGCCACTATAACAAAGTTGATAAGTTATCTAGTACATTTAATGAGATAATTATAGACTTAACGAATAGAGCTGAAGATCAATATGTACATACTGATACTAACATAAAAGAATCTGCTAATTCACTTGTACAGGCTATAATTCATAACGACCTAGATAAATTTAAAGCAGGATTTCAAAATTTAATCACAAGTGGTGTTGATATCGATACACAACTTCAGTACAATGCTACCCTGTTGCATTTGGCTGCTTACTATGGCAAACTAGAGATAGCAAGATACCTAATTGAGCAAGGTGCTGACATTAATGTACAAAATCAGATTGGGTATACTCCTTTACACTCTACAGCTCACGCCAAAGCTGACAATTTGGATATTTCACAACTGTTAACAACACATAATAATACTGGTATAGATATAAAATCTAATAATGGATATACTTCTTTACATTTAGCAGCAAGACATGGACATGTAAACATGGTGGACGATCTTATTACAAAAGGTGCAAATGTTCATATTGAAAATTGTTATGGACACACCCCACTGCACCTAGCTGTTATGCATGGCCATAAAAATATAGTAGAGCGTTTAATCACAAAAGATGCTGACATTAACGCAGTAGACATAAATAAAGATACTCCTCTACACTTAGCCGTTAAAGCTCTATTAGACATTGCTAATCAAAAGAATAAAATGATAGCAGACTTGGATTATAAGTTCATTGCCAAGCAAGGAGAAAGTATACTGTATATACTTAATGATGTAATTGGCGCACCACCTAATTATATGACTAGGGCGGGTAGTATTTTCGCAGATCTGATTAAGAAAGACTGCTCAGAATGCATTGAAAAACATTTTGATCAAAATTCATCAGATAATGCTACATTTATAGCTAAATTGTTACTAAATATAGCTTATATACAAAATATCGTAATACAAAACTATGGCTCTAACAATCTAAACCAGGCTGACGTAGCAAGAGACTCAATTCATAATAGCAAAAAAATCTTAGATGCCTTAGATGCAATGAAAGGGATAGTTGAAAAAAATTCTACTGTTAATACAACAGATAAAAATGTAGATATATTTGCACGCACGATTATTCATGATTTATTAAATTTGACCATTCAGCAAAATGAAGTGATAACTGGTAATAATGATAGTTACAAGTTCATTATAGACAAAATATACACAGAACAAGATATCGTGGCCAAGACCATGAAATACCTAATTAAGAATAATGTTAATATTCATGAATCAAAAAAAGAAGCATTATTTGATTCATTAAGTTCAGCTATTATTCATAAAACCCAATTTGGTTTAAATCAGTACAATATGCTTCTTGATCGAGAAAAAGGTATTGTGGATATAGTTAAATACCTAGTTCAAGAAGGCGCTGATATGAATAAAGAAAACAATGCTGGACATACTTATCCACAATTAATCTCTCAATATTTACACAAATATCTAGATGGCAATCCAGCAAAAGTAGTAGAAATGAGTCAAGATTATTACGATTGTAGTAATGATCTTGTTTGTGAAAATCCTATAAAGAGCTATCAGATAGATGAAGGTAAAAACAATTTAATTCACTTTTATAATGACAAAGGTGAAGAAATTGTTTCAATACCAAGATTGCCTGCAGGGACAATAGCAAGCTATAATGATGTGCTTTATCATGGTAATGAATTGTATACAAGCACTGAATCAAAAGACTTTACTGGACAAATAAAAATAGAGGATGTATTACCTAATCAATTTAAGTTCCAGTATAAAGACATAGATTATATTGTAAATTATGATGAACTAACAAGTGAAGACAAAAAACAAGTAGAAGCAGATATACAAAGTGCTTATGAAGCATTCAAAGCAAAATTTGGTATTAGCTATTACAAGCAGAAAACTTGCATTGATTTTCATGATAAGAAGGAACTTGTTGAAATTTGTGATAAGAAACTGTGTATTAAAGATACTCACGGGAAAACATGCATAGATTTTAATGATAGAGAATGGACGGAATATAACAAATTGTTCTGTTATGATGAACTCTCTAACAATATTAAGGTATATATATTTAATAATCAAGTTGACTTTACTACACATCACGCTTTAATTACTGGACCGTTCATAGTTAATCCGAGAAGTGTTGGCCTGAGCAGTGATCTAGAGGTAGCGGGTCTGCAATATCACAATAATATATTATGTAGCAAAGGTCCTTTTATGGATGAACTCATGAGTCATGAATTGGGTCATGTATTACAAAGATATTTCGCTACAATTGAAATTGCTACACTAAATAATGAAGACCCTGAATTTATATCTAACTATATTGGAAGAGAAGTTGGACGAAAAAATTGTGAAAACATGGCTGGAGACAAAGACTGCACCGCTTTTTTCCCTGAATTATACATAGAACCTGATAATATTACAAATAAGATAGCAGACAGTGATGCAAATATAGATAATATGAGTAATTATATTAACTTCTGGCTGTTTTATTGTGATTTGCTGTCTTAATACATGCTACACATAATTTACAATATTACGAAATACCATTTGCAATTTATATAAGTAACATAATGAAGACCAAACATGAGGCGGCAAGGCAAAATAGCTTGGTCTTCTCAAGCTTATATACAATTATATTAACAGTGTAAGCCTGGAATAGGCAGTACGTAGTGCAAATCACACTAGTTTGGCATACAAAAAACAAAACAACAGTAAAGCAACTAGATATCTACTATAAAAAAACTATTTCAATTTTTCTTCTTTAAATAGAACATGTTTCCTAACAACTGGATCATACTTTTTAAATTCCAGTTTTTTGGTAAGCTTTTTTGGGTTACGCTTTTTTATGTAAAAACAACCCGTTAATTTTTCTTCACCAGTTGCTGTTTTCTTTGTTGCAGTACTGACCAGTTTTACAAGTAGCGAAACATTTTTCTTAGCCATACCTACATTAATAAATAAATTTAATTGTATACTTAGTACAATACCAAAGTCAATCGCTATAAATCTTGACAAGAAATAACGTATTAAATAACTTATTACAATAGGCAGTTTTAAAATAATCGGTGTTTAAGTGGTAAGTAGTGATAAAAAGTTATTATTAATAGAAAGTTCTATCTGTTCTGGTGAAGTTAGGGTTGCCTTATCTGTGAATAATAAGGTTGTAGAATTTGAACAAGAATTTAAAGAAAAAAAGCAACTGAGAGGCAATATATATGTTGCTTATGTCAAGCGTATAGAGCCATCCTTACAAGCGGTATTTATTGAATATGGTAAAAATAAGCAAGGCTTTTTACCATTTGCAGAAATATCGTTAGATTACTTTAATATCTCAGACACAGAGAAAGAAACTTTATCCGCAAATTATTTAATCGAAAGTAACGCAGAAGAAAGTAATGATAAAGAAAATAATGATTCTGATGCTAACATAGATTTTGAAAAAAACAATGCCAAATTACCTGCTAAAAACAGTAATAAGCCTGATAATATTTTTGCAAGAACAGTACCTATATATAAAAAATATAAATTGCAAGATGTAATTTCAGTAAACCAGAAAGTACTAGTTCAACTTACTAAAGAAGAGCGTGGTAATAAAGGTGCATCATTTACAACTTATATAACACTTGTAGGTAGGTATTGTGTACTAATGCCTAGTGCTCTTAGTAAAGGTGGTATTTCACGTAGGATAGAAGACAATAATGTCAGAAAACAGTTAAAAGAAATATTAAATTCACTAAATTTACCAAAGAGGTTGGGTTTGATAATTAGAACTGTAGGTGCAGACAAAAGTAAAAAAGAAATACAGCAAGATTATGACTATTTATACTCTTTGTGGCAAGATATTCAAAAAAATGCTTCATCTACCAATGTTCCTTTATTAATTTATAATGAAGCAGATATCATTATGCGATCTATACGTGATTTTTGCAGTGATAACGTTGAAATTGTAGTATCAGGTAAAGAAGCTTTTGAATCAGTTAGAAGATATACCAGAAATGTATTAAGGGGTAGCAGAGTACGTTCCAGGTTATATAGAGGTTCTATCCCAATATTTACATATTATGCAGCTGAAGATCAGATAGCTGAACTTTACAGCAACAGAGTAAAATTAGCATCTGGTGGGTCTTTGATCATCACTTTAACTGAAGCATTTGTTTCAATAGATGTAAATTCAGGCAAAATGACAGGAGAAGATAACATAGAAGAAACTGCTTACAGGACTAATATGGAAGCAGTTTCTGAAATAGCACGACAGGTAAACCTTAGGGGTTTATCAGGATTAATAGTAATAGATTTTATTGATATGTTAAGGTACCAGTATTGTAGAACTGTTGAATCTTCTGTAAGACAGGCATTTAAGAATGATAGGGCTAAAGTTCAGTTTAGTTACATAAATGATTTTGGTTTAATGGTGCTTTCTAGGCAAAGAATCAAACCAAATATACAAGAAATTAATACTACTGAATGCTTCTATTGTAATGGGATTGGTAGAATAAAATCCAGCGAAGTAATTGCTACTTCTATACTCAGGGATTTACAACATGTTGCAAATAAAAATAGAGATAAATCTTTTGATTTACTAGCAAATGGAATAATTATAGCACATATTTTTAACTGTAAACGTAATGCAGTTACGGCAATAGAAAGTGAATTTAATATTAGATTAAATGTCAATATAGATAACAATTTAGATATAGATAAGTTTGTCTTAAAATATGGCGATGATGTTCATTTTAATAATTATACTGAGCCGTTGAAAAATCTTGGATATCAGCTCAAGAAGAGCGAAAATGATGAAAATATGTATAATGATGAAAATATGTATAGTGATAAAAAGGTTAGTAACTTTTGGTTAACTAAGTGGCTTTCACGCTTTTTAAAATTCAAAAAGTGATCTTGTATTTGATTCATTANAATATAATGCATATATAAAAAAGGGAGTATTCTTATGGGAAGAACAGTAGGCATAGATCTAGGTACAACGAATTCTTGTGTTGCAATAATGCAAGGTAAGGATGCTAAAGTTATAGAAAATAAGGAAGGAGCAAGAACTACCCCATCTACAGTTGCGTTTACTTCGTCTGGGGAGAGATTAGTTGGTGCTCCTGCGAAAAGGCAAGCTACAACTAATGCACGTAATACGTTTTTTGCCACTAAAAGATTGATAGGACGCAGATATGATGATCCTGATGTAAAAAATTTAAATGTACCTTATCAAGTATTTGCAGCAAAAAATGGTGATGCATGGGTTAGAACGGTTGATAATAATAATGTTACAAAAGAATATTCTCCTAGTCAGATAGGTGCATTTATATTACAGAATTTAAAAGAGGCAGCAGAAGCTTACTTTGGAGAAGAAGTAACTGATGCTGTAATTACTGTGCCTGCCTATTTTAATGACTCACAACGCCAAGCAACTAAGGATGCTGGAAAGATTGCTGGATTAAATGTATTAAGAATAATTAATGAACCTACTGCTGCAGCGCTTGCTTATGGACTTGATAAGCAGCATGGACATACAATAGTAGTTTATGACCTGGGAGGTGGTACATTTGATGTTTCAATACTTGAAATTGGTGACGGGGTTTTTGAGGTAAAATCTACTAATGGTGATACATATCTTGGTGGCGAAGATTTTGATAATACTATAGTTAATTATTTACTTGATGAATTCAAAAAAAGCAGCGGTATTGATTTAAAAAATGATCCTATGGCAATGCAACGTATCAAAGAGGCTGCTGAAAAGGCTAAAATTGAGCTATCTAGTGCAATGGAAACTGAAATCAATCTACCTTTCATTACAGCTGATGCAAGTGGTCCAAAACATTTAAACATGAAATTAACAAGGGCAAAACTTGAAAGTTTAGTAAATTATTTAATAGAGCGTACGATGATTCCTTGTAAAAAAGCTCTTGATGATGCTGGGTTATCTTCTAATCAAATAGGCGAAGTTGTTTTGGTTGGTGGTATGACACGTATGCCAAAAGTAATAGAAAAAGTTAAGGAATTCTTTAGCAAGGATCCACATAGAGGAGTTAATCCTGACGAGGTTGTAGCAATTGGTGCTGCAATACAAGCAGGTATAATACAAGGCGATGTAAGAGATGTATTATTGCTAGATGTTACTCCACTTTCTCTTGGTATTGAAACTTTAGGGGGAATACTAACTCCGCTTATTGAGCGCAATACTACAATTCCTACTAAAAAATCTCAAGTATTTTCAACTGCAGAGGATAGTCAAACAGCTGTAACAATTAAAGTATATCAAGGGGAAAGAAAAATGGCAGCTGATAATAAATTGTTAGGTCAGTTTAGCTTAGAAGGTATACCACCATCTCCTCGTGGAATGCCACAGATTGAAGTTACATTTGATATAGATGCAAATGGAATAGTACATGTTTCTGCAAGAGATAAAGCTACTGGAAAAGAGCAAAGTATACGCATTCAGTCCTCAGGAGGCTTATCTGATGAGGAAATTAAGCGTATGGTAAGAGAAGCTGAAGAAAAAGCACAAGAAGATGAAAAACGTAAGAAATTTATAGAAGTGAAGAATAATGCTGATAGTTTAGTGCATTCTACTGAAAAATCATTAAGAGAATATGGTGATAAAGTTTCTCCTGAAGACAAATCTGCTATAGAAAATGCAGTTAATGACTTAAAAGAAGCTAATAAATCAAATGATATTAATGATACCAATTCTATACAGCAGAAAGTTGACAATTTATCTCAATTATCAATGAAGCTTGGGCAAGCAATGTATAATGCATCTCAGCAAAGTGCTGCGTCTTCTTCTACTTCTTCAAATGCGGAAGAGAAAGTTGTAGACTCTGATTATCAAGATGTGGATAAACAAGATGAAGGGAAAAAATGAATACAGCGTCACAAGTTTTGTTTCTGTTGTCACTTAGATGAGGGGGTTTGCAATTAGGGTTTATGCAGTAACACATGATAGATTCCCACTACATAAGAGATATGTCGTTATGTGAGTGTTGGTTTTCTAAGTCAGTGGAAAAAGATAAATTGTGACTTTCAACCCCAGTAGTAGTTTCCTGGTAATTATGTTCGCTATCATGCCACCAAAATAATAAAAATGATATTAGACCTACAAAGGCACAAACTATCCCTATAATTATACCATCATTACTGCTAGTACTATCATCAGTAGACGATTGAACGGTATTATTATCAGGGGGGGCATCATCACCATTACTCACAACGTCATTTTCAGCTGTACTGTCTACAGATCTATTTGAAAAAATATATAGCGGTTGTTTATTAACAAGTGAATTTATCACCTCCTGTTCATCTTGAGTACGTGGTTTGCCATATTCATTGCATAAGTATGCTTTTTTTACTGTTCCATTCTCATTAATGGCTAGTGCAATTATTTTATCTTGCTCAAGTGTAGTTAAATTTGATTTTTTTAATGAATCTTGAACATTCCTATGCATGGTTGGGCATGAAAAATTATCATATGTGATTCCTTGATATTGTTTGTCAGTCAAATTCCAATCTTGATATATATAATAACTTACATGTTCGTTATCACAACACATAACTGTACCTATATCTGCAAAAAAATCAAATTTATTTTCAGTGACTTGTTTTCCAAGCATATGTTTAATTATATTTGAGTAGTCAGATATATAGACTTTATCTTTAAGTTCTATACTCCGGATAGCATGTTCCATACCCCGTATAGCATAAGATATAGGGGTATTACCATACTGGTTTGCCGCATTAATGTCAGCGTCTTTTTTTACCAAATGTTGTGCTACGTCGAAGTGCTTGTTCTGAATGGCTAAGATTAAAGGAGTGTCTTTGTAATTATTTTGTACGTTAATATCAGCTTTCCCTTCCTTAATCAGGAGCTTTACAATAGGCAAATTACCTGTTGCACTAGCTATATGTAGAGCAGTGTTGTCACTACTATCGGGATCCTTTACATTTATATCACACCCATTTTTTATAAGCTCACTAATTCTTTCTGAATTATTTTTTTTAACGGCAGAATGTAATTCAATATTACTTGTATATTTACTGGAATTTTCAAACATCAGCAGCTCCTGTCATTTATAATAATGGTCACTGTATCATTAGATTATGAAATTTTAGATAATATACTGACTCTGTACAGCAAAGAGTTGATCGATATTCTCTCTAAAACTTAGTAAATATTTAATACTTTATTAAGATTAAATAATGTGATAACATATGAGTATAATTAATAGGGAAGTAATATGCTACACCTTATACAGGAATTACATAAAAGTAAGCGTAGAAAGGGGGTTAGCGTTGCAAATAAATCTGTAGCATTAGCATGTGATTTTTTGCTGAAATTTGATTGTGATTTTATTAATACATATGCTGTTTGGATCTTAATCTCACGCAAATTCACAAAAGAAATTATCAAGGTTCCATTAGCTAGTTTATCTGTTTTAAACACTATTCTAGAGATAAAAGAGCTTATTGAAGGAAAAGATAATAAATTAACAGAAAAAGCAAAAAAAGAATTAATGTTAGAAATAATAGGCAAGATAGCAAGTTTAGTGATTGACTTAATAACAATATTAACAGTCTTAAGATTATGCGGTAAAAGAGCTGATGCTATTTCAACAATCTTGCTCATTCTAGTATTGCAACCTATAACTTGCTACTGTGATTTTAATAAAGACGATAAAAGTTCACTTTATTTTGATGTGCTAAATTTCGTGTTAATTGCATTAGGATTTTACTTTTATAACATAAGGAAAACTCAAGATGTACCTATTGTTTTAAGCGCAAATGTTATATATACTTTCAACTTGGGTGCGGTAAGTTATATGTTAGCTGCTTTCGTATCTATATGCTCAACGCTGTATACATTGTGGTACGCATTACCTGACAACCCAGGTACTGGTTTTGGAGAAGGAATTGACATACAAGAACATACCTCAGTTGATGATATACCCTTACCCTTATAGTAGAAAAAGATGCATATAAGGAATTAGATATGTATTATTGGTCTGATGAAGAGTGCAGAACATATGATCGTGAGGTAAAAAGGATTCGTGATGAACAGGCTATTTTAGAACAAAAACTTGATGATATCACTGCAAAAGAAAGGGCTGAAGGAAGGGTTGAAGGGAGAGTAGAAGGAAGGAAATTAGAAAAAATCGAAATTGCACAAAATATGCTTAAGGCAAAAATTCCTATCGAAACAATAGTTAAAAGTACAAGTTTGACCATTAAAAAAATTAAAAGCTTGTTAGAAAATTGAGCAAACAATAGACCTTTTGCGAAATTAATGCTTAGAAGATTTCTATGGGGTCCAAAAAACTATTAAATTGGATAGCCTTTAAAACAAGAAAAATTTTATCAAAAAGGTACATTTTTTACGCTTTTACAATAATTTTCTGTTTCGCAATGGGTCTATTGTATCTTCCTGGTTCCATAAGTGCACACTACCTGGGAAATAAAACCCTACAAGAATACTGCGAGATATTTGTGAAAATAGCATAAAATAAGTTTTAGCAAAGGAGAAAAAGGTTAAAAAGAGAATTTAAGGTTTATTATTGAACATTACAGCTTATTATGTTATGGTTATACCATTGAGACTTAATATATAATAAATCATGCATGAGTTATCTGATAATTTAAAAATAAAAATGCAGGAACTTAAAGAATTTTCTAGTAGTACTAAAGTTGGAAGGATTTGTATTATATTGTCTGTAATAAGTGTAATTCCTAGTATTACCTTCTGTTAATTATATTTTTGCTCATAACTCTTTTAAAGAGAAAACTAGGTAGTTAAAAGTATATATGTAAATAAGTGTGAAGATAAATGTTGACAAGATTTGCTCCAAGCCCAACGGGCTATCTACATGTAGGTAATATTCGTACAGCTTTAATCTGTTGGCTATATACACGCAGCAAGAATGGGAAGTTTTTTTTACGCTTTGATGATACCGATATCCAACGTTCAGATATTAAATATATAGAAAGTATTATAGAGGATTTAAGATGGGTTGGCATAGATTGGGATATGCAATTTAAGCAATCAGAGCGCTTTAATCTATATGACGACGTATTATTACAATTAATTAAAGATGGGTACATTTACGAATGTTACGAAACTAAAGAAGAACTAGAAATAAAAAGAAAATTACAGTTAAAACAAGGGTTGCCACCTACATATGATAGGGAAGCTCTTTTGTTAACTAAGGAAAAAAAAAGCCAATATATGCAGGAAGGACGTAAGCCGCATTTTAGGTTTATGTTAAATCAAGATGAACCTATCAAATGGAATGATGAGATTAAGGGAAAAATAGATATGAAAATAAATAGCATAAGTGATCCTGTAATTAAAAGAGAAGATGGAAATTATACATATATGTTACCTTCTGTTGTTGATGATATTGATTTTAATATAACACATATTATACGAGGGGAAGATCATATAACTAATACTGCTATACAAATACAATTGATCAAAGCTTTAAAAGCAAAAATTCCAGTTTTTGCACATCTGCCTCTTCTGCATTTTGCAGATAGTAAAATATCAAAACGAGTTGGTGGGTTAGATGTAAAGTTTATAAAAGAAAGTGGTATTGAGCCAATAGCACTCGATAGTTATCTAACAAAGCTTGGCACTTCAGAACAAGTAGAGTCATATATTGATATGCAAGCGTTAATTAATTCATTCGGAATCACAAAGTTTAGTTCCGCATCTTTACAATTTAATATAGATGAGGTTTACAAATCAAACAGTAAAGTTTTACAAAAAATGCCATTTGAAGTGGTAGCAGAGCGTTTAAGTAAGGAAGGTATACATTCTTCAGAATTTTGGTCTTTTATAAGGAATAACATAGGAAAATTTTCTGACGTTATTGAGTGGTGGCATATATGCCAATCTGATTTAGAATGTATTACTACTAATTTAGACTGTATCCCTACTAATAAGGAATTAATACAAATTGCATCATATACATTTCCACAAGATAATTTCGATCAAAATACACTACAAAAATGGGTGAATGCAATTAAACAAAAAACTGATATAAAAACAAAAGAGTTGTTTAGACAATTGCGTTTAATCCTAACAGGGAAAGAAAGTGGACCAGAACTTGCAAAATTGCTAGTTTTTATAGGCAAAGAAAATATTATTACTAGATTAAATAAAGCTGTTAATGCGGTTTAACAGTATAGTATGGACTGTCTAGGGAAAAAGTTGGTATTATAACATTAAATAGTTGTGTATTGTCTTCATTAAGAAATTCATATCTACCTTGCATTATTCCTGATGGAGTACTTAAATAGGTTCCACTTGTATACCTAAATGTTTCGCCAGACTTTATTACAGGCTGTTCTCCAGTAACCCCAATACCATTAATTTCATTAACTCTTCCTGTATAATCTATTATCTGCCAATAGCGACTCAATAATTGTATAGTAGATTGACTCTGATTCTGTATTTTAACATTATACATCCACACATAGCAATTTTCGTAAGGAATGGAATGTTCCTCTACATAAACTGGTAGTACTGTCACTTTGACAAAATTAGTAGTTAATGTATACTCTATAGTCACTGGAAAAACTTTAACTTGTTATATATTTATTATATATCTGATTATAAACTTTTCAAGATGTACTACTTAAAAACAATAGGAATAATTGGCGGTGGACAGTTGGGTAAGATGATAGCCATTGCTGCAGCGAAACTCGGATATAGAACATATATATTTGCTAACTCTAAAGATGATCCTGCATGTTGCATAACCGATAATGTCACAATAGCACAGTTTTCTGATGATGATGCTTTAGAAACTTTTACAAAAAGTGTAGATTTTGTCACTATAGATTCTGAAAATGTTCCATGTCACGAAATTTTAAGTCAGATAGATTTCTGTCCAGGAAGAACTGCACTATATGTTTCACAAAACAGACTTAGAGAAAAAGATTTTATTAAAAATTTAGATATAAAAACTGTTTATTATACAAGTATAAAAAATTATGATGAGTTGCTTGAGAAAAGTAAAACCTTTAGTTTTCCAATGAGGCTTAAAACCACAGAAATGGGTTACGATGGCAAAGGACAATATTTAATCACCTCAATAGACCAAATTCACTCTTTAAATTCTATTTTAAGCTGGAATACAGAATATATTCTTGAGTCTAGTGTTGAGTTATTAAAGGAAGTTTCAATAGTTGTTGCAAGAGACAGAGAGCATAAGATAGAATTTTTTCCTGTAGCAGAAAATTACCATATTAATGGAATATTATATACTTCAACTGTACCAGCTCAAATAGACAGTAATTTGGCTGAACAAATTCAACGAACCGCAACAAAAATAGTACATGCACTTGATATAGTAGGAATTTTAGCTATTGAATTTTTTGTTACTAAGAATAAGGAACTTCTTGTAAATGAAATTGCTCCAAGACCTCATAATTCTTGTCATTGGAGTTTAGATGCTTGTAATATTAGTCAATTTGAACAGCTTGTTAGGATAATATGTGGATTGCCGATGCAGGAAGTAGTATTACGTTATCCATGTATGACAAAAAATATTATAGGCAATGATATACGTAACGCTCATAAATATTTAAATCATAAAAAAGCTAATCTGACTATATATGGCAAAAAAGAAGCTAGGGATAACCGTAAAATGGGACATGTAAATATTATGCTCTAACTAAGTACTGATTGCTGCTTAAAAAATATTATGCTACCATTTTAAAAAGGCATTTTTAAAAAAAATTATGTTACCCATGTGCAGAAAAAATCTTTTACTTACTTTACCTCTGTTTATTATAATCAGTGTATCATACCCTTTTATAAGGTATTCCTTAAAACCTTCGAAATTTGAATTAGCCTCCAATGAACTTTCTTTGAATAAGCCTCAACAAGAAGCCTTACTGAATGTTTTCTATTTATCTGGCTATTTCAATGCAGATAAATTATGGCATGATATATCATCATTTGATAAAACAGGACATCCTGAAATGGTATTCCGCTCGGTAGTAAAGAGCTTAAATGCAGCAGGAGTCGATAAGAACAGATACAATCCTGCATTATTACGCAAAAACTTATTTAAAGAAGAAGTAGAAAACATGGGTGTCCAAGATATTAAGGCTTGGATATTATATGTCACACAAAATCTTTTTAAACGAGAAATAGGACAAGAACGTTATGAGTTAACAGCAGAAAGCTCTATAAATCAAAATCAGCACACAAATGAATACATAAAAGCAGCAGAAGCATTTAATATGCTAAATGAAGTTCTTCATAAAAAACAAGCATATGATGAAGCATGGATTACTGGAGCATCTAGAAAAGGCTTAATAAAACGTATTATATATTATAATGAACTTGCAGAAAAAGTCAAAATAAAACATGATACTATAATACTGACAGGTGACAGACCGCTATGGGTTGAAATTGATGGTCTCGATACTGTTACAAAGGGTGAATTGCAAAAGGAAAAACCAGATGTAGATATTTTAAACCTCACACCAAGAGATACTCACGATGGTAAAGAGTATATGCTAAAACTAGCATCTGATAACAAAGTTACACTTAATGAGAAAAAGTTTATAAAATATGAACAAAGTCAGGAATGTCCTTTAGGTCTCTATCCAGGAAGAACTTACTTAAATTACAAGGACATAGGTGGTAAAAAAATTACAGAAGCTATAATGGCTCAAGATTTAGCAAACAAGCTTATCAATAAAAAAGTTATTATCATAGATGCATCTCATAAAGATAAAAAAAGAAGGGTTGATACTGTTAGTACTGGACGTAGTGCAGGGGAATTTTTAATTAAAAAGATTTTCCAAAAAGAGTTTGCCGATCAAAAAAACTTTAGTATTTTACTTATAAGCAATAATCCATACATTGAGCGTCAGGAAATAGCGATTCAAAGAGAAATAAATAAGCTATTGAAAGATAATGCACTCAATAAAGAAAATTATGTTATCACAATTGAAGGTGTTGGTGCTGCTAGTAGCCAAAAAAATATTGCTGTAATACTTCCTGAATTAGCAGCTTTAATAACAGAAAAATATAAGTCAAATATTGCAGAAAAATATACTCGCGAAGAGCTAATGTACCAGACACGGAAACCAAATTCAACATATATAACAGCACCAACAATAGAAAAGCCAAGTATTATGGAAAATATTTGTCAATCAATCCAAAATTGTGCTGATAGAATTATCTACTAAGCTGGTTTCTCTGCTACTTCTATTGTTTGTTGATCTCTCCATCTTTTTAGTTTATTAGCAATATTATTATCAGAAATTGATAAAATTGATGCTGCAGCAATCGCAGCATTATATGCACCACTTTCTCCTATAGACATCGTTGCAACTGGTACACCCTTTGGCATTTGCACTATTGAGAGTAAACTATCTAAGCCATTTAACTGCTTACTTTGTATTGGAACACCTATAACAGGTAAGTAAGTTAAAGATGCAACCATGCCAGGTAAATGTGCTGCACCTCCTGCACCAGCTATGACAACTTTGAAACCATTAGCTTGTGCAGACCTAGCAAAGTTAAATAGTCTATCAGGTGTTCGATGTGCTGATATAATAAACATATCATATGAAATTTCAAGTACTTTTAACATATTAGCAGCATAAATCATAGTGCTATAATCTGATTCACTGCCCATAATTACTGCAATATCTTTATTTATCATGAGAATAAAACATTAATATTATTTATTTTTACATGCTTTTTCAGTTTTAAAATATAAATAATTTATATATAACAAAACGAAACTTATTCTTGCTGAAAACAATTTTTTTATATAAAATACATGCTAAAGTTATTAAAAATTTAGTAAATAAAAATTTATAAAAATGTTAAAATATAGTAAATTTTGTTATTGATTATTGTATTCTTTTAAAGAATATTATATTAATAATTATTTTTACTTTGTTAGGTAATATGTATAAAATGTTAAATAATCTTGATAAAATAAGGAGAAGTTATGACGACAATATCACTAAACAACTCTAATAGTTTAGAAATAAAGAGGAAATTACTTGGTATAATGAAAGACACTATAGAAAAAAAACATTTAAAACAAACGGATGCTGCTGAAAAGCTAGGTATTGATCAACCTAAAGTTTCTCAAATTAACAATGGGAAAATAGAAGGTTTTTCATTAGAAAGGTTATTAGTATTTCTTACAAAATTAGATTATCATGTCACTATAACGATAGGGGAACACAATCAGAATGAATTGACATCATGACTTTTATCATGTAAAAGTAAGGTTTACTAGGTGATGGCATGACTGAATTTATCGTTGAAAAGTGTATAGAACAAATCAGTAATCGCTTTAAGTTGGTATTGTTAGCAAGTCAAAGGGCGCATGACTTAAGTATAGGATCCGGTCAAGTAGCCAGATCTAAAAATCATAAAAGTACTATTGTTGCTTTATATGAAATAGCGGACAAGAAAGTATCTGCCAATGATTTATTTAATCTATTGGTTGGAAGGTGCAAGGAATATATGCAAGGCAATCTCGGTCATTATAGTCATAACGAGTATAAGTTAGAAAAGCTATTACAACAATCGAACTTTGGGGCTCAACCTAAAACTAAGAATGATATTATCTGAAGCGTGTGGTTTGGCAGAACAACTTACAATGCAATAAGGGATACAGAAAGAATCTGCTAAAAATTTCCGACCTTACTGTCAATGACATAGAAAATATAATTATATTGGCTAATAGGTATACTAATGAGAAAAATAGCAGTGTATTACAAGGTAAAACAATAATTAACCTGTTTTTTGAAAACTCAACACGTACACTAGCATCTTTTGAAATAGCTGCAAAAAGCTTAGGTGCAAATGTATTAACTCTACCTATACAATCTTCCTCCATAAATAAGGGAGAAGATTTAAAGGATATGATTAAAACATTAGACGCAATGGAAAGCAATTTTATGATAATCAGACACCAGAATAGTGGCATAGTCAGTGACTTAGCAAAATATGTCAAACATTCAGTAATTAATGCAGGTGATGGACAGAATGAACATCCTACGCAAGCCCTTGCAGATTATCTAGTAATAAAAAATCACAAAAAACGTATAAATGGACTTAAAGTTGTAATATGTGGTGACATTTTACATAGTAGGGTTGCTAGGTCAAATATTAGATTATTAAGTATGCTGGGTGCTAAAATAAGCTTGATTGCGCCAACAACTCTCGTATGTAAGCATTTTTCTGAAATAGCGTCGATTCATTATTCATTAAGTGAAGGTATCAATGATGCTGATGTTATTATGCTATTAAGATTACAGAAAGAACGTATGAATCATGGCTATTTTATACCTTCTACAAAGGAATACTTCCATTTATATGGACTTGATTCAAAGAAAATTTTACATGCAAAGCCAGATGTTATTATTATGCATCCAGGGCCAGTTAATAGAGGGACAGAGATAAGTAGTGATATAACTGATAAGATTATTCTACAACAAGCAAGTTCTGGGATAGCGGTACGTAAAGCAATATTTCATTACTATTCTGGTGCATTTTTAATGTAGAAAATTATTTATAAGCAAATCTCAGCATTCTGTTATAATTCATGGTAAGGTTATAAGTTATAAAAAAGCTTTTACTAGCCTTTTATCTTATTTTATATGTATTATTTGAATACAGCCGTTATAGCTCAGGTGGTAGAGTACGTCATTGGTAATGACGAGGTCCCAAGTTCGAGTCTTGGTAACGGCACATCTGCTTCAACAAGAATAGACCTTTTTCGAAATGTTTAATACTGAATTTATAATACTGAAAAAGTTTATTGGTCTGATTACGAAAGAAATCTATTATTTAATATGTGAAAATTCCTGGATTAATTACTTGATTTTGTGAATCTAGGTATTTAGTATTAAGTAAGAAAAATGGAGGAGTGACCGAGTGGCTAAAGGTAGCAGACTGTAAATCTGCCCGCATTTTGCGTACGTAGGTTCGAATCCTACCTCCTCCACGTGTTGCGGGTATAGCTTAATTGGCAGAGCTCTAGCCTTCCAAGCTAGTGGAGTGGGTTCGAATCCCACTATCCGCTCTTTTTTTTGTTGTATTGTAACAAAATTAGAGTTAATATAGTTCTTATTATTATTTATTTTTGGGCGAAAAATGACAACAGCATTTGGGAAGCCGCATGTGAATGTAGGGACGATAGGGCATGTAGATCATGGGAAGACGACATT